>CAMDYM010000005.1 GCA_945910425.1 uncultured Candidatus Melainabacteria bacterium | reverse complement strand
GTTTATAAATATCAAAACCTCTTGTAAAAAACTTTTGAGTATATGATAATATTCCTATTGAAAGGGATAGTATGTCAAATATTTTAGTTTATGAATTAGAAAAAAAAGTTTATATAAATTTAACTAACCGTTGTACAAACGAATGTATATTTTGTCTAAGACAAGATAAAGATGACGTATGCGGTCAGGAATTGTGGCTTGATAATGAAGATTTTACCGCAGAAGATGTTATCGAACAACTGCAAAAATTTGATATATCAAAAGGTGTAGTTTTTTGCGGGTATGGCGAGCCGATGCTGAAGTTTGAAATTTTGCGTCAGGTTGCAAAATATATTAAAGATAACTATCCGAACGCTAAAATCAGAGTAAATACTAACGGGCATGCTAATTTTATTTATAAAAAGAATGTAGTACCTGAGCTTGTAGGTTTAGTTGATGAGTTTTCGGTAAGCTTAAACGCCTCAACAAGTGAAGAATATGACGAGCTTTCCCAGCCAAAATTTAGGGGTGTATATGAGGAAGTGAAAAAGTTTATCAAATGTTCATCTGATGCGGGGATTAAAACAGTAGCATCTATCGTTGACGGGTATAAAGGAAGAAGGCTTGATGTTGAAAAATGCCGCCAAATTGCAAATGAACTTGGTGCAGAATTAAGAGTTCGCGAGTGGATTCAAGGAGGCTACTAATGAGGGTTAATTCTGTTTCTTTTGGGAATGAAAAACCTCCTGTATACAATCACGATACAGCAGAACGAGAAGCTATACGAAAACTTGTAAAATACTGGCAGGAAACGGGTGATTTCCGTATGGCAAGAATAGATTTTTATGAAGGCGGGGAGCCTAAAATTACGCTTGTTGGTGAAAAACATGTAAAAAAAGTTAAACCGGAAGGATATTTTTCAAAATTTTTGAAAAATTTAAAAAGAATAATCAAAAAATAATACAAAAATCCATGCATTCAGATGTATGGATTTTTTAATATTTATTCAAATAAATTTAATTAAAATTCCTGTTTTGTGTATAATATTGGTATAAAACAAAAGAAAGGACGAAAAATGAACAGTAATTTAGACAAAATTATGAAACCAAAGTCAATCGCTGTAGTTGGTGCTTCAACAAAAGAACACACAATCGGCTCTGACATTATGAAAAGATTACAAGAATACAATTTCAACGGTAAAATCTACCCTGTAAACCCTAAAGGCGGAATTATTGAAGGATTGCAAGCTTATACTTCAGTTCTTGAAATCCCGGGTGAAGTAGATTTAGCTATTATCGTTGTTAACGCTAAATTTGTTTTATCTACAATTGACCAATGCCACGAAAAAGGTATTAAAGGTTTATGTATTATCACAGCAGGTTTCAAAGAAACAGGCAAAGAAGGTGCAGAAGCTGAAAAAGCATTGTTAGCTAAAGTTAGAGAATACGGTATGAGATGCGTTGGTCCTAACTGCTTGGGTGTTGTAAATACAGATCCTGAAGTTAGAATGGACGGATGTTTCGCAGAATCACTTCCTGAACGCGGACATATCGGTTTCGTTTCTCAATCAGGTGCTTTAGGCGGCGGTATTTTGAATATCTTAAAAGACCTTAACCTTGGGTTTGCCCAATTTATTTCTATCGGTAACCAAGCTGATGTTAACGCTGAAACAGCTTTGGAATACTGGGAAAATGAAGAAGATGTTGAACAAATTCTACTTTATATGGAATCTATTCAAAATCCTTCAAACTTCAGAAAATTAGCTTCAAGAATTTCTAAGAAAAAACCTGTTTTAGCTTTGAAAGCAGGCAGATCAGCTGCAGGTGCTTCAGCAGCTTCTTCTCACACAGGATCTTTAGCAGGAGCTGATAAAGCTGCTAACGCTTTATTAAACCAATCAGGTGTAATCAGAGAATATTCTTTGAAAAACTTATTTGCAACAGCTAAAGTTTTTGCGAACTGCCCTATTCCAAAAGGTGACAGAGTTGCAATTATCACAAACTCA
This sequence comes from uncultured Candidatus Melainabacteria bacterium, assembly GCA_945910425.1. GTDB lineage: Bacteria > Cyanobacteriota > Vampirovibrionia > Gastranaerophilales > Gastranaerophilaceae > Zag111. The sequence continues at coordinate 54,810 of CAMDYM010000005.1, read as the reverse complement.
GGCGGTCCGGGTATCATGGCAACCGATGCTGTTTGTGAATACGGTATGCAAATGGCTCAAATTACAGATTCAACTAAAGAAACTTTAAGAAGTTTCTTACCATCAGCTGCGTCTGTTAAAAACCCTATCGATATGATTGCTTCAGCTCCTATCGAACACTATAAAGAAACATTAAAAACAGTTATTGCTGACCCTAACGTTGATATGATTATGGTTATTTACTTACCGTTCTTAGGTTTGAAAGATATTGATGTTGCTAAAGCTGTTATGGAAATCAAATCTCAATACCCTGAAAAACCTGTTATCGGTGTATTTATGACAAAATCAGAGTTCTTCTCAAAACTTTCAGATATGGATGTTAATATGCCGTTCTTTATGTACGCAGAAGAAGCTGCTGACGGATTTAACAGACTTAACCAACAAAGAAAATGGATGGAAAGACCTGAAGGTCAAATCCCTGTATTTGATGTTGATAGAGAAAAAGCAAAACAAATTATCAGACAATCACTTTCAGAAGGTCGTGCTCAATTAACAACTCGTGAATCTATTGACGTACTTGATGCATACGGAATCAGAGTATGTAAATCAGGTTTTGCAACAAACGAAGACGAAGTTGTAGAAGTTGGTAATTCAATCGGATACCCTGTTGTTATGAAGATGACTTCAAAAACAACATCTCACAAAACTGACGTTGGCGGTGTAAGAGTTAATATCGGTTCTGAAGAACAACTAAGAGCCGAATACAAAGACTTAATCGCTAAATTAACAGAAAAAGGACTTATCGACGGTCTTGAAGGTGTAATTATTCAAGAAATGGTTAAAGGCAACCGTGAAATGGTTTGCGGTATCGCAACAGACCCTCAATACGGTCCGATGATGATGTTCGGTTTAGGCGGTGTATTTATCGAAGTTATGAAAGACGTAACATTCAGAATTGCTCCTCTAACTGATATTGATGCTAAAGAAATGATTAAATCAGTCAAAGCATACAAATTGTTAGAAGGTGCTCGTGGTACAACTCCTGCTCAAATGGAACAAATCGAAGAAACATTGTTGAGATTATCTCAATTAGTTCACGATTTCAGTTTCATTGACGAACTTGATATCAACCCGTTGTTAATCTCAGAAAAAACAGGTGAAGGTATCGCAGTTGACGGACGTATCAAAGTAAGATTAGAAGAAGCAAAACAAGCTATTGCATGTGAATGCGGTTCTTGCTCTTGCTGCCACTAATTTTTAAGTAATTTATAGCCCGATTCCCATTGCGGAAATCGGGTTTTTACTTCAATACCCCATAAGAAATATAAATAGAAAGGCTTGTAAAATGAAAATTTTTAGGATGATTTCTGCTGCAAGATGTGCAGTTGCCGATAGATATTACATAACCCGTGGTGCTAAAGGAAAGTATCCTATGGGAAGTGAAAATTATTATAATATATTGGTAAGAGAATCAGGACCGTCTACTCATAATCCTGTCAAAGTCGTAAAAAATCTTTATGCGGCATATAAACATAATGCAAATCGTATTAAAAGAACAGAACAAATGATGCATATGTTTGATAGACCATCTTTGCCGGTAAGAATCTTTCACAGAATGTTTAAGAAATAAAAAACAGCATTAGAAATAAGTATTTTACTGTTTATATAACTCCGGGCTATGCCCCGGAGTCTATTAATGTTTATGGTAAAACTGAAAAAGAAGATAAGTTCGTTAAAATTCAGGCATCCTAAACTGGTTTTAGAATCTTATAATTTATAAGTTCAAATGGGTAATTAAAACGTTAAATAGACCTATTGTTCAAAATTATTTGTAATTTCGTGGATATATTCAAGCATTTGAGCAAAGTATTTTAAGTCTGAATTGCCGTTGATTACCAAATCAGCTTCTTTTCTGAACGGTTTAACGTATTTTTCGCCTGCTTCAGTTATATAATTCCAATGCTTGTGTGCATTTTCTTCGCTTTGGTTGCGCTCTTCAACTGCTCTATTCATAAAACGGCTTTTTCTTAACTCGTTTTCTGTTTCAACATAAATTTTTATGTCAAATACGTCTTTGACGCCTTCATACATTGTTGCGATACCTTCTACTACGATAATTTTTTGTGAAAGAACATCAATCGCTTTTGGCATGGAAACTCCCGTTCCGTTAGGAAGGTACATTGGAGCTTTAATATCAAGACCGTCGGATAAATCTTCTAAATCAGAATGCAGGATATCAAGTTGGAAACTTGTCGGGGCATCAACGTCATAACCGTTATCTCTTAGGTTATCAAATGTGCCGTATTTGTTTATCAGAGCTGAAATGTCATTGAAATAGTTATCGGTACTTAAAACGGTTACAGGCATGGAAAGCTGCTCGATTACGTTTTTAATTTCGTGGCAGATAGTCGATTTGCCTGAGGCGGATTCGCCTGTTACACCTATCAAGAGTCGTTTTGATGGGTTGTTTATTAAACGTTTTGAAAATCTGTTGATAAAATCAGGGTTAATGTTATTTATCAGAGGAATCGGCTGTTTTTTATCGTATAAAAATATCTGTCTGAATTTTGTTTGAAGATAGAAAGCCAGTAATTCCCTTCCCGACTTTGAGTTAAAATCCGGTTTAAAGATTTTATCATTCGGGCTTAATTCTTTTCCAATTAATAGTTCCATACTTTTTCCATGTATTTTCTGATATAGAACATATAATACATGAGAAAAAACTTTTTTGCTAGTATTTTGTTAATATTTTTATTATAATTATTTATATAAGAAGAGGGGGAGTTATGGATAATCTTAACAAATATATTGAACATACTTTATTAAAACAAGATGCTGTGAAGGCTGATTTTGTAAAACTTTTTAATGAAGCAAAAGAACATAAATTTTTGGGTGTATGTATAAATCCGTCTTATGTAAAGTTTGCAAAGGATTATTTAAAAGGTACGGATGTAAAAATCGTTACGGTTATCGGGTTTCCTTTGGGTGCAAATACTACAGAAACTAAGATTTTTGAAACAATCAACGCTGTTAGAGATGGCGCTGATGAAATTGATATGGTAATTAATGTGACTAAAGTTAAAGAGCGCGATACAGATTTTCTTGTTGAAGAAATTAAAATGATTAAATCAGCATGCGGTGGGCATAATTTAAAAGTTATTATTGAAACGGATTTGTTAACGCATGATGATATAATTTATGCTTGTGAGTGCGCAGTAAAAGGCGGAGCTGATTTTGTTAAAACTTCAACCGGTTTTGTGAAAAACGGAGTCGGAGCAAAGACTGAAGATGTTGAATTAATGTTTAATACTGTAAAAGATGCAGGATTGCAGGTTAAAGCATCAGGCGGAATCCGTGATAAGGAAGCGGCTTTAGCGATGATTAAAGCAGGTGCTGTTCGTTTAGGCACAAGCAGCGGTGTAAAAATCGTAGCGGGGTAAAGGGGTAAATTTTAACCAATATATTAAAAATCATGCTATAATGTAATCACTCGGAAAGGAACTATCTGTCATGGGTGATGAAGATAAGCAGTTTGACGCCACCCCTCGAAAGCTCGAGCAGGCAAGAAAAGAAGGTCAGGTTGTTAAGTCTAAGGACTTTTCAACGGCTGTTTCGCTGCTTGTTTTGTTTTCCGTAATCTTTGGTTTGGCACCTTTTATCTGGGACCAGATTGTACAGGTTTTTACGCTTTTGTATGAGCAGATTCCAAATGCCCATGTGGATAAAATCGGGTATACCTATATCCTTATTGTTGCAATAAAGGGTGCTGCGTTAATTATCGGACCGATTCTTGCCGTTGCGTGGTTTGTAGCAGTTCTTGCCGATTTTATTCAGGTCGGACCATTGATTGCGACTGCTCCTTTGATGCCAAAATTAGATAAACTTAACCCGACTAAATATTTCAAAAATATTATGTCTATCAAGACGCTTTTTGAACTTTTTAAAAACATAGTTAAGGTTATTATTTTAGGTTATATAGGTTGGATGGTCTATAAAGACCATATTGAAAGTATTTTGATGCTTGCCTCTGTTGATAACAATTTTGCTGTTATGATTGAGTTTGGTAAGCTTATCACAGAGTTTATCTTTAAAGCTTGTATCGCATTTTTGGTAATTGCGGCGGCGGATTACGGGGTTACGAAGTGGAAGTTTTTGAAAGACCAGAAAATGTCATTTAAAGAAATTAAAGATGAATACAAAAACTCTGAAGGTGATCCGCAGGTTAAAGCACAGCTTCGTCAAAGACGTATGCAGATGCTTCAACAAGGGGCAATGGATGCTGTTCCGACAGCAGATTTTGTTGTAACTAACCCGACACATTTTGCATGCGCTTTAAAATATGTCGCAGAAGAAATGGATTCTCCTATGCTTATAGCAAAAGGTACCGAGCTTATCGCAAAAAAAATTATCAATATCGCAAAAGAACATAATGTTCCTGTTATCGAAAATCCGCCTGTTGCAAGGGCTTTGTTTAGAATGGTCGATATCAATCAGCCGATTCCGCCTGAACTTTACAAGGCTGTTGCGGAAATATTAATGTTTGTTTATAAGATGAAAAATACATCAAATAAACGACCGCTAAATTAATATATTGTAGTATTATTGATCTGTAAAATTATGACAAGAGCAGAAGATAAAAGAAATTTACAACATTATATAGATATAGTGCAAAAAGTCGCAAGAGTCGAGCATAGACGTATTCCGTCACATATGGTCGAATACGAAGAACTGCTTTCAATTGGTATTATTGCAATTCAGGTTATGATAAAAAATAAAACCCCGGAACAGCTTGAAAAATATAATTCGGCATATATTGCAACTGCTGTACGTTGGGCTATAAGAAATGAATTACGAATAAGATATAAATGGTATTCACTAAAACACAAAAGCGAAGAAGAATATGATGAAGATGAAGCAGTAGACGGAATGGATATGAAACAGGCTAAAGTTCGTGAAGCAATTTACGAAACAATCCTGTCAATTGACGGGCTTGCTGCTGCTGCAAGTGATAATGATTCGCCGTTTGATTTTGTAAAAGATCCTCATGCTATGCCTGATGAAAATGCTGAACTTACGGAAATGGGTAAAATGATAAGAACTGCGATTTCTAAGTTGCCGCCAAAAGAAAGAACTGTTGTTGAGTACAGGTTCTATAGAAATATGCAGGTAAAAGATATTGCAACACAAATTGGGCTTTCACCTTCGCGTGTTACACGTATTGTACAATCTTCACTAAATACGGTAAGAGAATACTTAAACGCTCACGAACAGTACGGATATTAGGGAATAGGGGTAAATTTTTAGTAAGATTGTAGGTCGGCTTTACTAGATCGACAAATTAAAAAGTTGGCATGGTAGTTCAGAAGTTCTGATTTACTTCCACGGATAGCTTTTGTCGATTTCCCAGCCTGCACGGCGGATTTTTTCGGCACAGCAACCGCCTGATGTTCTTGTACAGTTGTTATTAACGTAAGCATTACTTGAACCATAGCAATAAGGTTGAACAGAACCTCCCTTTTTTTCGTCAATAATTCTGTTTAAAATAAATACATCCCGACCGAGGATATTTGGTTTTTGACCGCCGTTTAGATCCAAATATATTTGGGTGGCTGCCGTTATGTTAGTCGAGCCTTGGTCAACAAGTACAATATATAAAAATCCGTCGAGTGTATAAAATTTTGCCCTGCTCGAATTTACTGCCAGTCCGTAATATGTTCCAGAAAGAGTGTGAAACGGAGCAGATTTGTCATAACCGCAGTCATTATATTCCTTACAGTAACGGGCAACTTTTATATATGGTTCCCAGTATTGCTTAAAGTATTTTTCTGCTCCCATATCTTTAGCCTCTTGAGCAGAAGCTTCCCCGTTATCGTCGTATGATAACCTATAAGCTTGATTTAAAATTGAAATCGCTCGTTGAAGTTTTGTTACTGTCGCTTTTTTCTGGTGGGTCGAAATTAATGTCGGTATTGTCATTGCTGCAACAACACCAATTATTCCGAGTGTGATTAATACCTCAGCTAAAGTGAATGCTTTTTTCATAATCTTCCTTACTATAATATATACTTTATGTCTAATAATAGAAATATAATATATCGCATATCTTTTGTCAATAATATATTATTGAAAAATGGATAAAGAAGATTTTTTGAAGTTAGGGTATAAAATTAAATACCAACGCGGTAAAAACGGTATTTCCCAGTTAGATTTGGCGTTAAAAACGGGCTTGACAACACGCACAATAAGCCGAATAGAATGCGGAACAATTGACCCTAAATATTCAACTCTTTTAAGAATAGCAGAGGCTTTAAACATCGACTTAAGAGATTTATTGACGTTTATTTTATAAAAAATAAAGCAGTCTGCCTAATCTACGATTTGTACCCTATGGTCGTCTGTAATTTCTATCGGCTGGTCTAATTTTTTGATGTAATCACAAGCAAGCTTGTTTTTGTCTAAATCAAATTTTTGTAAGACGAAATCAGGATTTTTGTTGCTTTCTAAGTAACCGTCACCGCCTGTTGCATAAAAATCATCGGCTGCTACAGTGTATTTTTTATCTGCTGAAGGGTTATTTACGTCAATCTTGTGTGATTGGTTGTTTTTGTCGATAAATTCTATTTCCAAAAGTTCACCTTTTTTATTTGCTTTGTATTTTAAGCCTGAAACAAGCAGGATTCCGGGTTTGTTTGAACTTTTGGTTAATGATTTTAAGCCTACTTTTATTGAATCAACGATTTGTTTTTCTGAAAGATTTAGAATCATCATTTTATCTTCAAACGGGGTAATATCGGAAATTAACCTTGTATCAATCGGACCTTGGGAGAAACTTCCGCGGATATTTCCCGCATTAAGAATACCTATATCGGTTCCCAGTTCGTTTCTCATAGCATCAGCTATTAGGTTTCCGTGTGGATTGTTTTCAATTAGTCTGTTTTTAGGCGGAGGAACAGCTTTTGCTACTCTTCCTATTTTTTCGGGTTTACCTAAGATATCTTCTACTGAATCTTTGATAAATAAAGGTCTGTTAAATTCGCGGGTTTTAATTATGTTATTTTGAGCTTTTTTAATAACACCGTTTTGGTCAAAATCAACGTTTAAGATGCCGAGATTTTCACCGTCTTTTCCTGCCTGGGTAATAATTACAGGCTCACCGCGTTTTGAATAGAATAGGTTTTTGCCTTCTTCAATTCCCTGAATTAAATCGTGGGTATGGGCGCCGAAAATCATATCAATACCTTCGGTTTCTTGGGCAAGTCGTTTATCAAGTTTTGTTCCGCCATGGGATAGAATAGCAATATGTTTAATGCCTTTTGCTTCAAGTTGTTTAACTTCGTCTTGAACAAGTTTTATTGTTTCATCAGTAGTTGAGATAGTAAAATCCTTTAACGTGTCATTCATTTTAACACGTTCTGTCATGTCAGGCGGTGCGATACCTATAAGTCCGTATTTAATACCGTCTTTTTCAACGATTGTTGATTTGTCGATTTTACCGTATACAGGTGAATTTTTATCAACAGCAACATTTATTGCAAGCAGTTTGTAATTTGCGTTATCTAAAAGTTCTGCCATTTTTTTAGGGTTTGTTACATCAAGTTCGTGGTTTCCGAGTGCTGATGCGATAAATCCGCTCCAGTTCATAAATTGGTTAGCTACTTTATTGTGTGTATAATTTGCGCCTAAAATAATGTCACCTGATGATACTTTAAATTTTGAAACTTTATCGGTACTGTTTTTGAAGAAATTTTTTGTCAGGTAATGTGCGGGTAATCTGTCAAATTCCTGAGAAATATTGTAAATTCGTTCCATATTGGTCATTTTACCGTGAACGTCATTGACATAAAGCCAACTTGTATGTGTAAGTTTCGGGTCTGATACTGTTTGAGTATATACAGGCTTGGTTACTGTCGGGTAAATGTTAGTTGTATATTTTGGAGCCTGTGTCGTTGTTTGATTATTAGAACCGTTAGAAGCAGGTTGTTTAATCATACCTGATTTATTTATTAATGCAGTTTGTTTTATGTTTGGTAAGTTTATCATATTCTACCTCACTTGCTTAAAAACATCTAAAAATAAAAATTGCTTGATTAAAATCTTTTATTAACAAAATGTAATATTTGTAAAAACGTTATTGTTGTAGTATGATTAATTTTGCACATTTAAAAGAGGAAATATAAATATTATGTCAAAACAGAAAGCAAACATTGCTATTTTAGGCGCAACAGGTGTTGTTGGAAGAGAAATTACAAAAATCGTTGATGAATTAAAGATAGAGTTTAATACAATAAAGTTTTTATCAAGTGCCAAAAGTGCAGGAACAAAGCTTGAATTTCAAGGAAAGGAATACACTGTTGAAGAGGCAAAACCTGAAAGCTTTGACGGTGTAAATATCGTGTTGGCTTCAGCAGGCGGTTCAACTTCTCAAAAATTTGCACCTGAGATAGTAAAACGCGGCGGAGTTTTGATTGATAATTCATCAGCATTTAGAATGGAAAAAGCTGTTCCGCTTGTTATTGCCGGAGTAAATAATGAAGATTTACGCCTTCATAAAGGTGTTATTGCAAATCCTAACTGTTCAACATCTCAATTGATGCTTGTTTTGGAACCGTTGAAAAAGTTTGGTATTAAAAGACTTATTGTGTCTACTTACCAATCTGTATCAGGGGCAGGGCTTGCGGCAATAAATGAATTGCGCGATGATACTAAAGCAAATTTGAATGGTGAAGTTTTTGAGAATAAATGTTTCAAAAAACCTATTTCATTTAATATTATTCCGCAAATTGATGTATTTTGTGACAACGGTTACACAAAAGAAGAAATGAAAGTTGTTAACGAAACCAGAAAAATTCTTCACCTTGATGAAAGTGTAAAAATTTCTTGTACGGCAGCAAGAGTTCCTGTATTTAGGGGACATTCGGAAGCTGTCGATATTGAGTTTGAACAAGAAGTTACACCTGATGAAGTGCGTGAAATTCTGAAAAATGCATACGGTATTACGGTTATTGATAATCCTGATAATTTTGATTATCCGACAACTCGAGATGCTGACGGGGTTGATCCTGTATTTGTGGGCAGAATCAGAAAGAATTTAGCGTTTGATAACGGAATTTCTTTATGGTGTGTTGCGGATAACCTTAGAATTGGTGCAGCTTTAAATACCGTAAGGATTTGTCAAAAAGTTATAGAAATGGAATTGTATTAGTTAACTTTTGTTAACAATTTCTAAAAATTAATCAATTATTATTTTTAGCTTTCTTTATTATGTCAGAAAAAGGAGAAAATTATGAATATAAGTGATTTGATGATTAGAAATGTGTGCGATTCATCGGGCGGAATTTTTTCAGATGTTTGTACGGTCGGTGAATTTCTGGAAAAATACGGAAAAGTTGAAATCGATGAAGAAGCTTTTGAAAAACAATTGGAATATTTAGATACAATTGTTAAGTAAGCAAGAATTAAGCCCTCGTCTGATAACTAAGCGGGGGCTTTATATTACTTTTTGTTAATAATTGGGGTGTTTAAGTCGTTTTTATTGTATAATTTAAAAGATAGAGGGATATTTTATGGGTCAGCTTTTAAGACGGGAAAATGTTGCAAGTTTTATTCATAATCTGCAAAAAAGCGGAAAAACGGTTGTTGCTACTAACGGCTGTTTTGATATCCTGCATGTCGGGCATGTAAGATATTTACAAAAAACAAAATCTTTTGCAGATTATAGCGTTGTGCTTTTAAATTCTGATAAATCAGTCCGCTCAATAAAAGGTCCGACTCGCCCAATCAATAATGAATCAGACAGAGCAGAAATTTTATGTGCATTATCTTGTGTTGATTATGTGGTAATGTTTGATGAGGATTCTCCACGTAATTTACTTGATGAAATCAAGCCTGATGTTTATACAAAAGGTGCGGATTATACTATGGAAACCCTGCCTGAGGCTGATATTATGAGAAAAAATAATACAAGAGTTGAATTTATTACTTTTGTTGAGGGTAAATCAACAACTAATACTATTGAAAAAATGAAAGGTGACGTCATTGTGAGCGAAAGCGAAACAATCAAGCCAATAGAAAATAATTGAAAATTGAAACTTAAAGATATAATTAATAAGGAGAAAAATGATGAGATCATTTACAGTAGAAGAAATTACACAAATTGTCGGAGGTATGTTAACTAAGGTTGAAAGTCCTGAAATTACACATATCGCACCGCCTGTCCTAAGTGATGAACATACTTTGGCGCTTGCTTTAGGTGAAGAAGAGATTGCTAATCTTGCAACTTCAAAAGCTAAAGCTGCATTAGTTCCGTTAGGTGTCCAAATAGACGGGTTTACAACAATCGAAGTTGAAAGACCAAGACTTGCAATGATGAAATTATTAAATCTGTTTTACGTTGCACCTGTTGTGAATAAAGATATTCACCCGACAGCAGTTGTTGATTCTTCTGCAAAATTAGGTCAAAATGTTTGTATCGGACCTAATGTTGTTGTTTCTCCTAATGCTGTTATCGGTGATAATACTAAAGTTTTAGCTAATTCATACATTGGAAGCAATGCTAAAATCGGTAATAATTGCTTCTTCCACCCGGGAGTTAATATAGGTGATAGAGTTCAAGTCGGTAACGATGTAATCTTACACCATGGTGTTTCTTTAGGTGCAGACGGATTTAGTTTTGTTACTGAAAACCCGAGCAACCTTGAACAAGCAAGAAAAGACGGTGAAGTTAAAGAAAATGATGTTGAACAGGTTATTTTCAAAATTCCGTCAATCGGTTCCGTTGTTATCGGTAATAATGTTGAAATCGGTGCAAATACTACTATTGACCGTGGTACAATTGAAAATACAACAATTGGTGATAATACCAAAATTGATGATTTGGTTATGATTGGTCACAATTGCCGTGTTGGTAAAGGATGTTTAATTGTTTCACAAGTCGGTATTGCCGGAAGTTGTGTAATCGGGGACAGAGTTGTTATTGCAGGTCAGGCAGGACTGGCTGATCATATTTCAATCGGCAGTGATACTCTTATTGCCGCTAAAGCAGGTGTTACAAAGAGCTTCCCTGAAAAATCAATTGTAGTTGGTGCTCCTGCTGTTCCAAGAAAAGAATTTATTAAACAATTGAAAGTTATGAAAGATGCTCAAGAAATTTTTGCTAAGTTCAGAAAATTTGAACCAATGTTAAAATCTTTTGAAGAAGCTCACAGTGAAGTTGAGGTTAACAGCTAAGAATGGTTACTTTAAAGAAAGAGGTAAAACTTGTCGGTAACGGTTTGATGAAAAATAAACCGTGTGAAGTAACTTTGTTTCCTTCAAATTCAGGCAAGATTAGATACTTTGTTAAAGATAAAGATTCTTTTGTAGCCGATGTTGATAATGTTGTATCAACTGACCATTGTGTTGTTATGGGTACTAAAAAAGCCCGCGCAATGCTTACTGAACACTTATCAGCGGCTTTGGCGTTTTGTCATGTGGATTCTGTTGATATTTGTATGACCGAAGATGAAGTACCAATCCTTGACGGAAGTTCTTTAAAATGGGTTGAAGCTATAAAAGAAGCCGGTACGGATAAACCTTTCTTTGCTAAAGAAAAGTTTTATACCGTGTCAGAGCCTGTTTATTATTTAAACGGCAAAACAAGTCTTGTTATTCTGCCAAGTGATGATTTATTTATATCATACGCTGTAAATTATAATCATCCTGATGTGACAAGACGTTTTGTGAATTATAACCCGCGTAACAAGTATGAAATTATTGAAGCAAGAACTTTTGGATTCTACAAGGATTTGAAAAAATATCAAATGCTTGGGTTTGCACAAGGGGTTACTCAGGAAAATACCGTAGGATTCACTGATGATGGAGGTTATACAACAGAACTTCGTTCCGAAAATGAACAGATTAAGCATAAAATTCTTGATTTAATCGGTGATTTATACTTAACAGGTGTTAATCCGCTGAATTTAAGATGCCATATCCTTGCCAAAGAAGCAGGGCATGCTGTCCATGTTAAAACTGCAAAAATGTTGAAAGATAAGTTAATAGAAATATAAGGAGAGAAAAATGACAGAAGAAATTAAAGAAGAAGTAATATCTATGGATATTCAACAAATTATGGAAATGCTTCCTCATAGATATCCGTTTTTATTAGTTGACAGAATTACTGAATGTATTCCCGGTAAATACTCAAAAGGTTACAAAAACATGACTATGAATGAAGGATTTTTCCAAGGTCATTTCCCGGGTAATCCTATTATGCCGGGTGTATTACAGCTTGAAGCATTGGCTCAATGCTCAGCTCCTGTGTTGTTGTCTTTACCTCAAAATAAAGGTAAATTGGCACTATATGCAGGTGTTGACGGTGTAAGATTTAAAAATATCGTAAGACCGGGTGACAGATTCGATATGGAAATCGAATTAACAAAAATCAAAGGACCTATCTGTAAAGCTCATGGTATTGGAAGAGTTGACGGTAAAGTTTGTGTTGAAGCTGATATGACATTTGCTTTAACATAGTTTTAATTTAAAGCAAAAAGAGGAACCTTTAAGGTTCCTCTTTTTGTTATTATTTGTTATTTAGTCTTCGTATAATTCAGGTCTGATTTTTGCAAGGTCTGAATTTGTGTTTTGAAACATTTTATCATCATATCCGCGGAAACCGAAATTACCTGAGAGGATATCTTTTAATTGTGAAGTAATTTTGTCAGCTAAGCTTAATGCTGCACCTGCAGAGACTGTTGTCTGAACAAGTTTATTATTTTTACCTCTGAAATAGTAGCCGTTTTCTTTGTCCATATATCGAACACATATAGCGTTGCCGTTTTTGTTTGCAGGTGTTATATATACGTCAATATTATTTTCATCTGCTGCCAAGTATTCATCACTGTATGTTATTGCGTTAAGTACTGAATTACTTATATTTTTTTGTGTTCTGGTCATATTTTCATCGTGTACGTAAAAACCTTTAAATGCGGGTGAAATGTTATTTACTATATTCATTATGCCTCCTTTTTTTTTTTAAAACCCCTCATTGATATTTTTGTTAGTTTTTCTTATTAAGATTAAGAAATGTAACAAAAACAACTGTTGCTGAAATATATAAGCTAGTATATACTTTATATATATGAGAGCATTGAATAAACACGAGAGATATTAAGAGAACAAGAAGAGAGATTTCAAAAATCCGTTTAAATAAAGTAAAGAGAGAACGTTATTCCTATTCCTAATTCCTAGAAAAGATTTTCACCCCGCCAAAAGCGGGGATTTTTTTTATTCCATCAGATACCCTCTCTCAATGGCGTTGAAAAAAATAAAGCTGTAAAGAACTTATCGTCTTATCAACTTATTGTCTTATAGACTTTGATTCCCCTAGCCTAAATATTTTTGTAAAGTCTCGCGGTTAAAGACTTCTACACTGTTTTTTGAGTGGATAAATACCATGCAGCTTATAATTGATTTTAGGGTATCAAAGTCTGAAAAAGACATTTTTGTACGTAAATCTTCCATATTATTTGCAAGAAATTCCATGATAATTGTTTTATCGTTATATACAAGTGATGAAAAATAATCAAAGGAGTCTTTAGATTTAATACCTTCAAGATAAATTATTTGCGGGTCTTGAAATTCTATAAATCGAGCGGCTTTGTCCATATTAAAGCCTACGTTTTCATTAAATTCGCATTGATTAACACCTGTAAGCTCATATTTTGAGATACTTTCAAGTGTCATAATATTTTTTGATTTAGATTTTGCAGCTTCCAGTAACAGCGAATAAATGACGTGAGTTTTCCCGCTTAGAGAAGAGCCGCAGACAAGGATTATTCCCGGTTTTTCAAGTGCTTGCTTAACTTCGGTTAACTCTGATTTTGATGTGATAATTTTATCAATCGGAGTCGGCGGTTTGTAGATTTTTAGGAAAATTCTTTCTCCCATAATTGTTGGGAAAGTTGAAACGCTTGCAAGAACGATTATATCATCTACCTTGAAGCATAATTTCCCAAGTTGCGGAACTTCTGAAACTGATGGATCAAGTTCTGACAGTGTTTTTAATTTTGCGGCAAAAGAAGACACCAGAGCTGTCGGAATAAGTCCTTTGTTGGTGAGTTCTCCTTGTTTTTTAAAGTTAACGCCTAAACCTTCTTCTTCACCCTGGAAAGTTACTTCATGAATATCTTCTAATATTGCTTGTTTTAGGATTGCACGGATAATTTTTTGGATATGATTATCGCTCAAGTCTTCGCTATGTAATTCGTCCTGCCAGTCATAGCCTGTGTTTGAGTCGGTTGAAATGTTTCCGACAGTCACATCAATTTTATAGTATTCATCGATTTTTTTCAGGATACTTTCTTCAGAAGATAAAACAGGGTCAATTTCGCATTCTGCGCTTTCCATAATCTTATCTATTGCAAACAAATCCCTCGGGTCAGCCATTGCAACCGTTAAGGTGTTTTCAATTTTAAACAGCGGAATAATTTTATATCTTCTGGCATCTGAAAAATTGATATATTTAAGACATTTTCTGTCTAAATCGTAATCATCAAGGTTAACGTACGGGGTGTGAAGTTTTGATTCTAAGAATTTAATCAACTGTTCTTCTGTTAGAAATCCTGAATTAATTAAAGCTTGTCCAATATTAATATTTTGAGCAGCAGCAATTTCTTCGGCTTGTTCAACAACTTCGTATTGAACAAGTCCTTCTCTGACTAAATCGTATTTTAATGTTTCAAGTGTTTTGTTTGTGATGATATTCATATTCTAAACTTCTGCCCCTAAATATTTTTGAACGGTTTTTACAACATCGTCAAGGTCAAACGGTTTTGTGATGTATTCATTTGCGCCTGTTTCCTCACCGATGAGCTTGTCTTCTTCTTGAGAACGAGCTGTTACCATAAGAATAGGGATGTTTTTGTATTTCGCATCAAATTTTAATAAACGGCTGATTTTGTAACCGTTAATTCTTGGCATCATAACATCAAGAATGATTAAATCAGGAACGATTTCTCTTGCAAGTTTTAAGCCGTCTTCCCCGTTATAAGCACAATAACAGGTGTAACCGCAGCTTTCTAAAACAAATTTCAAACTTTCAACAATATCTTGTTCATCATCAACAATAAGAATTTTCTTCATACTATCCCCTAATCAGTAAAAATATATCGTATTTACAGTATAGCACAGTTTTTAGGCAGGGGCAAGATTACTTATAAGTTATTTGTATTTTGCATAACTAATACCTCTTTTAAATAATTATTTGAATTTTAAATTAATCTAAGGTATTCTTAGGTTATGAGTTTATGTAATGAAATAAGAAAATTGACGATAGATTGTGATGTGACGTTGACACAGTTAGCTCAAGAGATTTCAAGAGCAAAAAACAAGCATTATACTGTCCAAAATTTATCACAAAAATTAAAAAATAATACGCTAAACGCCCAGGAAGTTGATATTATTCTTGATGTGTTGAATTATCAAATGTTTTTTTATCCGAAAAAGGGGTAAAGGGCTAAAGGGGTAAATGTAGGTTTAAATTATTTTATTAATTCTCTTGTTTTTATTCTTATTTCTTCATCTATCGCAAAAATTTCATCGATTGACGGCGTTTTAACAACTGTATGAGATGACATCATTTTTTCAACTATTGAATAGATGTCATAAAGCTTGATTTTACCGTTTAGGAAAGCAAAAACTGCTTCTTCATTTGCGGCGTTAAAACATACAGTTGCACTTCCTCCCCCTCTGCCCGCTTGATATGCCATTTTTACCCCCGGGAATTTGATATAATCGGGTTTTTCAAAATCAAGTCGTGCAATTTCTGAAAAACTGAAACTTTTAGATTTAATTCCCTCAAAGCGCTCAGGATACGAGATTGCGTATTGAATAGGAATATGCATACTTGGTAAGCCAAGTTGTGCGATTACGCTTCCGTCTTTGTATTCAATTGCCGAATGCACAATACTTTGCGGGTGAACAACAACATCAATTTTATCATAAGGCATGTTGAAAAGATGATGTGCTTCAATTATTTCCAAACCTTTATTTATTAAAGTTGCAGAGTCAACGGTAATTTTTCTGCCCATGTTCCAACGAGGGTGGGCAAGAGCTTCATCTACCGTTGCGTTTTTCATATCTTCGACTGTTTTATGTAAAAACGGTCCGCCGCTTGCTGTTATAATAAGTTTTTCAACCTGCGTGATATCTTTTATGCATTGGTGGATTGCGCAGTGTTCGCTATCAACAGGAATAATCTTTACTCCGGCATTTTTCGCTGCGCTCATGACAATATCCCCTGCCATAACAAGTGTTTCTTTGTTGGCAAGTGCGATATCTATTCCGTTTTCTATTGCTTTCAGGGTTGGTTTTAATCCGATTTTACCTGATACGGCAACAAGGATTATATCATTTTCTTTGTTTGAACAGATTTCTTCTAACCCTTCTGTACCGTGAAGTGTTTTTATTCCGTCAATTTTTATTTCTTTATTGGTACATATGTATTTAGGTTTGAATTTCAAGGCTTGCTGTTTTAAAAGTTCAACATTATTTCCGCCTGCAAGTGCTATTATTTCAAATTTATCCTGAAGTTTTTCTATGACTTCAAGCGCTTGGGTTCCTATTGAACCTGTTGAACCTAATATACTTATTTTTCGTTTTATATTCATAATATTTTCCTATGGATTTCTTGGGCCTCAAGGGCTTCTGTCATAACAGGAAGTGCAAAGTGGAAGCTTGAGCCTTTTTCTTCTTCACTGTCACACCAAATAGTGCCTTTATGTGCTTTTATAAGCTGTTTTGCAATCGGTAAACCTAAGCCTGTTCCACCAACTTTACGGGATAGCGAGTTTTCGATTTGAGTAAATTTATCAAATGCTTTTAGTAAATTCTCTTCTTTAATTCCTATTCCTTCGTCTATTACGCTTACTACGATGTAGTTCCCGTTTAAGGTTTTTAATTCTTTTTCAAAATACGGATTTGTGCTTATCTCGTTTGCATTTTTTAATTCGGATTGAATTGTTATTGATTTGCCGCGCGGAGTGAATTTTATTGCGTTTGATACAAGATTGGTTAACACCTGACCAAGACGTTGAGAGTCTGCGTAAATATCAGGAAGGTTTTCTTGTTCTTTGGCGTTGAAAATTATTTCATGTTCTTTTGCAACACAATCAAAATTGGTTTTAACGTTTTCAATAACAGAGTGAATATTCATTAATTTGTAATTAAAATCCATTTTCCCTGCTTCGATTTTATTGATATCAAGAATATCGTTAATTATATTTGTAAGATTTTCGACATTTCTTTTTGCCATATCAATAAATTTTACGGCGTTTTCGCCTAAAGTCCCGCATCTTCCGCTTGAAAGGATACTTAATGCATTTTTAATCGGGGTTAGCGGTGTTCTTAATTCATGTGATACGATTGAAATAAATTCTGATTTAACGCGTTCAAGTTTTTCAAGTTCTTCGTTTTTTTCGATAATTTCTTTGTATAATCCTGCGCTTTTTAACGGCAACGATACTTGTTGTACAATCGTTTGAAAATATGTTGCGTCATCCGTTGAAAAAGAGTTTTCTTTAAAAATTTCGATACACCCAAAAAAGTTATCTCCTAAATCAATCGGAGCAAACATATTATCGTATTGAAAAATCGTGAAGGTAAATTTGTTATTCGGATTTTTAATATTTTTGATTATTTTTAATTCATTGTCGTTGATTTCAAACGGCGGAGTTGAGTTTTCAAAAAGTGATTTGTAATTAAGTATTGCACGAAGTTTTAATGCGCTCATAAGTTCTTCCGAGATGTCGTAAAGTGAATTAACTATCAAAACAGGTTCATTTTCAAACCCGAATGATATAGTGCAGGCTAAATCAAAGCTTAGAGATTTATCAAGTCCTTCTGTCATGTAATTCAGAAGTTCTTTAATATCAAGTGTTCCCGCAAATTGAGAACTTGTATTATATAAAACATTCAGTCTGTATAAGCTGTCAGCCAAGTCTTTGTTTTTGCCCGATAAAATGTCTAATTTTTCTTTTGTTTTAATATGAGAATTTATTGTTGAAAGTATTAATTCATCAGAAAACGTATTTAAGATAAAACCTGAAATATATTTTGTTGTATCTTCATCTGTAACAGAACCGTCAGAAATCAGTAAAATTTGGGCATTATCAAGCTGAGATTTTATCTTTTTGATTGTAAGATTTAAATTTAAAGATTCGATTTTTTCATCAATCAAAAAAACATCTGGTGGTTCAACTTCTATTAAATCCAAAACCGATGTTTGATTGCAGCAGGAATTAAACTTGAAAGGAATTTTATTTAACAAGTTTTTATATCTGTCTAAAATAGAATCATTTTCTGAAATAAGTAAAATGTTTCCCATAATTTTATTGTAAATTGAGTAAAAATTTTGGCAAGTTATTAAAATTTCTATAAAATGCAAGATGACGAATTTTCAAATTTAGCATGCTGAAAATGCTTGTTGTAAGTTATTTTTAAGGGTTGTCAAGTCCGTATTTTTACGTAAGTATAACTGCGGACTTTTTTTTATTAAAAAATCCTATATACTTAAAGAGTAATCGGTTGAGAGATGAATAACTCAGAAATAGAGAGCTTTTGGCGGGTTACGGGTTGATGATGATATGTGTGTATTTATCTAAACAGTAGTCGAAGAAGAGGAAATCAAAAATGTTTTGCTATTCAAAATTTTCTATAGGGTTTAACTTATAATATTTATCCCCTACTCTGCATTAATTTACTATCTATAACTCCCGGAGGGGAGCTAAGGCACTCCTCCACTTTTTTTAAGCGGAATTATTATTAAATTTTAATACGGAGGTTCAATGTAATATGGAATATATTAAAAGATTAAAGGTCGAGTGATGAAATTGTCGCCGAGAAAATTAGAGATATTGACTCTGCTTGCTCGCGGATTCACGGATAAAGAAATAGCATTAAAATTGAATATTTCCAAACGAACGGTTCAGACGCACATTTCCTCAATTCTAATTGGTTTAAATGCCAGAAACCGTGTGAATGCTGTAGCTAAATATATGGCTTCACACCCGAGATGGAAAGTGAAATGAGGTAATAATCGTTTATGGTTAAAAGAATTATTTTACACTGGAGTGCCGGCAGGTATTACCCCGGTGACTTTGAAAAACAATTTTATCATTATCTTGTTGATGTTGACGGGCAGATACATAAAGGAAAATACAAACCTGAAGATAACAATAATTGTAATGACGGAAATTATGCCGCGCATACAGGCGGCGGTAATACCGGCTCTATAGGGGTTTGTATGTGCGCTATGTTCGGCTTTAAATCAAAATCTGTTGTCGGGAATTTTCCAATCGGTAAAGTTCAGTTTGAGGCTTGTATGAGATTATGTGCCGAGCTTTGTCAAAAGTATAATCTCGGAGTTAATTCCCAGACAGTTTTAACTCATTATGAGTTTGGCAGAGCTAATCCTAAAACAACAAGCAGCGGAAAAATAGATATAATTTATCTTCCTCCGTATCCTTGGGTTGCAAAAGAAGATGTAGGAAGCTTTATCAGAACAAAAGTTCGTTGGTACAGAGAAAAATTATAAGAGGTTATTATTATGGATGTTAATTATTTTGATTTATCCGGTGGAGTTAATCAGGCTTCCACAAAAACAGAATTGGGATTGAATCCGAAGACGATATTTTGGGCAGATTCAAAGAATGTAGAAGTTTATAATAATAAGGGTATTATTAAACAAAAAGGAAATACTCTTCTTGTTCAATTGCCTGTCGCCGAAGAAATTACAGGCATGTGTGAAATTGAGTCTGATGATATTTGTAAGCTTGTTATTACAACAATTTCAGGTAAAATTTATGTTTATTCAACATTTGATGACAGTTTAACTTTACTCGAAAAAACATTAACTGGAAAACGTGTTTTGTTTGCTCCGTTTATAAGAGGACTTCTTATTTCTACAGAATCAGATGCGATGTTTTATGTTAAAAATAACGAAGCTTATGAAGTTGTTGATTGTAATTTGAAAGATAGCAGTGGAAATGCTTTATATCCTGATTGTATAACTGTTTATAAAGGGAGAGTCTGGTGCGCGAAAGATTCTACGATATATTATTCCGCATTAGGTACATATAATGATTTTACAACGGCAGATGATGCGGGTTATATTAATGATTTTCACACTGATACGGCAGATATTACTGCTATGCATACTTATAAAGACTATCTTGCGGTGTATAAGCATGAAAGAGTTTATTTATTGACAGGTTCAAATCCGTCTGATTTTTCTATTACTCTTTTTGCGGATAAAGGAACTATTGCAAAAGGTTCGATTATCAATGTTGATAACAAACAGTTCTTTTTAAGTAATGGAATTTATGCACTGGAACAAGTCGGAGAATTGAATCAGATAAGATTAGGTTCTGAAATCTCGGTTAATATCAGGGAAGAATTTAATAATTTTGATACTTCACGTATGAAAAATGTATTTGCTCTTCATAATCAAAATAAAAATCAAGTGTTATATTTTTTCCCGTATTTAGATAGTTCGTATTATAAAACTATCTGGGTAAACGATTATGTAAACAGAGCTTGGTATAAAAGGGTTGTGCCGCAAAAAATAACAACAGCTTGTATGTTTAATTCTTATGTTGTTACAGCCGATAATGAAGGTAAAATTTATCGTGAATTTTACGGGACAACATTTAACGGCAAACCGATTGATTTTATGTGGAAGTCACCGTTCTTATCTTTGGGGAATGTTCTTCATCGCAAGATTATAGATGAATTTTATTTTGTATTGGATGATTTATATGATAACAAGTTTAATTTTTCTTTGTACAAGGATTACGATAGCGAGTACGGAGATGATAAAGAGTTAATTTACGCAAGACATTATACCCATTTTATGTGGGCACCTGAAGATGATGAAACAGGTAATCCTCAATATTGCTGGAACTCTAATGACTCGGAAGTTCCCGTTTGGCCTATATCTTCAAGTGCTATGGAAAAAGCTGAAATTTGCGGAAGTAATTACTCAATACAAATTTGTGTAGAAGGTCGAGAGATTGAAGATAATTGCGCAATCATCGGGCTTCAATTCAGAGAAATTTATAATGATGATTAAATAAAAACCATCACCACTTATGTTTGTTTACAGTTTTTGAAAAGGAAAGGAAAAGAAAATGTCAGAAACAGCAAAATCAAGTTATTCAGCATTTATTCCACAAGTGTGGAGTAAAAAATTGAATCAAATGTTAGAAAAAAACTGCGTTATGATGCAGTGTGTTAACAAAAATTGGGAAGGCGAAATTAAAAATCAGGGTGATACAGTAAAAATTATTACACCTGCAGCTGTAACGGTTTCAACTTTAACAAGTGATAATTTATCATATTCATCTCTAACTCCAACTTCTCAGGATTTAGTTATTGATCAGAAAAAGTTCTTTGCGTTTAAGATTGATGATGCATCTGCGGTTCAAGCAAATTCAGATATCATGGAAGCTCATTTGACAAACGCTAAAAAAGCAATTGAAGTAGTTCAGGATTCGTACCTTTTAGGACTTCATACCGATGTAACCGAAGTTAATACCGTAGGTTCAGAAACTTCTCCTGTTACATTGGATACAAAAACAATTTATTCAAACTTTGTAAAACTTGCATTAGCTTTGAAAAATTCAGATGCAGTATACGCAGGCGTTCGACCTTGGGTTGTAATCAATCCTGATATTGAAGCTTACTTATTACAAAGTCCTGAATTTATTTCAGCATATAAAGTTGCCGATGAAACCTTAAGAGAAGGTGCAATCGGAAGAATTGCAGGCATGGACGTATTAGTCAGTACAAACTTAACTGATGTAGACGGAAAATACTACGTTCTTGCAGGTACAAACGATGCTATTACATTTGCTTCTCAACTTGCAAAAATTGAAAGTCTTAGAGATAAAGACAGTTTCTCTGATTTAGTCAGAGGTTTATACCTGTACGGTGCTAAAACCGTTCAGCCTAAAGCTTTAGCTAAAATGATTGTTTCTGCTTCAGAAGAAGAAGTTGTTACAACCCCAACAACCCCGACAAATCCAACAACTCCAACAACATCTACCGAACCAACAACAACTACTGAACCGACTCAACCAACTGAGCCGACAGTTTAGTCAAATTTTAGCTTTTTAAATGTACTCTCATCCCAAGAGTAGTGTTTGAGGGTACATTTTATTAAATAAGAAGAGGTTTTTTATGTTTAAAAATGTAAAAATACAAATAAAAGAATTGGCAAAAAAAGCTGTAAAAATAGCGGAAACTCAATTAGGAAGCGGGCAAGGTCAAGCAAAAAAGAAACTTGCAATAGATTATATTTTAAAAAATTTACCTTTCCCGACTTTTGTAAAAAACATTATATCAATACTTTTGTCAAGCTTTATAGATGATGTAATAGAAATTTCCGTACAATACATGCAAAATATGCCAAATAAAGAAGGAGAATAAGTTTTATGCAAAATCAACCGGGTGGTGCAGTTCCACCGCAATTACAAAATGCTTTTTCATCGCAGACCGTGAGTCCGCAACAAAACCCGCAAACGGGATATAATGATATGTTTTATCAGGCAGAACAGGCAATTGGCGCAGATTTTCAAAAATTGAAAAATCTTGTTGGTCAAGGTGTAATATCACAAGAACAAGGACAATATTTGCTGGTACAATTAGCTCGGAAGGCTCAACAGATTAACAACTACAAAAATTCACTAAAAACCGGCGAGGTTGTTCCTGATTCGTCTGTTCAACAGGCTTTACCATCTCAAAGTCCAATGGAGATGTTCAATCAAGAACGTCCGGGATTTTTTGACGGTGAGGGAAGAGTTGATGTCTTGAATTATATCAAGGGTTTAAATATGGACAAAGATGAAATAGTTCAAATATCTCAGCTTGTAGAAAAATTGGAAAATTCTGCGGTTGATAAATATTTGAAAAAATCCGCATACGAAAAGACATTGAATGACGAGAACGCAGCCGCAAAGAAAAAATTGACGTCTTACGCTCAAAACGGTTCTTATGACGGTAATATGAATAGGATCTTTACTCGTGAGGATATCGGTAATATGAGTGGTGAGGAATTTACTCAAAACGAAAAAGCCATAATGGAACAATTAAGACAAGGCTTAATCAAGTAACCCGACAAATTGTCAGGTAAAGTTCGGGTAAGACTTTTCTCTTATCCGAACTTTTCGAAAAAAGGAGATACTATGAATTATTTAGAACTAATAAACAGATGTTTGCTTGAGTTAAATTACAAAAAAGTAAATGCATTTGCCGAGCTTGTAAAAAACGACCATAAAAGAATTATGAATATCTTAAATATTATCAACAAAGAAATTTGTAATGCCGAAGGTTGGAATTTTTTACTCAGACGAACAAAAATTAAGCTTCCTGCACATACAACAGAAGTTACAAACAGTGTAAACGGAAGAATAAAATACTTGTTTATCGATGGAAAGCGGTATGATTTTACTGAGGATTTTGAACCGTTTTTGTCAAAATCTGCAAAATCAGGTACATATTCATCTTTCTCGGATAAGTTATTATTACCTGAATTTGATAAGGATGTAACGGTTGATATTATTTATTACACAAGATTTTGTGCAAGTGATACTTCAAATAACGAAAAGTTTGAACTTGAAAACGCGACGGATTTTTCACTCATTCCTGAACCGTTTGCCGAGCAGTTATTGGTTTACGGAACATGCTTAAGGTTAAAAGGTAATCCTCAATATTACAGATTTTCATATTGGATGAGCATGTACAAAGAAGCGCTTGCAAACTTGCGTTCAAAGACTGCGGCATCAACCGGAAATGCTCCCGTAATAAATCTTTTCAGAAATTAGGGCAAAAAAAAACAGGAAGTCGTTTTCATTCCCCCCTGTTAAGATTTACACTAGCCGAAATATAAATAGCATGTTCATTATACAAATTATTTGAGAAAAAAACAAATTATAATAAGAAATGTAACAAGATGAAACAATTAACACAACAACAAAAAAGGTTTGTAAACGAGTATATAATGACGCTTGACGGTGAATTGTCAGCAAAAAAAGCAGGTTACAAGTGCAAAGATTTAAATGCATTTGCAAATGAACTTTTACAAAAAGATTACATAATCCATGCCATAAAATCGCAATTAAAGTTACAAATTGATTCTTTAAGCGTGCAGAAAGGTTATGTTATTCAAAAACTTTTACAAATAGCCGAGTTTTCGCTTGAAACAGAAGACATTCTTGATAAAGAAGGAAACCCGACGGGGAAAGTTAAATTAAGAGATTCCTCAGCAGGGTTAAAGGCTTTGGAAAGTCTTTGTAAATACCTTGGATTTTCTAATTCAAAAAGCGAAGATGAGTATAAAGAAGCTAAAATTATTACTATTTCAAATCTTGATGATGACAAAATTTAATTTATGAAAGGTATTTTCAATGAAAGAAAATAAAGAAATAGAAAGATTATTATTAAATGACACTGCCTATAATAAGCTTATGAAAACAAAAATTGAAAAAGAGTTTATTAAATCAGTAGAGTCAAACAAGTCTGTTAAGACAAATTATATAACAGATATCAAAAAAGTTCCATCTGAGCTTTTATTTTCAAAAGAAGCGGTTTTTGAAATAATTAACAAAATCAGTAAAACAAAGTCTTATATTACAGGAGTTCAGGCTGAAGGATTTTTGGGAACAAAATATTCTGAGCGTGAAAGCCTTCTCAAAGGCGAAACGGACTCATTTGTGAACGGTAATAATTACATAAAATTTATAAAAGTTAAAAATGTGTAAATTCATAAACCTTAGTGCAAATTATCTTCTAACTTTGCGCTATATGCCTGATGTTGAAAGATGTTTTCGCAAGTATTATAAGTACATCTGGGATGATTTTTCGCCTCCTTTCTTATGTAATATAACCATTCTTATTAACGAAAAATCAACGTATTTTCGGGTTATCACGGATATTGACGGCAAATTCATGGGATTTGTGTATCTGGATAATTTTACGGGAAATGAAAAATACTTATACTCTGCGGAATTAACAACATGTTTTGACAGATGTGCTTGGGGAAGTTTTACCCGATATAGCGCAAAGATTTTTTTAAAGAAGTGTTTTGATGAATTAGGTTTATACAAGATTAAAGCACAGATTTATCCTGAAAATCACAGGGTTCGGACTTTGTTAAAAAACAGCGGATTTGTTTATGAAGCAACGCTGAAAAATGAAACGCTGAGATGCGGAAAACCTCAGGATATAGAGGTTTATTCGCTATACAGGGATTACTACTACAAAACGAGGTAAAAAATGAATAATATAATAAAAAAAGAAGACAAAACTTCGATAAATTATATCGAAGAACAGTTTTTGACAAGTAATATCATAAGTAAATATGATTATTACGAAAACGAAAGAAGCTCACAATTGTCTGATAACAGGCTTATAAAACATGCAATTTACAGTTCTGATATTCCTGCCGTTAACGGTTGGGATTGCAGGATTCAGCTTCCGGATATATATGAACTGGCGCAGACTTTAAAATCTCATATTGTGCAAAATCTTTATTCTCATCCTGATGGAATGTTTGATGTTGAGGGAACTGATTTTGAAACACAAAAATTTGCCAATATGCAAAAAGCCATGCTTGTTAAAACCTTTGAAGCAATGAATATTGAAGATGAAATGGAAAAAATCATTGATTCGGTTGTTGAAACAGGAGAGGTTACATTATTTGTGGGTTGGGAAACAAAATTTAGAAAAACCCGTCGCGCGTTGAGTTTGGATGAACAAATTTTAAAAAATACTACAGATACTTTTGTTGTGGAAGATAAAATGATTTACGATAACGCAAAAGTCAGATTTATCGGATACGAAGACTTTGTATTTGACAGAACGGAAGCTTCTAATTGGGACAGCTGCCCGAAAATTTACAGAACATATCAAACGTTAGATGAAATTAGGTCAAACAAGTCAAATAATATGTTAAACGAAGAAAAATTGGAAGTCTTGAAAGGAGTGGTGGCAGGAAAGAGTTACAAAAATTCTAATAAAACAGTTTCGGAAAGAAAAATTGAAGTACTTGAATACTGGGGAGATATTGAGCTTGAAACAGGTGAAGTCTTAAAAAACAAGTTGATTGTTATTGCTGGAAGAAGTGTTTTGATAAGATTTGAAGATAATCCGTTTATAATTAATCCGTTTATCCACGCAAATATTATTGAATGTCCTTCAACAGGACGCGGAATTTCTCCGTTAAGGGTTGCGTTGATTTTGAATAATATTTCTTCAACAATTTTGAATAAACAATTAGATGCACTAGCATTGATGATGAACCCTCCGTATTTAGCGCCAAAAGGCTGTTTTAAAGGTCAACAGGAAGTTCGTCCGGGTAAAATTATTGAATATGATGCATCTTTGATGACATCTGTACCAACGCCGATTTCGTTTGACAAAGCGATGCAAGGCTGGGATTTCCTTAATTACTTTAAAACAACTGTTGAAAGTGCTACCGGAATATTTAAAAATATGGCAGGAAATGTTCAAAATCTTGACAGAACAGCAACCGAGATTAATTATTCGGTTAATGGGCAGGAAGCTCGTTTAAATATGCTTCTTGAGGCAATAAACCGTAAGGTTATTGTTCCTATGGTTGAAAAAACAGCCGAGATTATCTCAAACTTCAAACTTGGTAAAGAGTCGATTATGACAAACAACAGAGGAAAAATTTTCTTTGTTGAAGTTGATGACAATGTAAGAAACGCTAATTATGTTTATCGATACGGTGACAGGAAGGCAACTTTTGAAAGAAAATCAAAGTTAAAAGAATTATTTGAAGTTATTCAATCATTTACAAAAATTGATACTGTTGCGCAGCGCATTGATTGGCTTGAGTGTTTCAAATTCGCAATGGAACAATACGGGATTGAGAATGCAAATAATTTTTTGACGGATGAAAATGCTGCTCAAACTCAAGTGGTTAAAAAGTAAAAAGCTTTCAAAAGAGGTGCTAAATATGAAATATAAATTATTGGATGCTCAGCGAAAGTTTTTAGAAATACCTCACAAATATTCTCTTGATGTCGCGGTATATCAAGGCGGGTACGGCTCCGGCAAAACATTTGCCGGAGCCTTGCTCGGGGTTTTGCTTGCATTGAAATTCCCGGGCGTTACGGGGTTGGTTGGTGCTCAGACTTATACTTTAGTGCGTGACACTACATTGAAAACTTATTTTGAGCATTTAGACAGTATCGGGTTTATTGATAAAGTTGATTATAAATGGGTTAGTGCCGAGCAAAAACTGGTTTTTAAAAACGGCTCGGAGATTCTTTTCAGACATTTTGATGAGCCTAATAAGTTGAAATCCTTGAACTTGGGGTTTGTTGAAATTGAAGAGATGTCTGATGTTCCTTATGAAACTTTTAAAATGTTATTAGCCAGAATGCGCCAGAAAAAGAAAAAAACATGGAAAAATTTTACTTACAGGATTTTTGGTCACACAAACCCCGAACTCCAAAAAGGCTGGATATATAAAACTTTTTTTGAAAACCCTGCGCCAAATTATAGGGTTATTTGTGCGCCGACGACTCAAAATATACATCTGCCCGAAGGGTTTTGTGATGAATTGAAAAAACTTTATGATAAAAGTTACTATGATATTTTTGTGATGGGAAAAACAGGTGATTATTCAACAAATTTGGTAGTAAAGGATTTCACAAATGAAAATGTCCGAGAGATTAAATATCAAAAAGATTTGGACGTTCATCTCAGTTGTGACTTTAACGTTGATCCTATGGCTTGGGTTTTGGCGCATAAAACAGATGATAAGGTTTTTTATTTTGATGAGTTAGTTTTAGAAAATACAACAACTGCCAAAACTTGCGAGGAATTTTATAACAGATATCCCGAACATAAAGGAAAAATTATTGTGAACGGTGACGCTTCAGGTGATAACAGAAGCTGTACTAGTGAATATACGAATTATGTAATTATCAAAAAAACACTTGAATCTTACGGATATGAGGTCGAAATCAAGATAAAATCTTTTAATCCGCCGATAAAAAATCGTGTTGCCGCTTTTAACGCTAAAGTTCGTAATGCAAACGGTGAAGTCGGTTTATACGTTTCGCCAAAATGTGAAAAGCTTTTATATAACATTTATAATCTTCGCTATCTTGAAGGGTCTTCAAAAATAGATGTGCCGACATACACTCAAATTAAGCAGATAAAAGAGCTTAAGTTTCTGTCGCACCCGTTTGATGCTGCAAGTTATCTTGTTGATTTTTATTGGCCGATAGTTTTATAGGGGTAAATGTAAAAAGAATATTTACCACTTGCAAAGTTTTGAAAGGAGAAAATTTAAAATGGAACAATTTATATATTATGCACCGATAATTGTTGTGGTTTTGGTGTTTTTGATTCAGGAAAGGATTGTTGTAACGCCCGAGCAGCTTGAAAAGAAGCACAGGGAAATAATAAGAGATGTTGAAAAACGGTTTGCAACATTGAATAGTTTAGATGATTTAAAAGGACAGTTTTTTGAGATGAAAGACAAGATTGATAAAATTTATGATTGTTTGATTATTTCAAAATAAGTAAAGAAAGGAAAATAAAATGGAACGCGATATATTTGAAGAGTTGAGAAAAGAACTTGAAAATAATAATTTAACTCCTGAAGAAAAAACAAGATTAATAAAACAAGCGGGAAATGAGTATAACAAGCAAGCTGATGCACAGTTTTATCGGACTGTCGGTAAAAGTGTTTTAGGTGCGTCGATTGAAGCCGCTGCGATGCTTGCGCCTATAGGAGCCGTAGGCGCCGGAACAAGAGTCGCTGGAAAAGTAGGGCTTGCCGCATTGGAGAAAAAGTTTGGTAAAAAGATAGTCCAAGATACATTAACAGGTGCGATAGACGGAGCGCTTGCCTCCTCAATTTTTGGTGCAGGCAGAGGGTTGCTGGAAGATAAAAATATTTTGGCAAGTTCAATACAAGATGCTGTCTTTGGTTTTGGTATCGGAGGATTGACAGGTACATCTATAAGTTATTTGCAAAAACTTAATCATGCTAAAATTTTAGAGAATTTTCAAACAGGAAATAATATGTCATTAGATGAGATGAAAAAATTAAGAGCGATGAGTAAGAATTATTATAAAAATTATTTACAAGATAGAAAAATTGATTCATCTTTTCTCGGGCAAATAAATATTCCCGGTTCTCAATCTGGTGAAATTAAATTGCATAATTCTAAAATGATACCGAAAATTCCCGAACAAATTAAAACAGCCAAAAGTAATACATACAGTAATGATAAACCTTTTCGTTTAGATTCGGATTATTTCAATAAATTATATAATACCTATAAGAATAAAGAATTTGAATATATAATCAGAAAAAATTCAAATCAAACAGGGTATGATTTTTATCAAATAAAAGAAGTAGGCTCTAACCCTGCATACTCGAACCAAAACCGAGCGCTCAAGTTAGAACCCAATATTATTATGTATGATTATTTAGAAAAAAACAACCCTGCCAAGTGGCTAAATTCTCAGTTGACCACAGAATTATTAGGAGCAACATATCATTCAATGGATAAAATAGAAGAAGCCGTAAATGATTTTTACGCACAATCGGTAGAAGATGCGCAACCGGGGGTGTTGAAAGGTCGGGTTTACGAAGATGTTTCTCCTAATAATTATGAGGATTACAAAAATCCCAAAACAAATAGTAGAAAAATTTATACAATGGAAGAATTTGAGGATATGTCCCCAGAAGATTATGAAACTAATAAACAAGAAATACATGCACAAATAGGAAAAATCGGATTACCGACTAAAAAAGAAGTAGAAGCGTTAAAACCAAAAAAACAAAAAAATAATACAAACGGCAAAAAGGGTCGTTGGATAACTAAAAACGGAAATCATATATTTATCGAAGAAGACTAAACCGTAAAAATAACAGTCAAAACTCCTAAAATTGACCCACAGACTACTAGTTTTAGGTATTTTAGGAGTTTTTAAAATATATTAAGTGATTATTTATAAAAAATCTCAATTCTGCCAAGTCGTTATTTGTTGTAGCAGAGTTAGACTTGCATTTTTTTTGTGCTGATACTATAATTAAACCAGTAAAACAAAGGGAAAATAAAGGATGAGTGAGTCGAGTCTGGGAATAATTGTTTCCAATTGGTTGGTAGTTTTTATACTATTATTGATTAACGGCTTTTTTGTAGCTGCTGAATTTGCCATTGTCCGAGCAAGAAAAACTAAGATTGAACAACTTACTAAAGACGGTAATGTCGATGCAAAACTTGCACTAAAGGCACTTGAGGATATGAATTTCTTTATTGCTGCCGTACAGGTTGGTGTTACTATTGCAAGTATCGGTATTGGTTGGTTTGGTTCTCCGACTGTTGAGATGATGTTGAAACCTTTGCTTAATGAGTTTCCGTCTGCTCAGGCTTATATCGCTCCTGTAACAGCGGTTGTTGCATTCTTTGTGATGACTTTTTTACATGTTGTTATAGGCGAACAGGTTCCAAAGTGTATTGCGCTTCAATATCCTGAAAAAATTTCACTTTATGTTGCAAAGCCTATGGATATTTTTATGACGATATCAAAACCGTTTGTTTGGACTTTGAATGTTGCTTGTAACAGTATTTTGAAACTTTTCAGAATCCCTGTTAATTCTGCAAGAGTTGTTCATACAATTGAAGATTTAGACTTACTTGTTGATACAAGTTATGATGAAGGTGTCCTTAACGAAACAGAAAAAGATATGCTTCATAACATGTTTAACTTCTCGGATTTAACAGCAAGAGAAGTTATGATTCCTCGTACTGATATGGTTTGTGTACCGATTGATATGCCGTTTGATGAGTTGAATAAACTCGCAAAAGATAATCAATATACAAGATATCCTGTTTATGATACAGATATAGACCATATTACGGGGTTAATTCACGTAAAAGATTTGTATTCGTTATCAGTTGACGATAAAGAAACTTCTGTTGAATCTCTTCAAAGAAAAATCCTGCTTGTTCCTGAAACAATGACACTTGATAATCTTGTAAGAGAATTTAAGAAAAACAAAAGCCAGATGGCTGTTGTTGTTGATGAATTTGGCGGAACTTCAGGTATTATAACCTTGGAAGACGTTTTTGAAGAAATTTTCGGTGATGTTCAAGATGAGTTTGATGAAGAAGCAGAGTTTGATATAAAAGAATTAAAGCCAAATCATTATCTTGCAAACGGAATGTTAAGACTTGATGAATTAGCAGATTATTTTGATATTCCTGATGAAAAACTGGATGATGAAGATGTTGATACAATTGCAGGTCTTGTGGTTAAAGAACTGGGACGTCTTGCTCAGCTTGATGATGTTGTTAAGTATGGTGAATTTACGTTTACCGTTAAAGAAATTGACGGGGCAAGAATTACTAAACTGCTTATTGTAAAAGAAGAAGAGCAAAAACAAGAAGTTAATGTTGAGTAATTAATTTTCATATATTTGTCGGGTTTACTTTTGGGGTAAATTCATTATGATTATTGTATGAAGAAAATTTTAGCTGTATTAATGTTTAGTTTTTGTCTTACTTTGCCTGTGTTGGCAGATGATGCTGATATGCCATCAACTGGTGATTTGTGGGATAATTGGGGTGCAAGCCAAACTTACTACGGTCAGGACAAAAGTGTATCGGATGAAGACTTTGATAAGGCGATTGAAAGTTTGAAAGATAAAAAAAACAAGTGGACAAATCGTTTTAAAAAATGGCAAATTCCAAAAGGCGAAGAGTTTCATCAGGGGAATGAAACAGAAGTGATTAATCAAAATGATGAATCAAAAAAAGACGATACACATCCGGTTATAAGTTTACCTGTCGAATTGAAAATCGGAGAAGATGTTCTTCCTATCGGGCATTATCAGATTCAAGCAGAAAAAAACGGAAATGAAGTGTTTTTAAAGTTTTATCAATCTCAATATTTAATGGCTCAAGTTCTTGCAGTTGAAACCGATGATGATTTTGGTGAGGATACGATTACATTTGCAAAATGGATTCCTGAAGGTGATAATAAAATAAAGTTAATTTTTGGTTCAATGGATTTGAATGCTTATACGTATATTAATGTTAAAGAGTAATGTAACGAATTGTTAATAAATTCTTCCAAAAATCTAAAGATTTAGAGAAAAATGCCGTAACCATGGATAAGCAATAGAATGAAAGGATTACGAAAACATGGGATTGGCAGCTTCACAAGCTAGATTTTTATGTATAACAGCACGAAAAGCTGATTGTGAATACAAATCAACAGATTTGGCTCAACAGAAGTTGAGTATTACAAATCAGTTGGCTGCGGTTTCTAACGATTACGCCAATGCTATGAATGCTACAAAATTAATGTGGTCAAATGATACTGTAGACGCAGATTACGGCTTAACTTACAGTTTGTTAATGATGCCGTCTGCGGTTAACGATTATGATCCTTATATGATTACAACTCCTTCAGGTGCGATTGTGTTAAATTCTGAGTACGCCGCAGCAGCAAGAGCCGCAGGGTTATCAAAAGCAGGCGGAATCGGTTCTCAGGAACAAAGAGATAAATTTATTCAAGCAATGGTTCCCGGTGGTTTGGTAACAAAAGAAACCGCTGATTCTATTACACGATATGATTTTAAAGCTGAAAAAGTTTCAGGCGGAGTTTCTTTTGAGGATGCAACAGTTTCTGATGGCGGGGAAGGTTCAGGTGTTCAATGGAACCCGTTAGCAGGTATTGGTGCTCAACCTAAGAATAAATCCGTAGTTGATGCTATGCAGTTACCTGAGTTGATTATGAGTGAACAAATCGGTCAACAATTGATTGATTGGACCGCTCTTACTTTAAAAGATGGTCAAATCAATAAAGTTGAATATGATAGAAAAAATAAAGAATACACTCAATATTCACAATTACTTGCAAAACATGTTATGACTGATGATATTGTAAGCTATTTTAAATCTCAAAAAAATACTTATGACCTGAAGAATAAACCGAGTGAGCCTGCAGAAAATGCTACTCAGGAAGAGAAAAATACTTATAATACAAATCTAAATAATTATAATGCAGAACTTTTAAAATATAATAAACTTATAAAAGCTGCAGAAGTTCTTGCAAAAGGTGATTTTGAAGAGTCAAAATTTAAAGAATTAACAGCAATATCAGCATCAGATAGTCCTACAGGTACAGCTTTTGACGGTTATGCTACAGTTGATGCTGCTTATGCAGAATTGAAAAATTTTGTAGATGCTGACCAAATTGCATTTAAAAATAAGTATTCTGGTAAACTTGCCACCGGTGAAGAAAAAATTATTTCTATTGATACAAGTAAATTCAATGTTAATCAATCAGACGGTAAAAAAATAGATTTCCAAGGCTATTCTGTTGTCGTAAACGGCGTGTTAGAGAAAGACAAAGGTAAAGTTGCTGATATGACTATTGGTGATATTCTTGCTGGTAGTGTCGTACTTGTTTCTAATAAAAATGGTGGCAATGCAGAAGATATAAATAATTTCAAGCAAGATGTAGAAAAAATGTTAGATTCTATTGCCAAAGTCTTTGGATACTCTCCGAGTGAAGATTTATTTGGCAAAGGTTTTAATATTGATGAAGCATCATCTGAGGCACTAAAATTTGCTTATAATATGACAAAAAGACAGTTTAACCGTGTAACTGAGATTGGCAGCAATACATCGAATTCATTTATTGATAACACAGCATACCAAAATGCAATCAATTATAACACAATTGGTACGGATTCAGATAAGCAATATGTAGCCTTAAGTTTATCTAATATGTTATCTTCATTCTTAACATATTATGATAACTACTTAAATATGGCAAATTCTGATTATGTTGTCGGAAAAAGTGTTGAACAATCTGTTTATGTAACAGATAATCTTAACTATTATTATATGTTCCAAAATGATGGAGATGCAGTTAATGATATAAAATCAAAATCAGCAGATTTTTATGATGAATTATATAATAATATCTTAGCTCACGGCTGGAGAGAAGATGTTGCGATTGATGACAGCGAATATCTTGAAAGCATGATAAAAGACGGCAGATATTCAATGAGTTCTTTGAATGAAGGTGACGGATATTATTACCAATCAAGATATAATGATACAGGTTATATTGTTGAAGTTGCCGATACTGATGCGATAGCAAGAGCAGAAGCAGAGTTTAAAGCTAAAAAGGCTGAATTAACATACAAAGAAGATTCTATTGATTTGAAATCAAAAAAACTTGATGCTGAAATCTCTGCCTTAACAACTGAATATGAATCTGTTAAGAGTATGATTTCAAACGGTGTTCAAAAGGCATTCCAATTATTCCAGAGCTAATTAAGTAAATTGATATAACCAAAAGCCCAACCTACTTAACTAATTAAATAATTAATTTTATTTATCTCTGTGTCCTGAATGCATTTTATGGTCAATTACAGCAGTTCTTTGGTTTGCATCAAGTTTACCTGCGATAATATGATATGCAAGTACTAAAGCACTACCTACACCTGCAATAATCTTACCAGATTTGCTGATGTGTTTAAGCGGTTGGCTGATTGTTTTCCACAAGGACGGTCCTTCTTTTGCAAAGGCTTTCGGTAAAGAATTAAACAGCCAAGAACCGCCAAGTAATGCAATGCCTGCTCCTGCGCCGTAAACAAGACCTTTAACTGTTGCTCCGATCATTTTTCCTGTATGAGAAATAAATTTCCAAACATCGGCAATTCTGTCTTTTAATGATTTAGGATTTGCTTTTTTATTGTATAACTCAAGCGCATCTTTATCTTCTACTAAAATTACAGAAGGCTGAACCCGTAATCCTGTTTCCGTAAC
The DNA here is from genome assembly GCA_945910425.1 of uncultured Candidatus Melainabacteria bacterium. GTDB lineage: Bacteria > Cyanobacteriota > Vampirovibrionia > Gastranaerophilales > Gastranaerophilaceae > Zag111. The sequence continues at coordinate 19,957 of CAMDYM010000005.1, read as the reverse complement.
TGTTCCGTCAGCAGAAATTGAATATTCCAAACCGTCGTTTACTTTTTTTTGTTTCATTCGAACTGTTTGAAATTCAGGATTAAATTTCTTTTCCCAGTTTTTATCTTTTAAGCGTGATTTAAAGTCATTTACTTTCTTTTCATTAAGTGTAAATGAATCATCAATTTGCGTGTCATTTGAAGGTGCGATGATTGGATCAGTTTGAGCCGGAAATTTTCGGATATTATTAACTGAATTTCCAAATGAGTTAAGTGTTTTAAATCTTTCTGTACCTACATTATTTATCATTGTACACTCCTTGCTATTTTTTAGAAACGAAGAATTTTTTTATTTTTTCAATGTTTCTTTTTATAAAATTTGGTTGAGTTGTAGTTTTTTTCTTATCATTTTCTTTTGAAAAATCTATATCAATAATATCGTTAGGTATTACATTATCAATATCATCATAAGAATTTGTTACTACATCCTGGATTTTTCTTCTTGTTGAGTCATATAATTCATCCAAAATGTTGGTCGGAGCATCTATGCCTACCGGTCTTATCATTTTTGTACACACTCCTTATCTTTATAAAACATAAAGACAAATATTTTTGCCTATATGTTAAGAATTTTTACATTCCGAACAATGATAATTGCGGAACATCATCTTCATTATTACTCATTTTCTTTCTTGTTGCAAGGTTATTTGAAAAATCTTTTTGCATTTTTAACATCAGATCTTCAGAACGCTTAATAACAGCTTTCGGAAGCCCTGCCATTTTTGCAACTTGAATACCGTAACTTTTGCTTGTTCCGCCTTGAACAATTTTTCTTAAAAATTCTATCTCTCCGTTTTGTTCGGCAACAGTAATTCTAAAGTTCTTGATTTGCGGATAATTTTTTGTCATTACGTTAAGTTCGTGGTAGTGAGTTGCAAAAATACATCTTGCTTTAATTTTTGTTGCAAGAAATTCTGCAACAGACCAAGCGATTGCAACACCGTCGTATGTACTTGTTCCGCGTCCGATTTCATCAAGTAAGATAAAACTTCTGTCTGTTGCGGAGTTTAGTATGAAAGATGTTTCAATCATTTCGACCATAAATGTTGATTGCCCCAGTGTCAAATCATCACTTGCACCGACTCTTGTAAATACTTTATCTATAACCCCGATTTTAGCGCTATCGGCAGGTACCCAGGAACCTATCTGGGCAAGGATTGCGATAAGCGCGTTTTGGCGCATGTAAGTTGATTTACCTGCCATATTCGGACCTGTAAGTATCATAAATTGAGTTGTTTCTGAGGAATTGGCTTTTAATTCAAGGTCGTTTGCAACGTACTCTCCAAGCGGAAGAATTTTTTCCAAAACAGGGTGACGTCCGTTTTTAACAAGAAAATCATAAGACTCATCAATTTGCGGTTTGCAGTAATTGTTTTCGACAGCAACTTCGGCAAGTGAATTTAGGACATCTGCTTTTGCTATGCAATCAGCGATTTTTCGAATTTTTGTGACAAATTCTTTTGAATATTCTCTAAAATCCGTGAAAATTTTGTATTCAAGCTCTGTTGATTTGAATTTTGCGTTCATAACATCATTTTCATGTTTTTTAAGTTCATCTGTAATAAACCTTTCAGCACCTGTCAGGGTTTGTTTTCTGACATAACTTTGCGGAACCTGATTAAGATTTGAATTGGTAACTTCAATATAAAATCCGAAAACTTTGTTATAATCGACTTTAAGGTTTTTAATGCCTGTGCGTTCTTTTTCTTCTTCCGTGAATTTTTTCAGCCACTCTTCACCGCCTTTTAACAAATCTCTAAAGTAATCCAATTCACCGCTGACGCCTTCTTTTATTATTTCGCCTTCTTTTATCAATGCAGACGGTTCATCTTTGATTGTGTAATCAATCAGATTAACAAAATCTTCGATAGCTTCGCGATATTCTCTAATTGAAGCGAACATGTCATGTTCAAGTGATTCTGTATCATCAAGCAAAGACGGAAGCATTGTAAGCGATACTTTTAAACTTACAAAATCTTTAGGGTTAGCGGAACCGTTGCTCATACGGGTTGCAAGACGTTGAATATCATATATTTTTTCAAGGCTTTCAGATAGTGAATATCTGACATTTTCTTTTTCAACAAGTTCTGTTATGGCGTTTTGCCTTGCTAAGATATCATCAACATTTTTTAACGGCTGACAAATCCAGTTTTTTAAAAGTCTTGCGCCCATGTTGGTTTTTGTTTTGTCTATTGACCACAAAAGTGAACCGTATTTATTTTTTTCTCTGAGGGTTTCGGTAAGTTCAAGATTTTTTCTTGTTGAAGCATCCAAAATCATGTATTCTGAAAGTTCATAAGGTTCAATTCTTTCAAATTTTGGCATGTTGCCTTTTAAGGTTTCCCAAACGTAAGCAAGCAGTGCTCCTGCTGCTCTAAATCCGAGTTTATACTTTGAGTATCCGAAACTTTCTAAACTTTTGGTTTTAAATACGGTTTTAAGATTATTTTCCGCAAAAGTCGGTTCAAATACCGAAGATGGGATTTTTGAACAGTTGTATCTTTTTGTAATCTCATCAGGAAGATTAATTACTTCATCAGGTACTATTTGGAACGGTTTAATTTCCTGACGCTGTGAGGGGGCAACGATTTCTGACGGGTTAAGGCGGGCAAGTTCTGCCATAATCATATTTAGCGGAGCTTGTGTTGTCTTAAATTCGCCTGTTGAAATATCTGTGTATGAAAATCCGTAAGTTTCCGTTTTTTCGTCTTTGTAGATTGCGCAGATATAGTTGTTTGATTTTTGGTTAAGAAGGTTGCTTTCTGTAAGTGTTCCTGCCGTTATAACACGGGTTATACCGCGCTTAACAAGACCTTTTGCAAATTTTGGGTCTTCTAATTGGTCACAGATGGCAACTTTATAATTTTTTTGAACAAGTTTTTCCAAATATGCATCGGCAGCTTTAGCAGGAATCCCCGCAAGCGGTATTCTGCCAAGTTTTGGACCTGCATCACGACCTGTTAAGGTTAATTCCAGTTCTTTTGACATAATCTCGGCATCTTCAAAGAAAGTTTCATAAAAATCTCCCAAACGGTACCACAAAAGGATTTTCGGGTTTTCTTTTTTGATACTCAAAAACTGCCTCATTACAGGTGTTGTATCTTCGGGATTAACTTCCCAACTATTTATGTGATTGATTTCAGTCTTGCTCATATTATAATATTCTTATATAAAAACGAGAGGATTTCAACATGGGTTGTTTAAAAAACGTTACACGAGCGGTTTTTCTGACTGTTATAATAGTCGGATTTGTTGCTATGGGCGGTAAAGATTGGATTCAAAAACAGTTTATGAATTTTATTAACCCGAGTAAAGATGTTGTTCTTGAGCGGGCACAGAAAATTGGTGATTTTTCAAAGATTAATAAGGAGTTTGAAATAGAAAAAGCTGCGGGCATTTTGGGTTATAACGCTGTGTTAGCTGAGCATAAAGCATCAGGTCAAAAAATGGTTGTTGTGGATTCCGGGAAGAAAAAAGTTTTAACCCAAGAGGATATAAAAGCACCTGATGCGGAAGAGCGGATTAAAGCTGCGATTAGTAAGATTAAATATCAATCAGCTGCAATTGAAGAGTTTAGAGTAACCGAGCGCGGAACGATGAAGTCATACGGGCAGGAGGTTCCTTACGTAAGGTTTACGGCAAGATTGAAAAAGCTTCCGATAGGTGAAATCGGCGGAGTGATTTCTGTTGTGAAAGATGAAAACGGAAACGATAAGATTTTGGTTTCTGCAAATGATAAAGACAGATACTCACAGCTTATTACAAATGAGTTTTTCAAATCCGTAAAATAGTGTTACACTTCATCTCCAAGCCATCTGAAATAATAATCGCTTGTACCCATGCGTTTATATATTCCGACTTGGTCAGCGTCAGGGTCAAATTTGCCGATACGCATTTCTTTGGTGTCTGCGACAGCACACAATTTATGGCAGACATAAACAGGAATTTCGCAGGTTGGAGTAAGTCGGATTATGAAAACGTGTTCAAGGTTTTGAACGCTTTTTAAGAGCAATTCTTTCGGTTCTATGTTGAATTACTCATATATTACTTAATGTCACTCCGTGCTTGACACGGAGTCTGTCAATGCTGATACAACCCTCACCCGGCATTCAATCACAATATCTCGTACACGGTGTAAAATAAAAGAATATAGGCGTTATTTTGGGTATCCGAGTTTTTTTATATCAAAAACTTTGTTATGTTTTAGAATATAAGCTGTAGGACTTCTTCCGTCATCAGGAGAACAGATTTTGCCGTTACGGGTTGCGCATAATCCTTTATCTTTACCAGGACTGGAGTCTTCACAGTAATAAGGGTTAATACCTTTATAATAGCCGTTTTTATATGCTCCAACGGCAAACGGGAAAACGTCAACTCCAATTCTATTAGGTTTACTTTGTGCATTGATATCCATATAACAATTCAGGCAAGTTCTGTAATTTTCAACAGTACAGGCTATTGAAACCCCATTAGATAATAAAATATGACTGAAATAATCATTGATTTTATGAACTCCATGCCATTGGCTGTTTTGTCCGTTTAAAGCTTTTGAGGGGATGTCTGCTAACCATATTTTATTTGATTTATTTTGTCCAAGATATGCCGTATCTTGAACATTCATATATTTTATTAAATCTTGAACAAATTTATAATCAAAACTTTTGTAATTTGTTAAACATCCTGCAACATCTCCAACACATTCATTATCGTCTTCCCAGCGTTTTTCAGCTTGTGAAAATATTGAATATGTTTCTTTTACCTTTGCAACAGTTATTGTATCATTATATTTACTTATTAAAAGATAAAAATTTTTATATACTTGTTGATATTTTGAGAACTTCAACTCCAAAAGAATTAAAGAAATATTTAAAAATAATTAATGCAATAAGAGAGGAATAATGTTGAAATAAAAAGAGTTGGGCTGAAAGCCCAACCTACCTGAAAGCCCAACCTGTTTCTACCTCCATATATATTGACCCCTTTATCCATTTACCCCCCCTCCTTGATTTTTCAAAAAAATCCATTAAAAGATTGATGTAATTAATACTGTTGTATTATATTGTAAGTGTGGAAGTGTGTCTAAATATTTCCAAAGGGATAAATTAAGGGATAGTTTTATGGAAGATAAGCTTCAAAATTCAATATCCACAAAGCAATTGTACAGAGAGTTTGACTGGTACAAAAATACCTTCCCGACTATCGTTCAAGAGTCTTGTGATGAGTTTTTTGACAAAAATTTTCGTTTAGAACTTATCGGACTTAGTAAAAATATTAATTGTATGCTTGATAATGAGTCTTGTTTTGTTACTAAAATTAAGATTGATAAAGAATACGATATGTTTTTCAGGTTAACCGATAAAGCTATCAATATAATTTTATCTAAAATTTTAGGACAAACTAAACACAAGTTTAATATCAATAAAATTTCCGAGCTTGAATCAAAGGTGATAACTTCGTTTAACGATTTTATGTTTGAACATATCAAAACGATTATAAATGAGCCTGACCCGACGCAGATTAAGCGCAGTAACTTTGATACGGTACATTTGACTTTTATAATAAAAGAGGTCGAAGAATACAATCATTCTGCGGGAAAATTTATTATTACATTACCGCAAGTATTGGTTAATGCTCAAGAACTTCAACCTGCGGGAAATGCGTTTACAGAAGACAATTTTCCGAACAGTGAAACTTTTGCAAGCGTATTTGTCGGTAAAACGAAATTCTCGCTTTATGATATCAAAAACTTAGAATCAGAAGATGTTGTGGTTTTTGAAGACAGCGACTTGAAATCTGTAAAATTATCAATAAACGGGGAAAATATGGATGTAAATATTAACCCGAACATGGATTTATTAATACCTGATATAGACAACGGAGGAGATGAGATGAGCGAAACTCACGGTAATATTTGGGACAGTATCGAAGTTGAAATGAGTGCAGAGTTTGATACTGTAAAAATATCTCTTGGCGAATTAAAAGATATAGAAAACGGCTTGGTTGTTGATTTAGCTTCACTATATGATAACAATGTAACTTTAAAAGTCGAAGGTAAACCGATTGCTTCGGGTTCATTGGTTATCGTAAATGACAGATACGGAGTTAAAATCAATAACGTAATAGCTCAAGGTGAAGGTGGAGCTTCAAGATCTGCCGCTTCGGTTGAGAACACTGAAAACGAAGGTGCTGAAGAGTTTGCTTCTCAAGATGAACAAGAACAATTCTCATCAGAAGAAGCGCCGCAAGAAGGCGGATCAGATGAAGAATTTGATTACAGCGATTTTGAACTTGAAGACGAAAATATCTAAAATTAAATTAAGACGGGGAGATTTTAAAACTTATGGGTGGATATTTAGCAAATTTTACGGTATATACAATGGCAATGACAGGGTTAATCTGTTTTGCGGTGTTTGTCTATAAAAAAGTTATGGACGGAAGTATTCGTAAAGACAATTCAAAATTTCTCAGTGTTGAAGAGTCTATGAGTCTTAATCCCCGAAAGACTTTACATGTTGTAAGGGCGGGTAACGAGAGATTTCTTATCGCGTCAGATGTAGATAGAACAACTCTTATATCAAAGCTTGACGGGGGTAAAGGGAGTAAAGAGGTGTCGTCATTTGATGCGCTTCTTGAGATGCAAAAAACTATTGAACCTCAAATTCAATCTCAGGTTCTACCTCAAGACGTGGTTCAGCCTCAAATGTCGCAGGCATCACCTCAAATGCGGCCAGCATCTGTCAGAACCCGTCCTCCGCGAAGAAAAGACAGGTCTGTTATGTCGATGGATTTCCCGAAAACCCCTGCAAGGAACGGGCGTTCTCCGATGCGTGAAATGGCTAAAAGAATTAACGAATTATAAGGAATGATAAATATATGGATGCATTGCAAAATTTAAACCCTGTATTACAACTTCTGATAGTAATGTCAATGTTTTCATTACTACCGTTTGTTTTTTGTTGTATGACAAGTTTTTTGAGATTTGTCGTTGTATTTTCAATGTTAAAAACTGCAATGGGTACACAACAGGTTCCGCCCGCAATCGTAATTATCGGATTATCTATAATTTTAACTTTCTATACAATGGGTTCAACATTTGACAGAATGTATCAAATGGGATCGGTTCCGTATCAGAAGAACCAAAATATGGTTATGGCTATTCAGGAAGGCTCAAAACCGTTAAAAGAATTTATGCTAAAACAAACCAGAGAAAGCGATTTGACATTTTTTGTCGAATTAGCACATAAAACAAAGCCGAAATCCCCTGATGAACTTTCAATTTGGGAAGTTGCTCCGGCTTATATTATAAGTGAATTAAAAACGGCGTTTGAAATAAGTTTTATTATATTTGTACCGTTTATTATTCTGGATTTGGTTGTCGCAAACATTCTTTTGGCACTTGGTATGTTTATGTTATCACCAACAATCATATCGATGCCGTTTAAACTGCTGATATTTATTGCAGTTGACGGGTGGGCACTTATAATTCAAGGGCTTGTTTCAAGTTACAACTAAACCGAAAGGAAAATAATTGTGGAAGTTTTATTAGAATATTTAGCTAAAGGTTTTTTAATAATGTTATCAATCTCAATGCCGTGTGTATTATGCGCAGCAGGTATTGGTTTAGTTGTAGGTATTTTGCAGGCAGTAACTCAGGTTCAGGAACAAACCATTGCGGCGGCTCCGAAAATTCTCGGGGTTTTCCTTGTCATTGTTATCGGCGGAGTCGGGTTTATAAGACTTTTGACAAATTTGTTCCAGGAGGGTATGGTGCTTGCTTTTAATACGGTTCCGAAAATGGAAAGTTTTGTCCTGGATTCAAATTATCATAAATACACAACTCCGTTTGAGGGAGAGATGAAAGACAGATTCAGAAGCGTTGATTCGATAAATGAGATTATGAAGAACCCTGGCAAGGTTCCGTATATTGATAATTATAAAAAAGAAAGTTATACACAGGCACCAAAAACAGCTATGCCAAAACCAAATCTTGTTGAAACTAAAAAAATGTTAGGAAGATAATTAAATGGAGCCTATTTATTCATCAATACTTGCAATGTTTCCAAAGATTAACACCTACCTTATGGCAGGTGCCTTGGTGTTTGCAAGAATGATTGGTTTTTTCAGGTTTTGTCCGATTTTTAACAGAAAAGATTTTCCGACACTTGTTAAGATTCCGTTTGCGCTTATTATAACTATATTTATTGTGCCGTTTTTATCTCCTGAAAAGGTTTTTACGCAATGTGATTCGTTTATGTTGTCGCTTTTGCTAAACGTTGTGGTTGGGGCTATGATTGGTTATATGGCGCAATTGATAACTATTGCTATTGATTCCGGGGCTGAGATGATTAATATGCAAATGGGTTTATCATCAGCTACAGCGTTAGACCCTACAACATCTGCTCAGGTGTCTATTTTAACAAAAATGATTTCTTTAATGGGAATTTTGATATTCATAAACCTTGGCGGGATATTTTGGCTGTTTAAGGCGTTATTAAGGAGTTTTGAAATCTTTCCGATGTATGCTTCGCATGTTCCGCTTGCACAGCTTATCAAAATGGATTTGCTTATCAAAATGTCGTCAAATACTTTGTATATGGGATTACAAATTGCGTCACCGATTTTGCTTGCGACTTTGGGACAGGATATTATTCTGGGTGTAATTTCAAGAACTGCGCCTCAGGTAAACGTTTTCCAATTAAGTTTCTTGTTTAAACCTGTTTTGGGTGCTGCGATTATGGTGTGGATTTTACCGATGTTGATGAATATTATTGAAGAGTATTTTCTAAGTTTTGCAAATATTATTTAGGGTGGACAACCTTGTCAAAATACGGTATAATTAGTATATAAAGTTACTTTTATGAGGATGATTAAGATAGTGTTTGATTTTAATAAACGTTTTGGGTTTACTCTTTCGGAAGTTCTTGTAACAATTGGTCTTTTGGGTTCAATTGCTGCGATTACAATACCGACTCTTGCTTATAATTATCGCGGAAAAGTTTTAGAACAGCAGTTTAGGGCTACATATAGTGATATAAAGGCTGTTGCAACGGTTTTAAATGAACGCCACGGAGATTGGGCTACTTATGCAAACGGTGTCGGGTATAACAGATGGTATCAGGAGTTTATGTCAATGTTCAATGGCGGCGGTCCATATAGGGGTAATGCTACCCATATAGGTGGTGCTCTTACTAATGAATTAAGAGCTTTTTATGGTGTTCGTTCAGGAAGTGGTAAGTTTCGTTTTAATATAACAAACGGACTTTTGGGGGCTGGTGATCCTTGTGATAATGGCGGAGTTTGGACTGACAGTAAAGGCAGATTGTGGACATTTAATGGTGAAAATAGTATGATATGTGTCGATATTAACGGAAACGCCAAACCTAACAGACAAAATGTTGACATATTTGCATTTATTCCAATGTCACCATTGCAGTTAGCAACTTTTGTTTATAATGATCCGGGTAATGCTAATAATTACATAGGTACAATTGTTCCTTGTAATATTGAGATGATTGCAGCAAAAGGTGCATCTAACAGTGTTCCGTCAGTTAATGTTAAAGAAAATGAAGAGGGGTCTAATATTAGAACATTTGAAAAAGGTTCAGGTTCGGCTTTAGATTATTGTCCATTTTTTGAACCTGTTGAAAATGCTGCTGTAATGAAAAGTACTTATTGTGATGTTGAAAGTGTCGGCTGCGGTAAGTCTGCAAGAGGCAGGGCAATGACGTCTTCTAACAATTACTGGACTGATTATATAGATTATAAATAATAAAAAAGCGGGTTTTGTAACCCGCTTTTTTTTAAACTTTTAAAAGAACTTTCAGAGTATCTTTTTCTTTATTTTTTTCAAATCCTTCAAGTGCATCATCAATGCTGTAGGTTGCAGAAATCAGCGGAGAAAAATCAACTTTTCCTGATTTTAATAGTCTTAATGCGGCAGGGAATTGTCCGCAGCGGGAACCCAAGACCGTAATTTCATCAATTACAATCGGTGCTAAGTTAAATTCTTTTGATGCGGCAACCGTACTTTTTAGAACCAGTACTCCGCGCGGTTTGGTTAGCGCTAAAGCTGTTTCAAACCCTGAAATTGAACCTGTTGCTTCAACTACAACATTGTATTTTTTCTCTATCGGAAAATCATTAAGTAATGATGTTTTAACTCCTTGAGCTTTTGCTATATCAAGTTTATTTTGGTGTTTACCGACTAATGTTACATCAAGATTTTGCGCATTTAGTGCTAATGCTGTAATTAGTCCTAATTTGCCGTCACCAAGTACGATAACTTTTTCAAACGGTTTTATGTGATGTTGTTCTGTGATTTCTAAGGCTGCTGCAAGCGGTTCTACAAAAACAGCTTGAGTATCGGGAACATTATCTGGAACTTCGAATAATACTTCTGTTGGCATTGTAAAATATTGCGCGAACACGCCGTCTTTTCTCCAGATTCCCAATGTGTGACGGTTCGGGCAGTGACGGTAAAGCTTTTGAGCGCACCATTCACAATTCGGGTCTTTGCAGCCGTAACTTATTTCCGGTACAACTCTTTTACCTACAAGTGATTGGTCTTCACCGTTTACTTCTTCCACAATTCCGACTGCTTCGTGCCCTAAAATCCCAACGTAACCCATATAACCTTTTGTGATTTCGTAATCAGTGTTGCAAATTCCCGCTAAGGTTACTCTTACAAGAGCTTCTCCTTTTTGAGGAACGGGTTTTTTATAATCGTTTACAAGTTTTAATTCGTTATCAAAAACTACTGCTTTCATGCTTTTCTCCTATTCTTCTATTGCCTTCCAATTTTTTGCGGTTTTGTCAAGAATTTCTTTTGTTGATGCTTTTTCAAGCAGAATTTCTTGAACAGATGAGTTTATTATATTATTAATCTCTTTTTGTCCTTTTTGTGTTTTGTATGACGGTTGAATTTTATTTAATTGTTTTGCGCTTATGACGCGGGCTTTTGACATTAAGTCATTCGGTTTGTATTTTGTGTAAAATTCATTTTGCAAAGCTTTTTCATTTACTGCAAGAACATTTGTTAATTTTGCAAGTTCAAGTTGGTTTTTCTCGTTTGTTAAAAACAATGCAAATTTTAGTGCTTCTGTTTTGTGTTTAGCTCGAAGCGGGATTACAAAATTCATCAAAGAAAAGTCGTTTTGCCCTAACTGTCCTGTTATTTGCGGTGCAATGTCCGTTTTAGAGTATGTTGACGGGGCGTTTTCTTTTATCATGTTCAAGAAATTTGCGCCTGCCGTGATTAGCATAATATTTCCTGACATGTATTTTTCTAACGATTCTTGAAGCGTCATTGTGACGGTTTCTTTCGGTATCAGGTTGTTTGTGTACATATACTTAAACATGTCAAAAACATCTGCGGATTTTTCCGAATCTATCAAATCTGATGAAGCTGTTCCGTATTTATTCAAAATTTTCAGCATTGTGTCGTTTTCTGTGATATTAGGTAAGAAAATATACGCACCTGTTTTTGCTTTAACGATTTTTGCATATTGCGCTATTTGAGAGTAGTTTTTAGGAATCGGGATTCCTGCTTTATTTAATATTTCTTTATTATAAATTGTAATAGCACTTGTGGCATACCACGGAATTGAAAAAATTTTTCCGTTGTACTTTATTGAATTGAGGATTTCTTTATTAAATTGAGATGTTTGTTCCTGCGGAATTTCATATAGAGCGCCTTTATGTGCTAAGGTTGCAGAAAAATCAGGGTTCAAGTTAACCAAATCGGGCGGATTGTCACTTAAGACTGATGCCAGTGTTCTTTTTTCACCTTCCGAGAACGGCACATCTACCCATTTTATCTTAATTTCGGGGTTTTCTTTTTCAAACTCGTTAATAACTCCCGTAATGTATGGCGCAAAATCGTTCATTTGAAGTGTCCAGAATACAACTTCGTCATTTTTGACATCTTTTTTGAAGATGAAAAATGTCGCGCTTATTAAAATTATTGTTGAAAAAATTGTTATCCAAAAGCTCTTATTCAATTTATTTCCCCTTTTGCGGCAATTATTTGTAATATATATTTACCCCTGCTATAATTATACTATGAACAACTTATTTACGGAACTTGAAAATCAAAACAAACAAATTCCTTTGGCAGAAATTTTACGTCCTAAAACTTTAGAAGACTTTCTGGGACAAAGTAACGTGATATCTGACAGAAGTCCGTTGTTGAATTTATTAAAAACAAATAGGCTTTTTTCGCTTATTTTGTGGGGAACTCCGGGTTGCGGAAAAACTACATTGGCAAGGCTTATTGCAACAAAAACAAATGCCGCTTTTATTGAGATTTCTGCTGTCACATCAGGGGTTAAAGATATTAAAGATGCTGTTGATAAGGCAAAAGAAAATTTGCGCGCGGGGCAAAAAACAATTCTGTTTATTGATGAAATTCACCGCTATTCAAAAACCCAACAAGATGCTCTTTTACCGCATTTGGAAAACGGAACTTTGTTTTTAATAGGTTCAACGACCGAAAATCCTTCGTTTCAGGTAGTTCCTGCGCTGTTATCAAGGTTGCAGGTTATAAGGCTTAATTCTATTGATGATGAGAGCATGGCAAGTATTATCAAGCGTGGGTTTAGCTATCTTGCAACAAATTATATGCTTATGGAATGCGAGAGCGGAGTTTTGGATTTTATAATAAATCTTGCAAGGGGCGATGCAAGATATGCCCTAAATATTGTTGAAAACGCTTATTTTGCAAGTGATTTGAAAGATAACAAACGTATTTTGAAAGTTAAGACTATTGAAGAAATTTGTCAGCAACGAAATACAAGATATTCCCGTCAGGAGCATTATGATTGCGCTTCTGCGTTTCAAAAAAGTTTGAGAGGGTCTGATCCTGATGCTGCAATATATTATCTTGCCAAAATGATTGTAGCGGGTGAAGACCCAAGATTTATTGCAAGACGATTGATTACATGTGCCGCAGAAGATGTTGGAAATGCCGACCCTAACGCTTTAAATGTTGCGATGAATGCTTATAAAGCGGTTGAGCTTTTAGGGCTTCCTGAAGGCAGAATCCCGCTTGCGCAGGCTGTAATATATGTTGCAAAAGCTCCAAAATCGAATGAAACGGTTTGCGCTATTGATGAAGCTATTTCAGATATTACAAACGGAAAAGATTATCCTCCACCAATGCATTTAAGAGATTCACATTACAAAGATGCAAAAAATTACGGATTTGGTGTTGGTTATGTGTATTCCCATGATGCGCCTGATTATGAACAACAGTTTTTGCCTGATGAGCTTGTCGGAAGAAAATATACGCAAAATTGACAATAAGTATAAAAATTTATCAAGTGAAGAAGGCGGAAGCTCATTAACTCAGCTAATGAGATAGCTTAAATAATAAACCTTTTAAGCAGCGTTTTTCATCTGTTTATAAATTTCAATACCTTCAACCCAGTTTGGAACGATGTTCAAGTCGTTTTCCACAATGTGCTGAGGAAGTGCTGCGTGATGAATTTTCGGTAACAGATAATCTTCAGGATATTCTATCGGACGGGAAATATTATCATCAGTATCGTTACAGATAAATATTGTTTTACCTGTATTATGATCCTGTTTGTAGCCGACTATTGTGATTTCGTGACCGTTTAAGATTATATTATTTGCATCAGTTTGGGTATAGCCCAAAATGACATTTTCCCCTTCATCAAGTGCTTGGGTAAGATGTCTTTTCATGGTTCCCAAATCTGTTTCGTAACCAATCAAACGAGCGTTTTCATCTACCGTTTGATAAGTTACTGATAAAATACTTTTATCAAAAACAACAGATTCCGTGAATGTTTTTTCAAGTTCAATTAATCCTTTGTCACTTTGGTTAAATTTACCTGCACGTTTATCAGTTAAGCTGTTATAAGATTGCTGAGAGCCTATTTGCATAAATGTTGACTGCATTAAAACATCAAGCGGTGAGCGTTCATACGGGTCTTTATTTGTTGTTTGGATTTGTGCTCTTATGATTGCTTTATCATCAGGCGCGAATGTTAATTTAGCGTTATCGAAATTGTTTGCTTCAAACGGAACCTCAAACGCATTTAACAGCCATATCGCATCAAGTGTACTGTCTGCAAGGTTTTTAAGCCCGATATTTTTTTCAACGGACATTTTAGGTGAACTTAATTCCTGAGCAAATCTTGCAAATTCTGCGGGCATTTGTTTTGCCAGCTTAAATTCTGTGCTTGCGGCAACACAGGTTCCCGAATGTTCAACATTAATATCCTGTATTCCTTTTTGAATTTCAATTAAGTTTGTTTTGTCTTTGTTGTTTGCTTCGATTGCTTTTTCCTGATAAGATGCAGGAATGTCGCCGAACTGTTGTGTTATAAGATATGGGTAAGTTAGAGTTAAAACGGTGTCTTTTAACATTGTTTTTGCGTCTAACCCTTGTGCTCTTTTTTCTGTTATTATTTTGTATAAATTATCAAGAACAGTGCTGTTATCATTTGAATTTGAATTTAATAATATTCCGCTTTTTAGTAAAACTTCCGCTGCTTTCCTGTCATTTTTATTTAAGTTAGATAATACTTTATTGTATTTGTCTTTTTCTTCTTTTCCGCTTAATTCTGTTCTTATTTGAATTCGGTTTTGAACAGGTGCATTAGCAGGGCTGTTTGCCGTAAATGACGGGTGCAGAGTATTTGTTTGCACATTTGAAGAGTTTGCAGAGTTTTTCACTTTGCAAATTGTGTTATAATTATATTGTTGGATTAGAGAATTAATTTTTTCTACCATACTTACACCACAATTATATAAAAAACCAAATGTAAAAAAAATTGCCAGGTGAAAAAATATTTTGTAATAAATTTTAAAAAAGAAGGAAAATTTTTGAACGATTTAAAATTTAAACCGCTGACAAAAGAACAGTTATTGATATCAATTGACAGATTAACAAGGTTTAAAGAACCCGAGGTTAAATATGTTCGTGTTTTTTGCGATATTTTAACATCTAATTTAATTTCACCAAAATTTAAACGTCATGATTTAGAAAATATGGATTACGAGAGTTTAAAGAATATGGCGGAATTTATTATTAATTCTTCGATCGAGGCTTTGGGGTTAGAAGTTTGTGATAATTATCTTATAAATCAAAGGCTTTATGATTATGAAAAATCGGTTTTTGACTTTAGTGAAGATGTTGAAAAACTCTTGAAAAATAAAATTAATTATTTTTCGATTTTAGATTTTGTTGATGATGATTCGGTTAAGAATTTGAAGTGGTTAAAAGTATTGGCAAAATCAACAGATATTGAAGAAGACAGATTCAGATATTCCTTAAGATTTCCAGTGAAAAAGGTTGTAATCGCAGAAGGCGCGACAGAAGAAACCTTGTTGCCCGAGTTTGCTAAGCGATGCGGATATGATTTTGACAAAGAAGGTGTCTTTGTAATGTCAGCAGGCGGTAAAAATCAGGTAGTTAAACTTTTTTACAGGCTCTATGAAACCTTAAAATTGCCGATTTTTGTTTTACTAGATAATGATGCAGGTGAAAATTTTAATCAAATAAAACCGAAATTAAGAACAAATGATAAAATCCATCTTTTAAATTGCGGCGAGTTTGAAGACTTATTACCGCTGCCGCTTGTAAAACGGGCTTTAGATTATGAGTTGAGTAATATTTCTGTAATGGAACAGGAAATGTTAAATGAGCATGCTCCACGGGTAAAAATTTTGGAAGAAGTTTTTAAGACCCGCGGACTGCACGAATTTAAAAAAGTAGAATTTTCTAAATCCGTTAAGAAAAATATTAAAAATGACGATGATATTTCACCTGAAATTAAGTGTATAATTGATGAAATCCGAGTTACAGGGGTAGGAAGTAACATAAATTAATTAAAATCAAATCAAATGGTTGACATTTAATTTTGTCTAATGTAGAATAGCTTTCGTAAGCCGATATGGCACTAGCCCCCATCGTCTAGAGGCCTAGGACAACACCCTTTCACGGTGTAGACAGCGATTCGAATTCGCTTGGGGGTACCATAAAAAAATAACACCCAACGGGTGTTATTTTTTTATGTAAGCACTCAACGAACATCTTTTGCTTGGCGCGAGTGAGCTGAGGCTGGAGCGCTTTTGCGTTTGTGTAAAACACATAAGCAAAACGCGGAATTGCCGTTAACCGCGAACGAGCAAGACAGGGGTAATTTTTAAGACGTAAGCTATTGAGCTTTTTTATAATTAGAGCAAAATGTTCACAAAAAGTAATTCTTATAAAAGTGGACTACATCTGTTGTCACAGTTAATAAGGGGGTATATTATGTATATTTTTGTTTATTAAATCTGGTTATTGCATAAGGATTGGATTTCCGTTGTGTTTTTTTAATAATGGTATAGCCAAATATTTTAAGTCGTTTGGTTTTGGGTTTAAGTTTTTCTATATCAATATTTTTACTAAGTAAAAAATCTTCAGCTATTTTCATTGTTTTTTTGCTGTCAGGTTTGTTGCATTTTTTATGTACTATTGAATCTTCTCTATTTAAATAGTGATAACTTGTGTCTATTACTGTTATAAGCCTTTTTAGATGAAATAAAGCTTGTGGTGTGAATGCGATATCTTCATAATTGAGGCCAACTTCAAATTTTAGATTTGCTTTTTTATATTCAGAAGTTTTGTAAATTTTATTCCAAACGTAGTTATATTCCGGAATGTCGCAAATTTTCAATTTTTCATAGTAATCTTCTGATATATATGTGTCTTTAAACACATAATACTTTTCTTGTTTATTTCCCTTTTCTCGGATTATACTTGCGGCTGCAATGTCAGCTCTGTTTTTTTCTGCGGCATTGTATAGCTTTTCGTAAAAATCTAAATCAACCCAATCATCTGAATCACAAAAAGCAATATATTCTCCTGTTGCAATTTCAATCCCTCTGTTGCGAGTTACAGATAATCCTGCATTTTTTTGATTATATATTTTTATTCTCTTATCAGTGTTTGCATATTGTTCTAATAGTTCTAATGATTTATCCGTAGAACCGTCGTTTATACATATAAATTCTAAGTCGTCAAGGGTTTGATTGATTAAGCTGTCTAAACACTTTCTAATATATTTTTCTACATTATATACCGGTACAATAATTGAAACTTTTACCATAATGTAAATCTCCTTCTGAGTAATCGCATGATGATTATATACGATAAAAAATTAATCATGTAGCTCAATGTATAAATCTTTACATTCTTAATAGCATAATTAGAAAAGGGGCAATATTATGAATGAAATACTAACTATGTTAGGTAAACGAATTGCCGAATTACGGGCAAAAAGAGGACTTACTCAAGAACAGTTAGCCGAAATGATTGATTATTCAACTAACCATATATCAAAACTTGAACTTTCCAGAACAAATCCTTCTTTTGACTTGTTAGTTGGTATATCAAGAGCTTTGGATGTTGAATTAAAAGACCTTTTTGATTTTGACGGTTATAAAGAAGTTAATTATGCTCAAAACAAACTTGAAGAATTAATCAATTCTAAAAATGCTGATAAGATTAAACTTTTGTATAAAATATATTGTTCTCTTGATGTTTAATATTGCATAAATTTATATTTTATGTTATAAGTTTCTTATAATGATTAGATTTTTACAAAACCGACGTAGCAGATATACCTTGAAAGGCTTGTTTTAGATAAACGAGAAGTTATTTGCGCATCGAAAAATAAATCTTAAAGCAAGACCTTGGAAGTAAACAGGGTCTTGTTTTTTGTTACAAAAGGTAAATATTAATTGTAAAAATGGCAATTATTATTTTTGAGGAAAATTAAAGTAAAGGTGAAGGTAATAATGATGAAACATAGAAATATTCGACGAAGCTCAACTATAAAAGCGAATGCCCCAATCGTGAAATTAATGAATTTAATTTGGGGCTTGTAATACACAAGTTGAGCGGGTTTGTGTGCTTTTATGGGTACTAAAACCCCCGAAGGATAAGGAAAATGATACCAAAAATAACAGCAAGTACAATTTACTCTACATTAGGAAATAACAGTTCAAAAGTTCCGCTGGCAATAAAAGATATTGCAAACAGCTGCGGTTTGACGGCAGCTTCATATATGTCGGGGGATAATGCGGAAGGGAAAGACAGATTTATAGATGAATTCGGAACTCAGGCAATTTGGCTTTGGGGTATTCCGGGTTATAAAATAGCTTTAGATTTTGCAATGTATAAGCCATTCAAAATTGACCCGATGGTTGATGTCAGAATTTTGAAAAATCCTAAGATATTAGAAGCGGCAAAAGAATTTGCACCTACTAAAGAAATTTTAAAAAGTCTTGAAAAAGTGGCTTCTCATCAAAAATTAGCTAAGAATTTAAATATGGCTAAGTTTGGTTTGTCTACCGCGTTAACTGCGATTTCGTACTTAGGTTTAACCAAGTTTAGACATAATTACACCGAAAAACAGATTAAAAAAGAAATTTTAAACAATAAAAAAGATAGTTTTATTAAACAAAAATCTTCACAAGTACCGTTTTCTGCGGCATTTTCATCAGTTCATGGTGGAAATAAAAATTCGGCAACTCCAACATTTACAGGCGGAGTTCAGGATTTTATTTTTGATCCTGTGAAAAACCTTATGATTGTTGACGGAATCATTACGGGTGAAAGACTTTCACATTCGAAAAATCCTCAGGACTTTTTTGGTTATGTAATTAAAGAGGGAAGTTTCTGGGCGTTTATGTATGCGGCAGGTCCGTTGATTGCAAAAGCACTTGAAAAACATGCCGATAAGAAAGGTAAATCAATTGATTTAGATGCAAGAGTAATTTTTGGAGAACAATTGCAAAAGGCAATGAAAGACGGTTCTTTGAGGACTCATTTAGATGCATTTAAGGCTGCTGATAAATCAGATGTCGATATTTATAAGTTTGCCGTAAATCCTAAAAATAAAAACCTTGTGGTTGAAATGGCTAAAAAGTCTGATATTATTGAACTTTTAAAAGGTACGGATTTAGTTGATACAAGAAGATATATTGACCTTGACGGATTAAGAGGAGTTCAGTCAAAACTTGAAAAACTCCTTACTCAGTTTGAAAATTCAGGTGAAACTTTGGACGAATTTTTGAAAACAGTAAGAAAACACAAAAAAGGTGCAGTATTAAAAAATATTGGAGCATGTATCGGTGCTTTAGGAGTACTTGCTCCTGCGATTATGCTTTTAACGCGGAAACTCGGTACAGGTAAAGATTATCAGGTAAGAAAAGATATTGAAGAAAAACTTACAATCAAAAAATAATTAATCATTTGCGCTGGTTAAAAAGTTAACAAGTCCTTGAAGCCCGAGTTTGTAACTGTCGGTTTTGAAGCCTGTTATTTGACCGACGCAAACATCTGCAAACATTGAATTATGACGAAATTCTTCACGTTTATAGATGTTAGATATGTGAACTTCAACGGTCGGGATTTTAACTGATGTTAGAGCATCACGTATTGCAACACTAGTGTGAGTGTAAGCGCCTGCGTTTAGAATAATTCCGTCAAAGTTTCCTAGAGCATATTGAATTTTTTCAATAATTTCACCTTCAAAATTACTCTGAAAGATTTCAATATTTATTCCGAGTTCAAAGGAATACTCGTGCAGTTCCATTTCTAAGTCTTTATAGGATTTAGAACCGTACTGTTCAGGCTCTCTCACTCCCAACATGTTAAGGTTAGGACCATTAATAATTAATATGTTCAAATTTTTTTCCATGTAATTATTATAACACATAAAATGAGTTTTGTAAATTTTTGTTAATTTTTACGAACTAAATGTAACCAATTTGACATGTTTTTCATATCATGCATGTACAAACTATCCCAAAATCTCCTCCCAAGATTATTGTTCAAGTCGCAGAATTGTGACTTTTTTTTTGCGCCCTGCGCAGAGGCATGAGCGAAGCGAAAGACGAAC
>CAMDYM010000004.1 GCA_945910425.1 uncultured Candidatus Melainabacteria bacterium | reverse complement strand
CGTTTATTTCATTAACGTTAAGTTCAGTTTATTTGTATTTTAAATATTTACACTAATTACAGATGCGACCTGCTTTTATAAGCAGGTCGCATTAAATATAAAGGAGAAAAAGATGAAAAGTAAGACTATGGGGGTAAAAGAATTAAGTAATACTCCAAAAACTCAACAATGGCTTCAAATTTCGGGGGGGGTAACTTTTTAAGCTCTTCTCCTAGTCGGATTTTTGAGTAACGTCATTCAGGATTTGAAGCAGCTCGGCGGCTCAGCAGCTAAGCCGCTCGGAATTTATTTTTGTCACCCTGAACTGGATTCAGGGTCTATCAATGTCAATAATTACCCCTTGCGTAAAGAACCAACATTGATAGATTCTGACTTACGTCAGAATGACAGGTTGGTGTTTCCTCGCCCTTATAGGGAGAGGGGTAGGGCGAGGGTAAAATACGGATTTACCCTGGCAGAGGTTTTAATAACCCTCGGGATTATCGGGGTTGTTGCAGCTATTACAATACCTGTGTTGATGCAGAATTACCAGAAAAAAGTATTAATCGCAAAGGCAAAACAGGGGCATTCAATATTAGAAAATTCTATCAGACGTTATATGGCAGATAACGGGTGTGATGATATGCTGTGTTTGTTTGATGTAACAAAATCCTCAGTAGAAGTTGCAAGAGAATTTTCATCCGTTGTAAAATCTTCTCATATTTGCACAAAATCAGAAAAGAAATTCTGTTCTTCGTACCCGTTGAAAAGTAATAATCCGAAAGGTGCTTATAGGGTTGATGGTAAATATGCTGCGGGTGATTCTTTTGCTTATTTGTGGCGAATATATTTACCAAACGGTATTTCTTATGTAATTGGCATGAGTAAGGGTTCTTGTGTAGTTACGGGTGAGTCTATAGTAAGAGATGAAAACGGTTATGATACCGGGAAACGGAATCCTTGGTCAAAAGATCGGTGTGCTCTTGTTTATATGGATACAAACGGAATACAGGGTCCGAACCAGTTTGGGGCTGATGTCTTTCAATATGATGTAAAATCTGACGGGAAAATTTATCCTTCTGGAAATTATATGAAAAACATAATAAATAAAAATTATATTGATTATAAACCGTATAATTTAGGAGCAGAGGTAAAATAAATAGAACAGCGGGACGGCTTTGCCGTCCCGCTGTCTAAGATGATGACAGTCAACTATAATCTTTTTAGGTGTAATTATTCATTACAACCAAAAGCGATAGTAAGGTGTTCTCTTGGATTTACAGCAGATATTTTGTATCCGCGAGGGTCAACAAGGTAAGCAAATTCATCACCGGTAGTTTGGAATAAGCCCATTGTGCCTGATAAAGCTGTTCTTGTGATATCAACAGGAGCTTTGACAGTTTCGAATAAACCGTCACCCAAGTTTCTTGCGGCAGCTCCGAATTGACCTTGGAATGCGTGTCCTAACATGTAACCTGCATCATTTGATACGTTTTCAACAGCGTTACCTAAGTTAGTTACAATACCGCCGGCTGTTCTGCCAACAACACCGACTAATGAACCAGCCCAAGTGAATGGCATTTCGACAAGTCTTGCTACAGGGTTAACGTTTTTAGATTTGTTAATTTGTGCCTGTAAGATTTGTTTAGGCAGTTTGGTTTTGCAATCTCCGTTTTTGATTTCTGTAAATGCTAATTTTAAAGCACCTTTTTCGCATCCTGAAGGTCTTATTACTTCAACAACCTGACCTGTTACGGTTGAACCGCAAGGATAAGTTACACCGTTAATTGTTACATCTTCAAGAGTGTTTGCTCTGAAATATTGTCCAACGTGAGATGATTTAGCTGTAAGTTGGTCTATCATTGATAATTGCAATGTAGGAATTTTAACTATTTCTTCATGTTCAATTAGTGCGTTTTTCTCGATTGGACAAGCAGGGCAGATATTATTTGCAGTTTTAGGGTTAGTATCGTAACCTAAAGCTACACGTACTGTTTGCATCATAGAAGCAACATCTGCGCGGGATGCATCTTTGTTAGGTAAAATCATATTTGGTGTAGGTGAGTCTTTTAAAGCACCGTTTTCTAAAGATTTTGCAACAGGGATTCTTGCCCAGTCAGGAATCTTGTTACCGTCAGCGTAACGGCTTAAGATTTCATCGGCTTTACATTTATCGATGTCGCAAGTCATGCCTTTTGCAATTGAAGTTAGAGCCTCAACACGGGTTACAGGCGCATTCGGTCTGAACTTGTGGTTCGGATAACCTTTTAATAAATCTTCATCTACTGCTTTTGCAATAGCAGGGTTAGCCCAGTTGTTTCTTGGAACATCTGTGAACATTGTATCTCTAGGCATTTCTCCGCAATTTAGGTTGAAACCTTTAACAAGCATTGTTGCAAATTCTGCACGAGAAATATTTCTGTTCGGCTTGAATAAACCGTCAGGATAACCTACAACAACATCGTTTACCGCAAGTTTATCGATGTCGCATGCTGCCCAGTGGCTGTTTGGGACATCAGGAAACATACAACCTCCAAATGGAGTTGCTGCACCTGTGATATTTTGAATTTGTTGCGGAATTTCATAAGGGATTAATGATTTTTTAACCGCATTAATAGAATTTGAAGTTTGAATATCTATGGGGCAAGATGCGCCGTTTGCACGACATTCATTTCTATCTATTAAAATTCCGTTATATTTGTTAGGACATTCATTCAAACATGGCATCTGAGTAGCAGCACCTGTCATTTGACCGTCTGTTGCAACGGTTGTACCGCTGATTGATGATGACATTTTGCTTGCCGGACATCCTTTCATAGCTGTTTCTGTGGAAAAAATTGAGTTCGCAGGTTCCCCTACATAGTTGTTAGAACCGTAAAGTGCCTGAGGATAACCGTAAACTTGTTTCATTTCAGATTTGTCAGGTTTACCTGTTTGCGGACAAAGTGCCGTTGACGGTACTGCGGGTTTGTCGCAGCTGATGTCATCTTTACATCCGCATTCTTCTTTTACGACAGGGCATGGGTCTTTCTTTTTGCATCCGCAATCTTTTTTAACTTTTTTGCATTTGTTGCAAGTTTGCGGCTGTGGTGTTGCTACAGGACAAGCAGGACCTGTTACCACAGGCAGAGCTTCTGCCGGTGCTTGCGTATTGCACGGGCAAGCTGCCATTACTGAATTCAAGGAACACGTTGCTATTCCAACGGCAATCGCAGCTGCCACAGTTAGTTTTTTAATTGACATTTTTACCTCCTTGTTTAGTGTGAGTTTTGTTTAAAATAAACAAAAGTTTTATTTAAAAAACAAACTTATACCAGATTATGTACTTTTTGTGTCGTTTAAAACATTAGCAAAACTACTTATTCAACAGGCTAATATTTGTATTGCTAACTTTGTAACAATTTGTTTATATTAAGCAAATTTTTTCTAAAAAATGTTTTAATATATATGTGTGAAGTTTTAAATTGCCCGCGTGTGTAAGGAGTCGGTATGTACAGTAAAGAATTTATGAAGTTTTTGTACTCTTATCAAAAAGATGAGTTTAAACCGGAAGAACCTGAATATAAAGAAGTTAAGTTTAATACTCCAAAAGGCGGTAAATTAGCGGAAATCTATGTTACCGAGCAAGTTAATAAGTAAGCTTGTATTTTTATTTTTAATGTATAAAATTGATTTATACCAAAAAGTAAAAATAGGATTATTTTGTATATGATTAAAAATGAATATTTAGAGAGAGTAAAAGACTTTTTTACTTCGTCTGTGTTTATAAAAGCAGTTTATCTGCTTACTTTTACCGTACTTATCACAACGATTATTGCTTCTCAAAACTTCTTTTTTCAAAGTATTATCGAAAACGGTATAAGTAAAAAGGATATTATTGCGCAGAAAACTTTAACTGTTGAGGATGTTAAAAGAACTGAACAGCATAAGCGTGAAGTCGCTCAAAAAGTTGAACCTATTTTGGTTCCTGCCGAAGACGATTTTATCAAAACTAATTTAGAAACTTTACAAAATTCTATTTTACAAATAAGAAAAAAATCAACATCTGAACAGGAAAAAATTGATGAGTTAAATATCCTTTTTGATTTGTCAGGTAATCCGAGAAAAAATTTCATTATTGATTTTTTATTGAATGTTGATGAAGCTTCATTAAGAGAAGCATTTGACAAGGCTTCGGTTTCTCTTGTTAATATTTTACAAGTCGGAATAAGTGAAAGAGATTATGAAAAAGATAATATCCAATCTCTAATTCAATCAAATTTGGTAAGTAATGTTTCAAAGCGTCAGGTGTCAGTTATTACTGCAATGCTGGAGCAGGTTATTGTACCGAACCTTGTTGTAGATGATGCTGCAACAGAAATTGCTAAAATGAACGCTCAGGATTCTGTAAAACCGTATAAAGTTACCTTCCAAAAGGGTGAAAAAATTGTTTTTGAAGGTGAACCTGTAACAAGATTAAAACGTGATGCCCTAAGAGAAGCCGGTTATAATGTTTATGAACTAAATTGGCAGGGTATTTTATCGGTTTACGTACTTGTTCTTCTTTTAACTCTGATTTTTATAGCTTATTTAAGGGTATTTGAAAAAAGTTTCTTAGAACCCAGATATTTATCTTTAACTGCAATGCTGATTGCATTAACATGCTTTTTTGCGGTAGTTTTGCCGACAGGTTTTTCACCGTATGTTTTACCGATTCCGGGTGTTGTTATTATTTCTGCGATATTCTTAAGCCCGAGAATTTCATTTTTAATTTCGTCATTATTACTTGTTATTCTTACTGTAGGTTTGCAGTATGAATCTCAATTTATAATTGTATTTATTGTTCTTTCATTAATTGGCATGATTACAATCTCAAAAATACGTTATACCAGAAGATTTGACCTTATTAAAGTCGGTTTTAATCTTGGTGTTGCGGGTGTTTTAATTATGCTCAGTTTGTATTTTATAGACAAATGCTTAATTGATGTAAGTAATAGTTTGATATTGAAGAATTGTATTTATATCTTTGCAAATTCACTGCTGAGTTCGATTATAGTACTTGGAGCATCTCCGTTGTTGGAAAGTTCGTTCCATATTATAACTCCTTACGGACTTGCTGAATTTGGCGATCATAATCAGCCATTGTTGAAACGTCTTCAAATGGAAGCTCCGGGAACTTATCATCATAGCCTTATGGTTTCAACTTTATGCGAGGCTGCTGCTGAAGCCATCGGAGCTAACCCTATTTTAGCAAGAGTTGGTGCTTTCTATCATGATATTGGGAAATTAAAAAGACCTTTGTTTTTCGTAGAAAACCAATCGTATTTTAGTATTGAAAATCCTCATAATAAGCTTAATCCAAGGTTAAGTAAAATGGTTATCACCGCTCATCCGAAAGATGGTGTGGAATTGGCTAAGAAAAACGGTTTGCCAAGTATAATTAATGATTTTATTTTACAGCATCATGGTGAGGGTATTGCAAAATACTTCTATAATCAAGCTATAATAGAAGAAGGTGCGGAAAATGTCAAAGAAGAACAATTCCGCTATACAGGTCCGAAACCGAACAGAAAAGAAACTGCAATTCTGATGATTGCTGATGCTGTAGAATCAGCTGTACGAGCAATGAAAGATGCAACTGCAGAGGAAATTGAAAATATTATTGATAAAATTATTGTTGAACGTTTAAATGATGGACAGCTTGCAGACAGCCCTCTTACTTTGAACGATTTGAAAGTTATAGCTCAAACTTTCAGCAGGGTTTTACGCGGAATGCAACATAACAGAATTAAGTATCAGGAAAATATTGCAGAAGAATTTGCTAAAAATAAAATAGAAATGCCAAACAAAATTCTAGATGAAGATTTTGAAAAGAAAATAAAGGAACTGGAAGAGTCAAAAAATCCGACAAATACCAATAATAATACCGATTGGTCGGATAATAACAATAAAGATTTATGATAAATTCAAACATCTATATAGAAAATATTTTTAATGATTGGAAGCCTGATTGTGATAAGTTAACAAAGTCCGCAGGTGAAATTCTGAACTTTTATATGAGTATTCCTGAAATTGCGCAAAATTGCTGTTTACAAGGGTATGAATATGATAAGGTTTCTTTTGATTTCTTATTTTGCGACGGTAAGAAAACTCACGAAATTAATAAAGAATACCGTAAAAAAGATTATCCTGCCGATATTATAACCTTTGCGGTGTTTGCTGATTCTGATGATGATGAAAAATTTGTCCTGGGATTGGAAATTAATTTAGGAGAGATTATAATAGCATTAGATAAGGTAATAGAAGAAGCAGCGAAAAAAGAAATTTCAAAAGAATCTGAACTGATATTTTTAATAAGCCACGGGATTATGCACCTTTTGGGGTTTGATCATCAGAGTGAGGAAGAATTTGAATTTGTTGTAAATTACCAGAAGCAGGCACTTAAAAGTATGGGAATAGATTATGACAAAATATAAGCAGCAAGGTTTTTCAAACACATTTAAAAACGCACGTAAAGGTATGCGATTAACACTAAAAAGCGAGCGCAACATCAGAGTGCATATATTTGTAGCTATCCTGGTGCTACTCAGTGCGTATTACTTTAATTTTTCCTTAGTTAAGTTTTGCATATTACTTTTGACGATTGCAGCTGTAATTTCAGCAGAAATGTTCAATTCTGCGATAGAATTTTCGCTTGATGCAATTTTTCATAACAGATATTCAAGAATGGTTGGAATGGCAAAAGATATTGCAGCAGGAGCGGTACTTGTTGTTACCGTAAGTGCTGTTTTAGTCGGTGTATTGTTATTTGCTCCCGTTTTTGCGAACCTTCTTAACTCTTAAAACAGTAAGGGTTCTTTACAATAATTGCAAGAACCCGAGTTTATGCTATTTGTATTTCTTAACCTGTTAATTGTTACTCAAAACAAGGCGGAAAGTTGCCAGGTTTTTGATTGATAACATTGTATGTTTGTTGTGTTGTTCTTCCGAGATATCAAAAATTCTGATAATTCTTTGAATCTCTGCTAAGTCTTTGTACGATTCAATTTTATACACATTTTCGATTGGATCTGCAATAACTGACATTAACGTGTTTAATTCTTGTTCTTTCATTTAATTGAAATCCTCATTCCTATTTACTCTTATATAAAGTATTTTTTTCTGAGAAAATTGCCTTTTGGGAGAAATTCTTGTTAAAGTTTCTTAATATTATTTTAACAAAATATTAAGTTATGCGATATAGTCAATGTTGAGAGCCAAAATGTCAGATGCCTGGTTTGGCATAGTTAAGCTGTATGGACCGTCACCGTAAACGGCGGATGCAAAGTCGTTTCTTTGAGGATTTATTGTAATTGGATTAGTGGCTTTCGCAAGGTTTCTGAATGAAGTTATTGCGCGCGACGGATTGGTGTTGTTGTAATCTGCAACACGCCCGATTGGTATTCCCGAATTTGAATTGGAGTAAATTTGTACCATCGTTCCTATATCCCTATTAATATTATAAACTATGTTGTAATATTTTTAAAGGGGTAAATGTTATAAGGGGGCAAATAGCCTTATTATTTTTGCTATCTCTCAGTATGACGCATTTTTCCCCTCGCCCCTTGGGGAGAGGGGGTGATTTAATACCAATTACAGTTACCTGAACCGCAAAGAACTTTATCTAAATCATCAATAGTTTCTGTTCTTGTCATTTCGTAGGTAACGGGAGTTATTGAGATTTTGTTATTTCTAACTGCTGCAATATCAGTAGGTGCGTCTTCAGGTTCGTTAATGAGTTCGCCCGCAAGCCAATAATAAACTTTTCCGCGCGGGTCTACACGTTTTTCGTAAGCGTCGGTGAACATTTTTCTTCCAAGCTCTGTTATGGCTACTCCCGCGATATCATCAGTGTCAAGTTTTGGAATATTTACGTTTAGTATACTTTTTGGTGGAAATTTAAATTCTTTTAGCTTGTTCAATAAAGATGCAACAAACTTAGCGCTGAATTTAAAATCTTCGTAATCTGCGCTCATGCTTGCAAGTGAAACCGCAATACTCGGGACTCCTAACATAGCGCCTTCCATTGCACAGCTTACGGTACCTGAATATAGAATATCCGCGCCAAGGTTAGGTCCATGGTTAATCCCTGAAATTACGATATCGGGCTGTTCGTCTTCTGAAAGAATTGCGTTAACCCCAATTTTTACACAATCCCCAGGGGTTCCTGTAGTAACCCAGGTTCTTGTAGCTCCGTTTTTACCGTTATCAAGTTCTTCAACTCTTAATGGTGTGTGAAGGGTTAGAGAATGCCCCGCTGCACTTCTTTCTCTATCAGGTGCGATAACGTAAACGTTATGATGTTTTGATAATTCCTCAGTTAGAACTCTTATTCCGTTTGCGGCTATTCCGTCATCATTTGATATTAAAATATTCATAAAAATCCTTCGTATTTAGTGTAACCTTATCTTTAGTATAAATCAGGGCAGATTATTTTTCATTATATTAAGAGTTGTAAAGTAGGTTATGAAAAATATAGCAATTTTATATACTAAAAATACTTTATA
This sequence comes from uncultured Candidatus Melainabacteria bacterium, assembly GCA_945910425.1. Taxonomy (GTDB): domain Bacteria; phylum Cyanobacteriota; class Vampirovibrionia; order Gastranaerophilales; family Gastranaerophilaceae; genus Zag111. The sequence goes on along the minus strand of CAMDYM010000004.1, from coordinate 51,654 downwards.
TATATGTAAACACGAGGAGTGCTTAAATTGAGGAATCACACAAGACTTAAGCACACACACTTCACACTTCACTATTACGAGGAATTGAAAAAAGATTCCAATCGCCTTTTTTAAGGCGATTTTTTTTGTCTGCCGAGCGGAGCCACGAGCAATAGCGAGAGATAAGCACGCATCGGCAAGATGTTGAGTCTTGACGTAAGTGCGAACGGTGGCGTTTAATGCGCAGAGTATATAGGAGTGCAGGGTCACGAGCGCTCAGCGTGGTAAAGAATATTACTTTGCTCCTTTCCAAGGGTAGGATTTATCAATTTGCCAGCCTGCACGACGAATTTTTTCTGCACAAGTATTTTCCCAACCGTAGCTTATACACCTTTGGTTTACTACCGTATTGCTTTCTTTATAACCTTTTGGTTGTACCCCAACTCCGTCGGTGAATCTTTCAAGCATAAAAACATCTCTGCCAAATATATTTGGTTTTTCTCCTCCGTTTAGGTCAACCAGTACTCTGTTATCTTTAGATATTCCACCTTTACCGTCACCCGACGCTGTAAATATCATAAAAAATGTCCCGTCAGGAATTGCAAAAAGCGTTCTTGACGCATTTGCAGAGGTACTTGCAGGTAATGTTATATCTGGAACAGCTCCATTTGCGGTTGTATATGGTATGCTTGATTTATAACCGCAGTCTGAATATGAATTACAATAAGTTGCGACTTTTAAATATGGTGCCCAATAGGTTTTAAAATACTCTTCTGCTCCTATATCAAAAGCACTTTCAGGTTCTCCAACATCGTCAAATGATAATCTGTAAGCTTGATTTATTACAGATATCGCTTTTTGAAGCTTTGTCACTGTTGCTTTCTTTTGATGAGTTGATATAAGGTTCGGTATTGTCATTGCTGCTACAATTCCGATAATTCCCAGTGTTATTAATACTTCAGCAAGGGTGAAAGCTGTTTTCATAATATGCTCCTAATGACTAATATATTAATCATTATAAATATATATTAGGTAGATTGTCAATATATTAGTTATTAAAATGTAATCATGAATAAAGATACTATCCTTAAATTAGGTTTAAAAATACGTGTTGAAAGGCAAAAACAAAAGATTTCTCAAGAAAAGCTTGCTGAATTGGCAAATTTGAACAGGAATTTTATTGGTATGATTGAGCGTGGAGAAACCAATGTTACTGTAAAAAATCTTGAAAATATTGCGAACGCCCTAAGTTTACCGATTGGTGAATTATTTAATTTTACGATATAACAAAAAGCGGGGCGGATGTTGTATAACATCCGCCCCGCTTTTTAAATCTGTTAAGACTTATTCATCATCATCTTCTTCTTTGTCGTCTTTTTGTTTAGCGATTAAGTCTTGTAATTTTTCTTTAATTTCTTCTCCTCTTTTTTGAAGGTCAGAAACCACATCATCTGCTTTTACTTGAATTTGTTTGGCTGTTTCATCAGCTCTTTTAGCCATATCTTGAGCTGTTTCAGCTAATATTTGTCTGGTTTCTTCACCTGATTTTGGTGCAAGCAAAATACCTGCAATAGCGCCGATTGCGCCGCCTACGATGAAACCTGCTAAAAATCTTGATGTTGACATTTTATATTTCTCCTTTTGTTGTCTTACATGATTGTAAATCTGTTATTTGAAAATTTCATTCCCTAAAAGTTTTATTTTCTTTTTATTAAAGAAAATACGGTCATAAAACCTTTAAAGAAACCTCCAAGAAGGCTTTCAGAAAAAGCCTTAGTCTTTGAAAGTGCGTTTTCAATACCGACTTTTACGTTACCGACGCCTTCGTCCGTACTTTGAACCAAAGAATTTATTGAATGTATTGTTTCATTTAATTCTTCAAGTGTCGGTTTAAGTTCGCAGTTAAGCATAATTGATGTTTCGTTAACATTTTTAGCTAAGACGGATAAATCTTTAAGCAATTTTACAAGATAGCATCCGACAACAATTAAAATAACTGCTGTAGATACGGCTAGAAATGTTAATCCGTGATTTAGTATAACTTGTGATAATTCTACACTCATTTTAATAATCCTTTTCTTTTATTAGTAATCAAATTCGTTTTCATTTCCGCCGTGTTCAAAATCTTCCAATTCTTTAGCTTTTTTCATTTTTTTTGATTTAACTGAATTGTTCAATTTTCTTAATTGTCTTTCCATTTTATATTTCATTAAATCAATAGACTCCAGTGCTTGTTTTTTAGCTTCGCAAATTTGCGGAGCGTGTTTGTCATAAAGATCACAAATAGTGTCTTTAAGTTCCTTTCTTGACTCTTCTCCTGATTTAGGGGCAAAAAGCACACCGCCGATAATGCCTCCTACAACACCGGCAATTACGCCGATAGAAAACATAAATGCTTTGTTTTTACTCATAGTTGTAAACCTCATTCTTTCAAATTTCTTCACAATTGTAACATATTTTTTAGCGGATTTCAATAGCTCGGGGGGTAATTTGAGATTATTTTTTTAAAAGTTTTTTTATTGCAAAAGCTATTTCAATAAAAGTTACAAGTCTTTTTGCATAAATTTTAAGCACTGAAAGGATTATTTGAGTTGTCAGATTCTTTTTGAAAGTTTCTTTGCAGTAGTCTTTTTTCTGTGTGACAAAATCCGTAAAACAGTCAAAAACGGTAAAAACCTTGTTCGCTGCTGTTTGTAAGCTTTTTAGACTGCTTTTTATTTGCGGTTGAAAATCAATGACTTCTTGATTTAGTGCGCAGACATTTTTGTCAATGCTTGCGATACCGCCGATAATCCAGCCTGCAATTATTAACTCTGCAATAAATATTATTGTAAAAAATAAAACTAACATCTTTTAACTTTTCTTACTTTTGTATTATATTAATAACATAATATATGATGAAAGTTAAAATTTGAATACGTCTAAAGGACTATTTATGGGCAGAGTGAGATTTTATACAGCATTAATATTGGCAAGGCTTGCGTATTTGGGGATAAAGTTGTTAAACCGTTCATCAGGTACTTCTTTTATTGGGATGATGGCGCTTAAAATTTGTCCTGGGTTTTTGTCCTATTGTTCAAAATACGTAGCAAGTATTACTACAATTACGGGAACAAACGGCAAAACAACTACAGCCGGACTTTTGGCTCATATTTATGAATCTGTGTTTGCTGGTGGAGTTATCCATAACGTAAAAGGTGCGAATATGCTTACAGGTATTGCGAATGTCTTTGCATTAAATGTGTTGCCGTTTAAACATTTTACCTGCGCGGTGTTAGAGTCTGATGAAGCCTATTTGACGAAATTGTATGATTATATCAAGTCTGATGAATTGGTTGTGACTAATCTGTTTCGCGATCAACTTGACAGATATGGTGAATTAGCGACAACCGCGTCGTTTATAAAAAATGCGATTGATAAAAATAATGATTTAACATTGATTTTAAATGCTGATGATCCGCTTGTAACAAATCTTGGTAAAGATAAAAAGGCATTATATTACGGGTTTGAAGATGTTGAAATTCTTTCGGATGTTCATAAATCTGATTCTACAGCCCCAACTGAGGTTTTTGCTTGTACTTGCGGAGAACCGTTAAAGTATACTAAACAATTTTTCGCTCAACAAGGTCATTATTATTGTGAAAAATGCGGTTATAAACGTCCGAAGTTAGACTTCAAAGGTTATGTCAAAATTTTTGCGGATTATTCTGAAATAAAAGTTGTAGATGAATATGGCGAACATAATTTCAAAATTAATCTTGTTGGACTTTATAACGCGTATAATGCTTTGGCGGCAATTTCGTGTGCCTTGTATAATGAGATAGATGATGATGATATTAACAAAGCACTTGGGTCTTATAAATCAATTTTTGGGCGCGCGGAAAGACGTGTAATTAATGGACATGATACTTTAATCCAGCTCATTAAAAACCCGACAGGAGCCAGTGAAGTTTTAAAAACTGTTGATTTAAACTCAAATATTGTAATTGCGATAAATGATAATTATGCTGACGGGCGTGATATTTCCTGGCTTTGGGACAGTGATTTTGAACAGTTAAAAGATGCTAAAAAGCTTGTAATAACCTCAGGCATTAGGGCAAATGATATGGCATTAAGACTTAAATACGCAGGAATTGCGCAAGACAGAATCATAATAAAAGAAGATATAAAATCAGCAATAGAACTTGCAACTTCATCTGAGGATAAAGAAGAGAAGGTAACGATTTTACCTTCTTATACTGCGTTGTTAAAGATTAGTAAAATGAAATTTTAGAAAGGATAAATTATGCTTTTAGGAGTAAATATAGATCATGTGGCAACATTAAGAAATGCAAGGGGTGGCATTGAGCCCGATACGATTTTGGCTGCTGAGATTTGCGAGAATAACGGAGCAACATCAATTACGACGCACCTGCGCGAGGACAGACGTCACATAAAAGACAGGGATGTCAGAACTCTTATTAAAACATTAAAAACAAATTTAAACCTTGAAATGGCAGTAACCTCAGAGATGCAGCAAATTGCGCTTGAAATAAAACCTCATTCAGTTTGTCTTGTACCTGAAAAACGTCAGGAAGTAACAACAGAAGGCGGGCTTGATGTTGCAGGTCAGCTTGATAAAATAACAAAGTTTGTAAAACCGTTAAAAGATGCGGGGATTTTGGTAAGTCTGTTTATTGACCCGACCGAAGAACAGGTTGTTGCAAGTGCAAAAACAGGTGCTCAATTTATTGAACTTCATACAGGAACTTATTCTCATGCTTACGGAACTCAAGATGAAGCTAAGGCTTTTGATGATTTGAAAAATGCATCTGAAATTGCTCAGAATTTAGGTTTAAGAGTTAATGCAGGACACGGTTTGAATTATGAAAATGTTCATCGTATGCATGAAATTGAGGGGCTTTATGAGCTTAATATCGGTCACAGCATTATTTCAAAAGCCGTATTTACAGGGCTTGGCGAAGCAGTTAAAACGATGAAAGATTTGGTAAAATAAATGAAAAAAACACAAGAAGAAATTATAGAAGAAATGCAGCAAGTTGTTGTTCAAATGGTTATTGACGATTTGGAAGAGAATCCGGAGATTGCAAATGAATATTTTGAGTGCGATTGCTGCGGTAAAAATAAGTCAATGGCAGGTTCTATCGGTTATGGTAAGTACAGATTATGTAATGACTGTGTGTTGTTAGCCGAAACCGGTTTTGCACTCGGCAAATTTACCGATATTCAGGCTTTAATGGATGCGATGGAAGATAACCGCTTAGAAGAACTTTGCCAGTTTATAAAAGACGAAGAATCTCGTAAAAACAGTTTAGATAACTGATGTATAAGTCGATAAGTTCTTTACCGTTAATTAATTCTCCTTCCCTGTCGGGGGAAGCTCAGTAGGTCAGCTTTACTAAACTGATATTTTAAACTGACTTATTCACCTATTGACTTATAGTCTTCTTATTACTACTTTACTCCCGGAGGCGGCAGAAGCGGTCTTAATAAAAAGTTTGGTGTTCCTAAGCCTTGGAACGGCGGGCGCGGCGGATGATTCTGTTCAAATCGTGCTCTGCCTTCGGCTTTCATTTTATCAAGTTCAGCTTTTTGTTTTTTATTTAATAGTTTTTCAAATTCTTGTGAATTTTTTTTGCGGATTTCTTGAGCTTGTTTTTCAAGTTCTTTGATTTCAGCGTTTAATTGAGCAATCTTTTCTTCCTGCATTTTGACTGAAATTCTTGAAAGTTTTACGGTTTCTATTTCTTGTCGTTTAACTTCGATTTGCATAATTACAGGTTTTATTTGCTCTTTGCCTTGTTTATGAATTTGTTTTGCTTTTTCTTTTTGTTTATCTGTAAGGTTCAATCTTTGTTCAAATTCTTTGCGTATTTGAGCCTTTGGCGGTTGTTTGTGCATAATTGAAACATTATCAGGTGCTGCCTGCGGATTTGCCAAGGCTGTTCCTGTATTTATCCCTAATATAATTGCTGTGAATAATAATGAAAGTGTTTTTTTCATTTTAATCCTTTCGTTTTATAATAAATCTTTTAATTTTTCTGCTAACTCTTTTTTTGCGTTGTAAATCCGAGATTTAACCGTACCCAGCGGACATTTTAATTTTTGTGCGCACTCTTCATATGAGTAACCATTGATTTCACACATTATTATAACTTCTTTGAATTTTGGTTTAAGACTGTTAATTGCGTTGATAATGGTTTTTTGACGTTCAAGTTTCATTACATTGTCATCAGGTGAAGTTTTTTTGTCTTTAATGTTGGTAACAGTATATTCATCTGAAGTTGAGGTTTGGGAAATCTTATGATATGCGGATTTCAGGTAATCAAGGGAGGTGTTTTTGGTGATTGTTGAAATCCAGCTTTTTATTGAACCTTTTTCTTTGTATTTATCTGAATTTTTCCAGATTTTAAGGTATACCTCTTGTTCAATATCTTCATTATCTTCTTTGGTGATAAGACGTATAATATTTTTTATATTTTGTTTGTTTGATTTTATTACTTCGTTAAAATTCATTAATCCCTATTATTCCAGTGAGATAAGCCCGTAAGAATCAACAGGCAGTCCTAAATCTTCAGAACTTAGTGTTGTACCGTATTTAAGAGTATCTGAGATATCAGTATTGAGGTTAAGAACGCCCAAAGTTGTTCCGCTCAGCATAATGACAAAAAGTGCGCATGCAGCTTTTAACCTTGCAATATTTTTGCGTTTTTCTTCAAAGTAAGGTTTAACTTCTTGAATAAGTTCTGACACTCTAAGCATTTTTTCATGTTCTGCTCTGCAATCAGGACAGTGTTGAAGGTGTTCATTTAGTTCTTCTTCACTTCTGAAAGTAAACAGAGCTTCGTATTTTGAGCATTTGTCGTTCATAATTTTTACCTCTATACTCTTATAACGATTATAAACGAAAAAAGTTCATGGGTAAATAGGCGTAAATTATATTGAGGTTTATGAATTATGTTAAAGCTTGCTCAATATTTACTACTTGAACAAAGAAATTTTTTATAGTAAAATACTGATTGTATAAGGGGAGAAATTATGGAATTTTTCAGAAAGCACCAAAAGCTCATTATAGCAATAATATGTTTAACTTTTGTTGCCTGGACGGTAGGTTTAATGCTACTTCCGTTACTTGTAAAATAGTAGTTAATATGAAAAAAAATGTCTTAAAATATATATTAATAAGTTGGATATTAACCGGATTAGCCGTGAATTGTGCTCTTCCGTCGTTTGCTGCTCCTTCAAAAGCTTCATTGGAGCAAAGATTAAGACAAACAATGAATAAAAAGAAGCAGTTTCAGGAAAAGAAAAAACAGGCAGATTTAAAACTTAAAAAAGAACGAAATAAGTTGAATTATAACCAACAGCAGTTAGAAGCTGCCCAACAGGAATTAGCAGTAACCACACAAAAGTATAACTCTTTGCAAGCTAATTTAACTTCAATGGAGCGTCAATTAAGTAAGGCAATATCTGATTTTCGTAATCTTGATTTGCAGATGAAAGAACGAATCAAGCAGGTTTATAAACATCAAAGAAGCGGTATGTTTGAGTTGATTTTATCAACAACAAATGTAAATACTCTTATGGATATGTTTTATTTTGAAAAAATAGTTATCCAAGATGATTACAGGCGTATGCAGGCACTAAAAGCTAAAGCGAACGAGATAGCTTCTTTAAAGGCTCAGGTTGAACGCCAAAAAAGAATGATAGAATCTTCAATACGCGATATTAATTCTCAAAGAATGGCGATTCAAGGGTCGATAGCCGAAAATAAAAACATGATTGAACGATTGAAGAAAGATAAAAGTTACTATGAACGTTCAGAACAAGAATTGGCAAGGCAGTCAGAAAATATTCAAAATATGATTGCAAAAATGACAAGCGGTTCGTCAACTTCAAAAGTTGTAATATCATCTACAGGTTTTATCAGACCGATTTCAGGACCTATAACTTCACCGTTTGGGTATAGGGTTCACCCGATATTTAAGAGCAGGATTTTCCACTCAGGTATTGATATCGGCGGACCAAACGGAGGAGCGATAAGGGCTTCAAATGACGGTAAGGTAATATATTCAGGTTGGTACGGCGGATATGGTAAGGTTGTAATCTTAGATCATGGTGTTGTTAACGGTCAGCCGATAACCACGTTATATGCCCATATGTCTGCAATTAATGTTGGTAACGGACAAATGGTTAAAAAAGGTCAAACACTTGGCAGAGAAGGTTCGACAGGTTACAGTACAGGTCCTCATTGTCACTTCGAGGTTCGTGTGAACGGTAAACCTGTGAATCCGTTGAATTATGTTAGATAAAGGGTAGAATGTTGAAAAGATTTTTACTTGTTATATTTTTTATATTAGCTTTCGTAAACAGTGTTTACGCGCTTGATGACGGGAATGAATATTCGGCAATATCTCCTGAAGATTTGCAGGCTGAAACTTTCTTTAAGTCCCCAATGAGTACAATGATGCCTGATTTAAGAGAAGATCCGATTTATCACAGTTTTGATAATTATTCCGCAGGTATGCGCAGTGCGGGCGGACCTTCTACTAAAGAAATTAACGACGATAACATGCCTTTGTTTAAGAAGGTTCGGGTTAATTTGAGCGAAAAACTTTCCAATATGACAGCTGAAAAATCAGAAGAAGAAATTGCTCAACGTAAAGAAGCTAATAGAAAACGTATTGAAAAATTAAAATTCTGGAAAAAATCGGAACCGGAGTTTGAAGAGATTAAAATAGAGCCGGAGGAAGGTTCTATTGCGGGTTCTATCCAAAGTGAAATTGAATCTGAAATTCCTGAAACTATGTCTTTTGAAACAGGGATTGCAGAACAGGTAACAGAAAAACAGCTTCAACTTGATTGTGATTTTGTTAATTTTGATGAGGAAACAGGTGATATGGTCGCAACAGGCAGACCTGATTTGTATATTCCGCCTCAAAAAACAAGGGTTATTGCCGATAAAATTGTTTATAATGAAGAATCTAATATTTTAAAAGCCATAGGTAATGTTATCGTTTTAAAAGACGGTAATCCAACTCAAACTGATTATTTTGAAGTAGATATGAATGAAGAATATATGTTTATGGATAATGTTCACACAAAATCCGAAACTATGATGATGAATGCAAGAAAAGGTATTCAAAAAGATGCTAAAATTATCCTTGAAGACGGTACCTTGTATTCTGAAGAATCACAAATTCATCGTATGTCTTCAAGAATGATTGGTCCGAGATTTATAAGTATGACACTTGATGATAGTGAAAAATCATTCTTCTTAAGTGACCCTCGTGGAAACAAGCTTCATATCAATGCCGATAAAATTTATGTTGAAGCAAGAAAAAATCATGATGTGTTTAAGCTTAAAAATATTGAAATCAGAAGACGTGGTAAATATTGGTTCACATGGCCGAGTTTAACAGCTTACACCAATAAAGATCGTGATTATTTTGAAGCAAATTATCCTGAATTTGGTACCCGCAGAAAAGTCGGTATGTTCTTAGGACCGGGATTTGTATTTGGCGGACCCGGCGGTTCTATTTTAAAAGCAATTCCGTTTTTAAATTATCAACACGGTGACTTTGGTTTTGGTGGAGCTTTAAAATATCGTAATACGTATAATACAACAGAACTTGGTTATGCTTCTGCTGCGGATGTGTTCTTTATGAGAGGACATCAGCGTTTGGATGATAATTTATATATGCAATACAGTGCCAATTCATTTATGGATGAATGGTTCTTGGGTGCAAGAATGCCTAAGTATATGGCAGAAGTTTTTTATGATAAATCTCATAAACTTCCGAATTTCTTAGCCGAAGGCAAAGGTCTTACCTTCCGTCACAGAGCAGGCTTTGGTATAATGGAAGATAACGACCGTAACTACTATGGTGAAAAAATAGCTTCTAAGGGTATTGCAACGACAAGGTTAAGATATATGGCTGAAGTCAGACAGGCATTATATGCTTACCAAAATCCCGAACATAAGTTTTATTTTGATTTATCGGTAGCACTGCAAGGTGTTGCAGCTGTATATGGTACGGGCGATACACAATTTATCGGAAGAATAGGACCAAGTACCCATATTCAATATAAAAACTGGATGCAGGATTTGGCATACTATCAATCAGGCTATGATGATAACAGCCCTGTTCCAAGGTATGACAGCTACAGATATGGTCATTCAAGTTTGTATATAGCTGAAATTTTCAGATTAAACAAATACCTTTCTGTAGGTTGGTCAGGAATGGTTAATTTAAGTGATGATTCACCAAATGGTAAATTGTTCCAGGAAAACAGATTTGTATTTGCAATCGGACCTGACGATTTGAAAATCCGTCTTGGGTATGACTTTGTAAGACAAACTACTTATTTTGGTTTTGATGTTGCTTTTGATACTAAAGGTACAACTATTGAATATGGTAGAATGGAGATAAAAAATCCTGAACGATTAGGAAAACGTCAGGAAAGAGAAGAACGTAAGGTTGCTTTTGCTCCTGCTAAAAAACAAAATCAAGAAGTTAAAGTGTCTTCAAGAAAGCAAAATGAAGGAGTTAACGCAAAACCTGCTGTGTTAAAATACGCACAAATAATTGAAATTGAAGATCCTGATAAGGAAACGGTTCAATAGTATGACAGATGAGTTAAAACAAGAAATAATAAAATACGGACATCTTGCAGGGGTAAAAGATTTTACCCCGGGAATTTCGGGTAACATTTCAGCAAGGTACGGTGACAATGTTATAATAACCTCATCAGGTTCTGCTAACGGATATTTGGATAATGATGATTTGGTTGTAATTGATTTTGAGGGAAATCTTGTTGAAGGAAATAAAAAAGCCTCAAGTGAAAAGTTTTTACACTTGGAATTTTACAAAAAACGACCTGAATTTAATTGCGTATTTCATGTCCATTCACCGTATCTGACTGCGTTTGCGTCTTGCGGGATTGGTTTAAGAGAGGGGATTTCACCAGAAATTATTTATTGTTTTGGGGAAATTCCGATTGCTAAGTATGCGATGCCAGGGTCTGATGAACTTGTTAAGAAAACTTCAAAATATTTTAATGATTTTGATGTGGTTTTAATGGAAAATCATGGGGTCGTAATAGGTGCAAAATCTGTAAAAGAGGCATATTTAAAACTTGAACTTGCCGAAAATTACGCAAAAACAATAATTTTTACAAAATTTCTTGGTGGTGCTAAAATATTACCGACAGAGGAAATTAAGAAAATATATTTATTAAGGAATAAGTAAAAGAGGAAAATAATAGTGTCAATAACATTGGAAAATAAGCAAGGATTAATCGCAGGGGACGGAACATTACCTGTAAAAATGGCTCAATATGCTAAAGAAAACGGATTTGAAGTCGTTTGTATTTCTTTGGCAAAAGACAATTTGAGGGATTTAAAAAAATACTGTTCAAAGGTATACAGTTGTCACCCGGGTGAAGTTGACAGAATTGAATCAATTTTAAAAGAAGAAGGTGTAAAGCAGCTTACATTTTTAGGTAAAGTTCATAAAAAAGTTTTGTTACAGCTTCATAAATTTGATAAAAGAGCGATAGATTTAATAAAAGAAGCATCAAGATTAAATGATGATCAGGTAATGTTGATGATTGTTGAAGAATTGGCAAAAATCGGTGTCGAAGTACTTGATCAGACAATTTTCATCAAAAATCTTATGATACCGGCAGGTGTTTTAGGAGTTCATAAACCGACACCTGAACAAATGGAAGATGTAAACTACGGTTTCTGGCTTGCAAAAGAGATGGGCAAAATTGATGTCGGACAATCTGTTGTGATTAAAGATAAAATGATTATGGCGGTTGAAGCGATTGAAGGAACTGATGTTTGCATAAAACGCGGAGCAAAACTTGCAAAAGAAGGTGCTGTTGTTGTAAAAGTTGCAAAACCAAAGCAAGATAAACGTTTTGATATTCCTGCAATCGGTATGAGAACATTAAGAACAATGAGTCATAAGCATGCAAGTTTGATTGCTGTTGAGGCTAATGAAACAATTATCGTTGATCAGGAAAAGGTTGTAAAATACGCTGATGAGCATAATATTGTTATAATGGCGGTATAGATGAAAAGATTATTTATAATTACGGGTGAATACTCAGGCGACATTCACGCATCAAAAGTTGTAAAAGAGTTGCGGGCGCTAAATTGCGATTTGGAAATCGAAGGTATTGGTGGTATAAATCTTCAAAATGAAGGTGTAAAACTGCTTTCTACCCAGGAAAAAATGGGTGCAATGGGGCTTACTCCTCAGATTTTGATTAATCATATTAAACTTGGTAAAGCTCTTTTAGATTATTTAAAAAATGATTATAAGCCTGATTTGGTATTACTTATTGACTATGGAGCTTTTAATCTTACTATTGCAAGATTTTTGAAAAAAGCAGGGATAAAGGTCTTTTATTATATTCCTCCGCAAGTTTGGGCAAGCCGTAAGTATAGGATTAAACTTATTCAAAAGTTTGTTGATAAGGTTTTGTGTATATTTCCGTTTGAAAGACCTTTGTATGCTCAATACGGAATTGATGCGCACTATTGCGGGCATCCGCTTGTTGCCCAGTTACCTGCACCTGCGGAACGCCGCGAATTTTTCAGAAAACACGGACTTGATGTAGAAAAAAGACTGGTTTCTGTTTTCCCCGGCTCAAGAGAGTTTGAATTAAAACATTTGATGAGTGTTTTTAAAGAAACGGTAACCCGTTTAAGCCACAGGCATGCTGATTTACAATTCTGTATTTCTCAAGCCCCTAATCTTTCTGATGAAGTTTATCAAAAATATCTCGGCGATTGCGATATAAAAGTTATTAAAGGTGAAAATCAGGCGCTGTTAAGTGTATCTGATGCACTGATTTTAGCTTCAGGTACTGTTGCATTAGAAGCCTGTTTATACAAAACCCCGATGATTATTGCTTATCGCGGTCCGAAGTTTTTCTATTGGGTTTATTTACTTGTAAGATGTATCAAGCGCGTGTCTTTGCCAAATATTATTGCGGATAAATCAATTGTTCCCGAAATTATTCAGGATAAAGTTACCCCGTCAAATATTACTTATGAAATCGAAGAACTGCTTTATAATAAAGAAAGACGTGAAGATAATATTAAGCAATTAGGGCAGGTAAAAGAAATGCTTTCTGATAAAAATTCAGCGCTTGAGGTTGCTAAAGTTATCGATACCGAGTTGTTTTCGTAATATAAGTTAACACGTGACGGTTTTTAGGGCAAAATTTTCTTGTTATGTTACTTAAATATAGTGTAGGCTAGTGATTTTATGATTAATTCAATTCCAAAAATTGAATCAAATAATGCTAATACATTCGGTAAAGTGACAGTAAGAACTAATCCGAGTGATTATTGGCTTGAAAAACCTAAGCCTCAATCTTTGCAAACTTCTCAAGTTCAAGCACCTGATTTAAATGTTGTTTCACAGCCTAAATTACAGCCTCAAATCACTGATGCTACGTATCTTGCGTCATCACCTTATCTTGATAAAATTAAAATAATTACTCCCGAAGAAGCAAGAAAAACAAATAACATAAAAATCATTGGTCTATCAATAGCGGGAGCAACAGTCTTAACGGCAGGAACAATTTTCTTCCTGTTAAAAGGCGGTCCGAAAGGCTTGAGCAAAAGCTTTAATTCTTTAAGAACATTTTTAGATAAAAGAGTTCAAAAAGCAAAACTTGACGGTAATAATGTTTTATCAACAACAGATAAGGTTTATGTTTATGCGCTTGATAAATTGAATAAATTACAAGAGCGCTCGGGTGTTATCAATAATTATAATACCGTAAAAGACTTATTGTTTAAAAAAATGATGGGTTGGAATAAGTATCTTGCAAAATTCCATGATAAGATTACCCGCGGGTTTGAACGACTTGGGCGCCAAGCTGTTGTGAATACTTATAAAAAAACTGACGGATTGTTGCAAAAAGCCACTAATACAGCTTTATCTGCCCCGTTGGTATCAAATTCTTCAAAAAATAAATTGCTGTCTGAAAATGCAGAAGTTATAAATCTTGAAATAGGTTTGTTAACTGAAAAATTCTTTGGTCAGAATGCTCTGCGTTCGCGTTATTTTTCTTTTAAATCCGCTATCGAAACTTTGAAACAAGCCTTTAGCAATATGAAAGTTTTCTTATCAAAAGATCTTTACACAAAATTTATGGCTGATTCAAGGATTATTGAGCAAAGAGATGCTGTTATTAAGACAGTTTTAGTTAACAGACGTGAACTTTCTTACCCGTTATCACATTTGGCAAAGGATTCCGAGGAATCTATAATGAAAATGGTTAGCTCGTTGAGTTTTAAAGATACCGAAAGGCTAACATCTTTAAGAAGTATTCGGGCTATGATTAAAAAACTTGCAAAATGTAAAAATCCCCAAACTCGTCAAGAATTAACAAATAAAATTGTTACTGATATGGACAGTTTTATTCAAAATATTAGCGAGGCTCAGCAATCGAAACTCCTCCCCGAAAAGAATGCTAAAGCCTTATTAGCGGAAATGACAGAGTTAAGAGCTAATATTGTAGGTTATAAGCCGGGTAAGGTTGAAGAACTTTTATCAATATACAAACAAATTCTTTCAAAATCTGATTATAAAAAAGTTGAAACCGCTTACAAAGCTTGGTTAAAATCTTTAGATAAGTCTATAAAAATCGAAACAGAAGATTTTATGAATAAACTTAGAGATTTAGCTATGGGTTCTGCGCCTACAGATATTTTGACGGTTTTAGGCTCGTTGGGAATTTTAGGTTATAATCTTGCAAAATCAAAGGATAACGATCAAAGAACCTCTATTGCTTTAAAATACGGTATTCCGGCTTTAGCCGGTATCGGCGGTTCGTTATACTTTAATGCTAAGTTATTTGCGGGTTCAAAAGCTTTAATTTGCGGTTCATTATTATCGTTTGCTATTAATAGGCTTGGTACTTGGGCAGATAATACTTTGAAAAAATATAAGCAAGCAAAACATCCAAATGTTGAAAATCCTCCAAAAACTGTATAGCCAAAATCAAACTTTTTGTTAAAATTACACTAAAGGGAGGTTTGTCCCTAAAACAATACGGGTGAGGAATGACAGAATTAACTATACGTGAAAAGTTAGAAAAGCGTGAATTTGAAACATTAAGTGATATTGCAACAAAGTCAGCGCAAACTAAAGGACGTAAAGTTGCAATTACGCCATGTGACTTGCGTACAGAGTTTCAGCGCGACAGGGACAGAATACTTCATTCAAAGGCATTTAGAAGATTAAAACACAAAACTCAAGTGTTTTTATCTCCGTTTGATGACCATTTTAGAACCCGTTTAACTCATACTCTTGAAGTTTCACAGATTGCCAGAACTATAGCGCGTTCACTTTGTTTGAATGAGGATTTGGTTGAAGCAATTTCATTAGGTCATGATTTAGGTCATACTCCGTTTGGACATTGCGGTGAAGGTGTCTTAAACGAGCTTCTTGAAGGCGGTTTTCATCATAACCTTCAAAGTGTTCGTGTTGTTGAAGTTTTAGAAAATCTTAATCTTTGTCAGGAAACTATTGACGGTATCAGGACGCATTCCTGGGGGTATGAACCTTTAACGCCTGAAGCAAAAGTTGTTCAGCTTGCAGATAAAATTGCTTATATAAACCACGATATAGAAGACTCTATTCGCGCGGGAGTAATATCTGAAAGCGACTTACCAAAAGACTGTATTGAATATTTTTCATCAAATCAGAGTCAACGTTTAGATAAGATGATAAAAGAAATTGTTAAAAATTCTATTGGAAAATCTGAAATTATGATGAGTGAAGAGGCTTGGGGTTATACGACAAAGCTTCGTAAATGGATGTTTGAAAATGTTTATAGTGATGAATCAACTGCAAAACTTGAAGAACGTAAGGCAAGAAATGTTATAAAAGAATTATTTTATTATTATTGTGATATGCTAAAGCCGATTTGTCCGATTGAGCATATAGAACAAGTTGTAACTGATTATATTTCAGGCATGACTGATAGGTATGCGGTTGAAAGATTTAAGGAATTTTTCATTCCGACCGGTTTAAAATGCAGCGCTCGGGATGATTATTTATTCAAACTTGCCAATGATTTAAACAAGGTGTAATATAGATTTATCATTAAATATATAAAATAAAGGAGAAAAGAGATGAAAAAGCAGGCTATAATTAGAATTTCGGGGGGGGTAACTTTTTAGGTTTTTCTCCTCGGCGGATTTGCAAGTACCGTCACTCTGAATTTAATTCAGAGTCTATCCATGCCAATATTTACTCCTTACGGGAAGAATCAATTTTTAGCAATTGATATAAACGATTGGAAAGAAAAGCCAAACAAATACGGGCATGATGTTTTTTGGGGTATTATAATCCAAATACTCAAATGTTAGCTCCTATTGGCGAAAATTCTTTAAAAAGCGGTGAGGATAAAAACGGAGTACATTATACTTTTTGGGAAAAATGTCCTGGTTCTGTTGGCTCAGCAGAGCAGGGAATCAGTTGTACTTATAAGGCAATTCATGATGATGATTATTTTAAGAAACTTCCTTAGAGTATGTTATTAAAATATCAGGCGGGAAAGATTGAAAGCTTTCAAATTGAAGGTTTGTGCAGTTTGAAATTCGGTCAATATCACTGCCGTAAAAACAAGATTTACCATTGTTGTCGCCTAAGATTTTAGGCGCGATAAAATGATAAAGCTTATCGCAGTACGGCAAAAAACTGTTATTTACCCCGCCGCCTGCTTCTACAAAAACACTCATTATCCCAAGTTCGTAAAGCTTATTGAGGATAAATTCAACATCAAGTTTGTTATCTTTAACAGGTGTGTTTTCAGAAGAAAATACATATATTTCTCCTTGTTTATAAATATTAAAACTTCGGTTGGTTTTATTTTCTCTATCCAGAATGATTTTTTTCTTATGTTCCATTGTAGGGTTATCAGTTAAAATTGTAGCAGAAGATGTTAAGATTGCATCGTATTTTTTGCGAAGTTTTCGAACTTCTGTACGGGCAGCTTCTGATGTTATCCATTTTGAATCTCCGCAATGGGTTGAGATTTTTCCGTCAATCGTTGTTGCTGTTTTTATGGCAACAAATGTTTGTTTTTTTGTCTGGTTTTTTATAAAAACCTCGTTTAACTTTTTGCATTCATCTTCTAAAACCGGTCCAATAACTTCAATTCCCGCGGTTTTTAGTTTTTCTAACCCGCGTCCTGAAACTAAAGGGTTTGGGTCTAGCATTCCGTATACAACTTTTTTTATACCTTTTTCAATAATAATATCTGTGCAGGGTGGAGTTTTTCCAAAATGAGAACAGGGTTCAAGGTTTACGATAAGTGTACAATCTTTTGCGTCATCAAGTTTTAGCAGGGCATCTCGTTCTGCGTGGTTTTCGCCGTATTTTTTATGATATCCTGTTGAAATGATTTCACCTTGAGGGTTTAAAATTACACATCCGACCAAAGGGTTAGGAGAGGTGTCCCCTTGTGCTTGTTTTGCAAGTTCTATACACTTATACATATGTTGAAAATACTGTTTCATATTTGTATTCTATCTTAAATTATGATAAATTAAAATAGTTAGGAGATATGAATGTAAGGAGAGGACTTATGGTAGATTTAAAGTATATCGGACATAGCGCGTTTGAGGTTAAAAACGGCGATAAGGCTGTTTTAATTGACCCGTTGGTGTCTGTAAATGAAAAATTTAACTGGCATGATGAACCTGTAACTGATATTTTATTAACTCACGCTCATGGTGATCATTTGGGACAGGCTGTTGAAATTGCAAAAGAAAAAGATATTGAAATATCAGCCGTGTTTGAATTGGCAAATTATTGTTCCGAACAAGGTGCAAAAACAAAACCTGTAGGTTTAGGTGCTTGGATTAATTATTCTTGGGGACGTGCGGTATTTTTACCCGCTTTTCATTCAAGTTCTTTACCTGACGGGAGATATGGCGGATGTGCCGCAAGTATATTGTTAGATGTAGATGGTGTTAGGATTTACC
Organism: uncultured Candidatus Melainabacteria bacterium; assembly: GCA_945910425.1. GTDB lineage: Bacteria > Cyanobacteriota > Vampirovibrionia > Gastranaerophilales > Gastranaerophilaceae > Zag111. The sequence goes on along the minus strand of CAMDYM010000004.1, from coordinate 33,650 downwards.
ATGCGGGTGATACTTGTTTAACAGGTGAAATGAAAATAATTAAGGAATTATATGCTCCGCAGATTGCGCTTTTACCTATCGGCGGAACTTATACAATGGATGTTGAACATGCTGCTATGGCTGCTAAGTGGTTAGGAGTCAGAACGGTTATTCCTATGCATTATGGAACTTTCCCGGAAATTGAGGCTGATTTGGAAAGGTTTGCTCAGCTTATTGCCTTTGGTAATACGGCTTGCCAAATTCTTAATCCGACTGATATTAATTAGTAGTAAGCGGCGGCAGCGAAGCTGCCGCCTTTAATAAGAGGTGTTATGAATATATTATTTGTTATTGATAGACTTGAATTAAAATATTTCGAATTTAATGATTTAGTGACTAATTTTTGGATAATAAAAAGTTTTTTGCAAAGGGGGCATAGTGTTTCAATTTCAACTATTGATATGCTGGGGGTAAATTCTCAAACGGCATATTCGTTTTGTTATCGTTCATTTTTAGACGGTGAAGAAATACGTTATGATAAGGAAAGTTTATCAAAACAAAAGATAGAAGATTTTCAGCTTGTAATGTTTCGTCCTGATCCGCCTGTTGATTTGGATTATATCAATGCAACTTATGTTTTTGATTTTGTTGACAGGTCTAAGACTTTTATAATGAATGATACAAAATCTGTTCGTAACTTTAACGAAAAACTTCACAGTATATATTTTGAAGATTTAATGCCAAATTATATTGTTACTTCTTCAAAATCAGATATTATTGACTTTTTAAATAAAAACGAGGAAATAATTTTAAAACCGCTAAATCAATGTTTTGGCGGCGGGGTTATGTACTTAAAGCTCGGGGATAAAAATACTGCCGTAATTATAAATTCAATGACAAATAATGGAAAACAGCTTATTATGGTTCAAAAGTTCATTCCAAAAGCGGTGTATGGAGATAAACGTGTTTTAATTTTGGGCGAAGAGGTTTTACCTTATTGCGTGCAAAAAGTCCCGAGTAATGATGATTTCAAATTCTGTGAACACGATGATAAACATGTCCAAAAAGCTGTATTGTCGGATATTGAGCGCGAAAGCTTTTTACCTGTCGCTAAAAAGCTTAACGAAATGGGAATATTTATGGCAGGGTTAGATGTTATTGATGGTAAAATTATCGAAGTTAATGTGACAAGTCCGTGTTACTTTATAAGAGAAATTAATAATCACTTTGGATGTCATATTGAAGATACTATAGCTGATTACATAATTTCCAAGGTTAAAGCTTCAAATTTGGTATTAAATTAGCAAAATAAATTTTGTTGAAGTTTTATCTAGAGTATGATTACTCCAATTGTAAATTTACATTTTACCCCTGCAATATACCAAAAACTACCACAGAAAACGTCAATAACATTAAAACCACAATTGGCTGCAGATACAGTCAGTTTTGGTAATGCGAAACGTGATTTGATGTCTTTATCAGATAACACGATTTTTCAACAGGTTAAAGATGCAGTAAAAGAAGAAAATCTTATCGGAGAAGGCGGTGAAGGCGGCGTTTATAAAATCGGTGATAGCGGATATTGTGTTAAGAAAAGTTCGTATGTCAGCCTTGAAGATTTAGATTCGCTAAAAAAATCATTTACAAGAAATGTAACCGAGCAGGATAAAATTAACCATATCGTTGCAAAATACGCTAATTCCGTAGCAATTATGCCGATAATTCAAGGAACTCCCGTAATTTCACGTTTTATGAGTGACGATGAAATTAACAATATTTCAGAGCAGATTTGTTCAATGCCGAAGTCGGCATTTAAGGCTTTTTTATATCAATTGAATGATGCTTATAAAAAAGATATGATGATGGATTGTAATGGCGCAAATGTTATTGTTGACCCGAAAAATAAGAAAATTACGGTAATAGATTTTTGCAGAAATTCATTGGAAGAAGCTGCTTCTCACTTAGCTTATATGTATGCAAGTTTGGTGCATGAATATACAACAGTACAGCAGCATAATATTATTGCAGAAAAAGTTATGAATGCGGGACTTGAAGAGTTTAGGCCCGGTGTAATTCCTTGTTGTCATTTTGATAATTTTGGATTTTCCGATTTAATAAGATCTTTTGATGATTTGGATTTATTTACAAGTAAAAAGTACACGAAACTCTTGCGTGAATTAACATACAAAATTCGTGATTTAAAAAGTCAAGAACTTCGTGGCATAAATGTTACAAATGAATTGAATTTTGAGATTAAAAAGGTACAAGCAATAATGCGTCAGCTTGTTAAATATTAAGCTCTTGAAAAGACTTCAACATCAATATCATCAAAAGTGTTAGTGTTAAAATACGCACAAGAAGCTACCATTGACGCGTTATCCGTACAATATTTCATAGCAGGTGCGTAAACTTTATATCCTTCATTTTCAAGTGAAAAAACTTTTTTACGGATTTCAGAATTAGCTGCAACTCCGCCTGCTATTACAACTTGATTGTATCCGCGCTCAATCAGTGCTTTTTTTAATTTCTTTACCAAAGTTTTAGAAACACATTCCTGGAAACTTGCACAAATATCATTTACGGGAAGTTCTTTACCCTCAAATGATTTAACCAGACGTAACACAGCTGTTTTAAGCCCGCTGAAACTGAAATTATATCCGTCGACTTTGCCTTCGGGAAGTTCAAATGCGTGAGGATTACCCTCTTGAGCAAGTTTATCCAATCTCGGACCTCCCGGGTATGGCAAACCGATAAGTCTTGCGACTTTGTCATAAGCTTCTCCCACAGCGTCGTCTATTGTTTCACCTAAGATTGTTTGTTTGGAATAAGATTCAACATCAATAATCTGTGTATGTCCTCCGCTTACCAATAATGCCATAAACGGCGGTTTTAATTCAGTATCAATATAGTTTGCGCAAAGGTGAGCGTTTAGGTGGTTTACTCCGATAAACGGTTTGTCATGGACCAGAGCAAGTGTTTTAGCAGCATTTAATCCGACTAATAAACACCCGACAAGCCCCGGACCCACAGTTGCTGCGAATGCCGATATCTCATTAGGTTTTAGCCCTGATTGATCAAACGCTTCCTGTACTACGATATTTATAGAATCCAGATGCTCTCTTGCCGCAATTTCAGGGATAACTCCGCCGAATTTTTCGTGAGTTTTTATTTGAGATGCTACAATATTTGAGATAACTTCACGTCCGTTTTTTACAATTGCGCAAGCTGTTTCATCACAGCTTGATTCTATAGCCATAATGTAATTATCATGACCGCTTTCTATACCGATTTGAACAGGTTTTTCACTGAATAATGTTTTCTTTTCCATAAGTTTATATTATATCAAACCTGAAAATAATTAAACCCCTGAAAGTGTCAGTTTTTTACCCAAATCCGTTGTTTTGATTTCATAAGCGTTTGCAACAGCACTTGGAGTTGGCATGTATCTGCCTTGGAACGGAACATTGCTGTCTTTTTGTTCTTCTTTTTTCTTTTCAGGTGGAATGCTTGAAAGAATTAATGTTGTATCTCCAATCGGTGTTGCAACATCTTTATTTCCATATACCCTTGAGATGTAATGCTTTCCATTTTCTATTTTTACGTAATATCTGCCTTTATCATTCGGGTCGATGTTATAAAACGGTGTATCGTTAGGTAGTCCTGCGATACCTATATGATCAGCAATTTCATCTAACCAGATTTTGTCAAGGTATAATGTTTTCGGTTCGTAACTATACTTGTAATCTGAATTTAAGTTTGACGTATTAAATATTGTAATTGCCATATCTCCTTCAGAATTTTGTCTGAATATGGCAGGTAATTTATGTCCGTCTTGAGCAATTTGCATTTTTAACGGGAATATTGCACCGTTATTTAAGGCTTTACATTGCGGATTTTTTCTTATAGACATAATTCTGTTAAAGTCTTTTTTATAATCATCAAGAAATTCCATATAGGTTTCTTTGTCTGACTTATTGAACCACTCATCATGAATCCGTTGTCTGCCTTTTAGAAACATATTTTTGGTTTTGGTATCATAACCTGTAGCTCCTGCATCATCTCCGTCAAACAGGGTTGGTAAACCCGGTAGAGCTACAAGATATTTCATCATACCGATAAGTTTTTTGATTGCAGGTTTCATAATCACTTCAAAAACTTCTTTTTCGTATTGTTTTTCTAAGTCTTGAGGTAAGCTGAATCCATAAACTTCTTTAGCTTGTTTCAGAACCATTTTAATATTAACATCAAACGGGCTTACACCGAAAGCTTCAGGGTTAAACGGTTTACCTAATAATTGACCTTTTGCTAAATCTGCAACAGCTTTACTTATCGGAATGAATGCTTTTTTATCAAATTCTTCATTTGATGAGAATTTTCCTTGTTTTTTGTATTCGTTCAGAACATCTACCAATGCAGGTCGAAGAGCTTCTGCCATAGCAACAGCTTTTGGTGAAACCGGACCCCAATCGTATTTGTCAACTTCATCTTGTGTAAAGTTGCCCATTGAACGGTCTTCAAGAACTTTAAACGCTCTGCGTCTGTTTTCGTGGACATTTTTTGAATTATCTTTTGTTAAGTCGCAGTAGAAAAATTCCATATCCATTGCACAACAATGAAGTGCTCTTGGTTTATCGTGGTTTCCGATAAATGTGTAAGCATACATTAAAGAGTCAAGCGCTCCTGAGCGAACAAGCGGTGATTGATTGTCCCCGCCGACAAGTAATTCGTATAATACTTTCTGAGGGTAATCCTCGTTTCCTATTCTACCGCCATGCTCAAAGCTTTTTGTGAATGCATTGGATACTTTTGAGAAGAAGAATGAATAATCTGCGATTGCAGTAATTCCTGTTTCCCGTTTAAATTTAGCCAATATTGATTCGTAGTTAGGAAATCTTTTTGAGTTTCCGCCATAACCTTTATCGTGAAGGTCGTTTTCGTCTGTGACTTCTGCAACCAGGTAAGAGTTAGGATTTTTAGAAAGGATTCCCTGTGCAAATTTCTTCCAAAAATCAATAATTGTATTCCAGGTGTCTTCAAACTTTGTACCGCCGCATCTTAAGGATTCCACATCCGCAATATCTTTTGTTGCGTCAATTCTCCAGTCTAATCCTGATTGAGTTTTATCGATGATTAAATCTGCGAGTTTAAAGCTTTCAAGACTTGTATCTTTTAATGTTTTAAGAAGACTTTCTGCAATTTGACTGTTTTCTGATGAGTCAAGAGTTTTCATACCCTCTTGAATTTTTTCTAACAGCATGTCTGCTTCATCACGAGGTGAAGCAGGGTTTGTAATACCTAAACCTTGCAGGTATGTATTTTTCAATGCTTTATAATCATAAGCAATTTCACCGTTTTCAGGGTTTATCGTTGTTTTGATATTGTCTGAAGTCAGTGCTTTAATTATAGAATATTTGGCAATTTCTGAGGTTAACAGTGGCAGTACGTATTTACCAAATTCGGTAACTTTATCTCCGTTAAAGAGTTTTTTATCTTTAGGTTGTTTTGAGTCTACAATATCTAGAATCTTTACAGCAAAATCAGACATTTCGTTGGTGTAAATTTTGTCCATTTTTTCGTAAGTTTCTTTGTATTGCGGAAGAAGATTTTTGTTACCTTCTTTAAATAAATTGTATCTGGATACTCCTATATCCTCAGCTGTAACCGCTCTTTTTGAAATTAAAGGCGAACTTAACACTGTTACGATGTTATCGCCAAATTCTATTGAATCTAAAGGCATATTCATTAAACCTTCAAGAATTTGGGATTTTTTATCTTCATTAGACAGGATTCGTTTATTTTTGTACATTCCAAACAGAATATTTTCAACTTCGGCTTGAGTGACTTTAGCTCTGACAGATACAGGGAGGGTCTTGTTATTTGCTAAATCCTGAATGTTATTAAACACAAGACTCGGGTTTTCTTTATCAATATTTTTCAGAGTTTGAGCAACATACAATCTTAAAATATCGTCAGTTTTCTGTGTCCAATATTTACCTGATTCGATAGAGTAATCCTGAACCTGACAGTTACCTTGTTTTATTCTGTTTTCTTCCAAATCCTGTTCGTCTTTTGGTAAGTTTTTTATTCCTTTACTGTCGGTTGTTGAGAATGCAAAATTAAGTTTTGCGATATCAGGGTTAGCGTCCCAGGTTTCAAATCCGCCTTCAAAGGTACCGTCTATGTTGAAGTTTGTAAATTTTGATACTAATCTTGTACCCATCGGACTGGCAAGGGTTGCAATTTCACTGCCGACATTTATTTTATTATATTCATTAAGGTTTTTAACGTTTTTGTGGTATTCATCAGGGTTTACTTCAAATGCGTACGGATAAACCGAATCGTTAAAGTCATGCAATTCGTAAGGGTTATCGGTATTTATTTTTGAGTATGCCTTGATTAGTTTTTGTGAATCTTTTTTTTCATCTTCTGTGACAAGTCGGGTGTCAAAGAATTGTATAAATGTAGGTTTTGTTTTATCGTAAGTCGGATTTTGGGTCCAGCCGGTTTTTCCTGCACCTTCATCAAAATAATTATATGGAGAGTTTACAATTTTGTGGGATATATATTCACTGTTTTTTACAAACACTCCGTAATTTAGCGGTCCGTCTTTTAATCCCGGAGCTTTAAACCAGTATTTAAACGGAGAATCTTTACCCCATTTGCTTATACTTTGGAAATGTACACCTTGCAAGCCTTCATTTACGTAAGCTCCGTCAGATACAAAGTTTAAACCGTGAGCAAATAATTTACGTTGTAAGGAAGCGTAGTTGTTGATATTACCAAGCGAACTTGCCATTTGGAAACAGTTTTTGTTCCAGTAAGCATGTGCTGAAAAATCATCATCCGTAAATATCGGCAGTGATATGATTTTATCATATCCGTCATATTCGCCTTTATCAACGGCTTGTTCAACACCTGCAAGGGTGCCTCCGAATTTGTTGTTTAGTGTTTTTACCCCTTTTCTGCCTCTTTTTGCAAGTTCAGAGTTAAATTTGATATTGTTATTCTCGTCATAAACAACCCCTACATTTTGAGAATCCATTATAACAAGTTTCATTGAACCTCCGCGGGAGATGTCTGATCGGTTTGGCATGACGATATTAAAAATCTTTCTTAAGTCGTTTTCATCTCGTCCTTCGTCAATAACGTCCCCGGCGTCAATTTTTGTCCATTTATCTTTATTACCTTCTTTATGTTCTAAAACGTAATGGTATGCAAACGGTTGATTATCTGATATCCCGTATTCTTTTGCCAAATCTATTTTATTAGACCCAGGGTTAAGTTTTTTATACCATTCTCCGTTCTTTTTAGTAGTAATTCTTTCGGTCGTAAAATAATTTCCGTATTTGTCTTTGTCGACTTTATAAATTTCTAAGTAACAGTTTTCTTTATCACTGTCAAACGGAAACGATACTTCAAATTCTCTGTAACCTGTATCGGATTTTGTAAACTCATATCCTTTAAATGCAGGTATTCCCTTATTTCTTGCCTTATCCTTGTTTAAATCAAAACTTATCTTCACAAAACACTCCTTAACGTCAATTATAACAATCATAAAGATAAAATTTTGTTACTTATATACTCATTATTAAGAAAATTTTACAAATAATTCATTTTACTGGGAAATAATGTTTTTTTGAATATAATTATACGTGTAGAAAATACAATTAATTTTCAAGGAGAAAAAGATGTTAATGACCGAAATGAAATGCGATATTAAAGATATTTCACTTGCCGAACAAGGCAAGAAACAGATTGACTGGGCGTTTAAAGATATGCCTGTATTAAAAACAATCAGAGAAAGATTTATAAAAGAACAACCTTTTAAAGGTTTAAAATTATCAGCATGTGTTCACGTTACAAAAGAAACCGCGGCATTATGTACAGTAATGCAGGCAGGTGGAGCTGATGCAGTTTTAGTTGCATCAAATCCTTTATCAACACAGGATGATGTAGCGGCAGCTTTGGTTAAATATTATAATATTCCTGTTTTTGCTGTTGCAGGTGAAACTGTTGAACAATATAAAGCTCACATTCAGGAAGCTATCAATCATAACCCTGATATTATTATTGATGACGGTTGTGATATGGTTTCAACTATTCACGAACAAAGACCTGATTTAATCAGCAAGATTATCGGTTCAACAGAAGAAACTACAACAGGTATTATCAGACTTCAAGCCTTGGAAGCTCAAGGTGCTTTGGGATTTCCGGCAGTTGGGGTTAATACAAGTTTGACAAAACATTTATACGATAACCGTTACGGTACAGGTCAAAGTGCGTTTGACGGTGTTTTAAGAGCTGCAAATATATTGATTGCCGGTAAAACAGTTGTTGTATCTGGTTACGGCTGGTGCGGTAAGGGTGTAGCTTTAAGAGCAAAAGCTTTGGGAGCTAATGTTATTGTTTGCGAAGTTGACCCTCTAAAAGCTTTAGAAGCAGCCATGGAAGGCTATAGAGTTATGCCTATAGCAAAAGCTGCATTGGAAGGTGATTTGTTCTTAACAGTAACAGGTGATAAACACGTAATTGATGTAGAACACCTTTTATCAATGAAAGACGGAGCATTTGTCGGTAATGTCGGTCACTTTGACTGGGAAGTTAATGTTGGCGGATTGAAAGAACATACAGTTCAAATTAACCAAATCAGACCGACTTTGGAAGAATATGTTCTTGATAACGGAAAATCTGTTTATGTATTTGCTCAGGGTAGATTAGTAAACCTTGTATCAGCAGAAGGACACCCTGCAAGTGTTATGGATATGAGTTTTGCAAATCAGGCACTTGGTATTGAATTTCTTGTTAAAAATCACGGAAAACTTGAAAATAAATTGTATACACTTCCTCACGAAGTTGATGTTAAGATTGCTGAATTGAAGCTTCAATCAATGGGAATCGAAATTGATACTTTGACTCCTCAACAGGAAGAATATTTAAACAGTTGGAAAATATAATTGAATTAAAAAAGGCGGGACTTGATTTCAAGTCCCGCCTTTTTTCTATGCATTGTTTTGTTTTTTATTATGAATTATTGAAGAGATGAGAGCTGATATGATAAATACAAGTCCTATAAGTCCTGTTACAACTTCCGGAACTTCTTTAACAGTTGTTACAAGCATTATCACTGCTAATGCTCCGATAGCCCAATGAGCGCCATGTTCAAGGTATAAAAATTGAGCTAAGGTTTTCTTTTCAACAAGCATAATGGTTAAAGATCTTACAAACATTGCACCTATTGCAAGTCCGATTGTGATAATTATAATATCGTTACTTAACGCGAAGGCTCCCAAAACTCCGTCTAAAGAAAATGACGCGTCAATTAACTCTAAATATATAAAACTGATTAGCCCCGTACATCTTACGGCGTTTCCTACACATTGCGCGTTGCGCATTTCTTCGTGTTTTTCTAAGAAGTGTGCAACCCCGTCAATTGTAAGATATGTTATTATACCTGCGATACCTGCAATCATCACCGAAACTTTTTCATCTGCCGGAATAAATGTTTGTGTTGCAATAAGCATAAGTAATGAAATTATAATTTCAATTCCCTTAAGATGGTCTAAATGTGCCAGGCGGGATTCAATAGGTGTAATCCAGTGAACTTCTTTTTCGTGGTTGAAAAAGTAGTTCAGGAAAAGCATTATCAAAAACATTCCGCCAAATGTTACAATTGGAGCATGGGTTGCGTGTAAGTATCCTGCGTAACGATTAGCATCAGTTAGTGCGATTTTTGCAACTGTTAGCATATCTAAGTGTGCAAAAATTGCTACAACTAAAACAGGGAATAAAAATCTTATACCAAATACCGCAATTAAAATGCCCCATGTTAAAAATCTGTGACGCCAAAGATGTGACATTTTTTCAAGTTTCATAGCATTAACTACGGCGTTATCAAATGATAAACTTGTTTCTAAAATTGCTAGAACCGCGACAATAAAAATACTCGCAAATCCTGAACCCGGATGAACATGTTCACCCCATAAATATGCTCCTATTACACCGACAATAGTTATAATATATGAGCCTAAAAAGTATTCCAACATAATTATACCTCTTTCCTTTTTGCTAATTTTAGCTTAAATTCAAAGGTATTGTATCCTATAAAAAACTTATTTCTTTAACAAATTTTCAACGTCAATTGTTGTTTTAAGTCGAAGTGCGTAAATGTCATTTCTGTCAAACCGAGCTAATTTTACGGCATCTTTTTCTGTCGTAATTATACTTCCTGTGATATCTACAATATCAATAGGAGCGTACTGATGATGATCATCAAATGTTACGGTTTTTGCAACATGATATTTATCCAAAAAATCATAAAATTGCTGCGGCTGACCGATTGCACACATTGCCGTAACCGCCAAACCTTCCATAAGTCTTTGACCTGTTTTGATATTATAAACATAATCAGGTTCGGTATAACAGATACTTGTCGGGATATGCAATCTTTCCTGCATAATTTCTGCAACTTTTTGAGCGGTATCATGTTTAACACTTTTGCTTACAACAACAAGTTTATCAATACGCTCAAGAGCTTCAGCGCCTTCTCTTAACGGACCTGCCGGCAGTAAGCATTCGTTTCCGAAACCTTTAACACTGTCCATTAATACAATATCTAGGTCCCTGTGAAGCTTTCTGTGCTGAAATCCGTCGTCTAAAATTATTACCTGAACCCCGAATTTTTCAACTGCGGTTTTTGCGGCTAAATACCTGTCTTTACAGGTAAATACGTAACATTCGGGGGTATTTTCGCTTAACCAAAACGGCTCATCGCCTGCTTCCAGGGCATCAAAATAAATAGTTTTCCCATCAGATATCATATTGATATTTTTGTTGCTTAATCTTCCGCCGTAACCTCTTGATACGATTGCAACTTTTTGTCCGCATTTGTTTATTAAAAATTTTGCAATTTCAGATACTACAGGTGTTTTTCCGACGCCGCCCGTTGTCATATTCCCGACAGAAATAACATAAGCGTCAACCTTTTTGGGTTTTATAAGTTTTTTATCATAACAAAAATTTTTTACAGCACTGCCAAACCCGTAAAATTTTGAACAAAATTTTAAGAATTCAAATAATATACCTTTAGGTTCTCGTTGATAGTGTAATTGTGTGATTTTTGTTTTTATATTTATCATATTAGAATAATAACCTGAATAATAAGAATCTCTTATTTAATTTATCTGAGAATTTTCTCAAATTAGACGTTGTCACAACCGTATCAGAAACGATTTGCTGTAGGTCTGACGCTTGGTTAGGATTTGACGGGTTAACTTTATTAACCGTATCAAGTGCTGTAGCAACTTCTGACATTGCGCAGTTTACGTTTGTTATAGCTGTTTCTATTTGATTTTTTAATCTGTCATCTTTTGTCATAGAGTTAACACTTTGGCTGATTTGAGCAAGGTTTTCAGAAATAATTTTTAAATTCTTTCCTGTTTCTTCCGCATCAGCCGAGTCCATAACTTTGTTTAAGTTCCTTGCTAATTTATCTATAGAATCTGCTGTTGATAACATAGTTGTTTTAAAGTGTTTGTCACCGATTATGTTATTAACGTTATGAGATAATTTTGAAAAATCAGCGGTTGCTTGCTGAGTCATTGCAAGAAGTTGTTCAATATCGGCTTTTGAAGAATCAAGCAAGTTATCAACTTTACCTAATGTTTCGTTAGATCTTGCAGTTAAAGATTCCACACTTGCAATAGTTTTCTTTAAGTCTGCAATTGTTTCATCAGTCAGAATTTCGTTAACTTTTCTGTTTGTTTCAGTTAAGGTTTCTGCTGCTTTATATTGCCAATCCATAAAATCAGATAATCTCATAGGTTCAATTATTGTATATTCAGAATCCTGAGCAGGATATGAAATCGGCATTTCATCAAGTGGTACAAGTCTTAATTTATGTTCATTGCCGACAGTTACCGCAGAACCTTTTATAAATTCAGGCATAATAAGTCCAGGTAGATTGATAAAATAATCAACTTTATAAGCATAAGCTGTTTTGATATTGTTCTTATATGAAAACGGTACGGAGTTTTTAGAGATTACATCAACAGATTTAACCACCCCGACATCGTAGTATTTATCACTTAATTTCATTTGAACAAAGTCATTTTTATATAATAAACGACTTGATTCCATAGGAATATAAATAGTTCTTGTTTTTGGAGGGGTAATTTCTAAGAATAATTCTCCGATTAGACCTGATTGTTGGATAGAAAATGATGAAGCTCTCGGGATTTGAACACTTGGATCTGTGATAACGAATTTAACTTTAACAAAGCTGTTTTCGCCTTCAACCACAGGTGTAATTTCTTCAACCTGACCGACTTTCAAACCCATAATTTGAACACCTGCACCGGGTCTTAATCCGTTTACATCTTTAAATTGAATTTCAACCCTTTTGGCTGAAGAAAAGGCTCTTCCTTTAACTTTCAATACAGTACCTACAAGAAGTACCAATGCCGCAAGTGTTAATAATCCAACCTTAAACGATGATGAGAATTTCATTATCTGCCCTTCCTTAACAATTGAGTATAACAGTATTTTATCAGAAACATATAAAAGCTGTAAAGTTTTTTGTTCTTTTATATTCACACGTTCGTAAAAATCCTCTATATAGTTGATTTTTGCCAAATTTGATACATAAAACTTAATAAATACCGTATAATCATTATATATAATATTGACTTTTATAAAAAAATAATTATAAACCTGAAAAGGCAGAAAGATAATACAATCCAAGAAGGAGATAAGCTTATGGGCATGGCAGCTTCACAGGCAAGATGGATAGCACTTGCAGCCAGAAAATCAAATGTTGAATACGAAGGACAACAAATTAACCAGGCAAGAACTGCCTTATCCAATCAAAGTTCAGAGTTATGGAACAGTCTTTATCAAATGGATGTTCCTACGGCTCCGAGTACAAGTGATTTCACGACTACTCAATATAACTTTGATATAGGAGATTCAAAACAAACAATTTCAACTGTTCAGGATGCTGATTATACTGATGCTGACGGTATTCATTATAATTCTTACGTAACTTATTATACAAAGATTTCGGAATATACAGGTATCAGAAACACACAATCAAATCCTCAGGTTCAATATGTTTTGAATACCGAAAATCCTTATTATATGGTTGGAACAAAGAAATTAAGCTGTTTAAGTTCAGTTCCGACAGATTCAAGTGAAGAAAACAGTAAGATGTGGGATACATATGATGCGGCATTAAGCCAAATTGCAGAAGATTGGCCGGATTCACAACTTGCAAAAGACTGGTTAAATTATAAAGAAACTAACGATGCTTCAATCCTTGATAATATTTGGTTCTGGACGGATAACAGTAACGAATTGAATTTTGTTTCCGAAAATTCCACGACAAATGATTCCTTAGAAGCTTGCAGACAAGATTCAACTTTAGCGCTTCATTCATATTATGCTGATTATCAATCAACAAATAAAGAGGTTTCAAAATTTGCGATAATTGATTATGATGCATCAGGCAGAGCAACAAACATTCAACTTGAAGGTTCAAGTATTACTTATCCTTTAAGTGCAACAAGTATAACTGATGATAATGCTTATCAGGATGCTATGAACCAGTACAATTATGAGCAGCAGGTTTATGAAAAACGAGTTCAGGATATCAACGCAAAAACCGAGCAGATTCAAACTGAAGACAGAACGCTTGAACTTCGATTAAAGGCGCTTGATACCGAACAAAATGCACTTCAAACAGAAATGGATGCCGTTCACAAAATTATTTCCAAAAACATTGAAGGTACATTTAAAACTTTTGAAAGTTAATAAATCAATAATTCTAACGAGGTTAAAATGTCTTATAAAAATGATAGTAACTTAGTAATAGCAAACAGATTCGGAGATGCAAGTTCTGCCGCTAAAGCCCAGATGTGGGAAACTTATGACAGGTTAAGAGATTTAACCGTATCAGGCAGCGGAACCGGAACCGGTTTTGAATCAGCAGGCGGCTTGTTATATAACCTGGCAAGTTTACTTGCTCCGTCTTCTTTTGCTACAATTTTTGGAAGTTCTGAAACAATGAACATTTCAGGAACTTCTTATTATTCAAAATCTAATGCCGGTAATGCCTATGGCGTTGATTCTTTGTATAATTACTCAGGATTTCCGAGTGGAGCTGCTCCGATTAGCGCAATTTACGGACTTGCAACAGGTGGTGCTTCTTCAATTTTAAACGGTTGGGGAAGTAATAACCAAGGGTACGCTACAGGTTACGCTTCAAATTTAGGCGGACTGACAGATATAGCTAGTGCAGCAGCATATGGTATAGGAACAGGTTCAGGTTTAGGTAAAATTGCTTCAAATATTGTTATGCCGTTTGCAAGTTGTATTTCAGGTTTTGGCGGTATATTAACGGCTGTTTCTCCTTATTTGGGCGTTTATGGCGCGGGAACTACCGTTTTGGGTAACTTAATGCAAGGTACAAGTTCTGCGGCGCTGGCTGCTTATCAAAATATTTCGGGTAATATTACCGCAAATGCAGATACAATTCTTTCAACAAAAGTAAGAAATATCGAAACTGTTTGTAAAATGCTTGATACTCAAGGTGATGTTGCTAAGAAAATGCTTAAAGAAGGTATCGACAGCGATTCAAAAGCAATTCAAAACTTATAGAAAATAAAAAATACTTATTATTTGATACGGGTAATGATTTTTTACATTATCCGTATTATTTTTTACAATTTGTATTAAAGTTTTTTTATTTTGTGCCGTATATTAATTTGAGTGAATAATAACCTAAAAGCCTAAGTATTAAGAAATATTAATTTTGCTTTAAAAAAGTAACAATTTTAGTCAAAACAATGTTTTTTAATATATGTAGGTCTAAAGTCCAAGGAGCATCATGTTTCGCGAAACTCTAGAACTATACATAAAAAGAATAATGGAATTCTTAATTTACACAAAGAATTACTTTATCCGTAACAACCCGCTGATGATGTTAGCAAATTCGGTTGTTGTAGGGATAAAAGATATTCTGACTGTAAAGAAGAAGTTGAAAATGGCTCAATACAGGCTTAATTATCACAGACACCAGTTAAATAAAATGGAACAGTTAATTGCCGAAAACAGCCAGCACAGTTTCTTAAAAGGAGCACATTTAGATCAAAAAAGATAAAGGCGGAAGAAAATGGGTTTATTCATAGCACTCATAAGACGGCGTGAATTAAAGAAAATGCAGGCGGCAGCCGAATGGAATTTGACGCTTATTACGCAGGCAAAAAGTGTTGCCCAGGAATCCGTTAATGATTTGATGCAGGTCGGTACGGATTATGAAACCGACAGTGTTGTTGCAAAAAGGTTACAACAAAGAAGATATGAGCTTAAAGTTTATGAAGAAAAATTAGATCAACAAAAGGCAGCATTGGAAACTCAATTGAAAGAAATTTCAGCAGAACTTCAATCTTGCGAACAAATGATTGATGCAAATATTAAGTCTTCATTCTCATATAGTGTCGGCGGATAGTAAAAACTTATCTCCCTGTTTGAAGAAATAAATTGATAATGTCGTTCATTACGGCATGTTGTCTTTGATATTGTTGAGCTTTTGCTTCTAATAGGGTAATTTGTTTTTTGTATTCAATAATATTATTTTGGCATTCTCGTGAGTTGTTTGCAAAAGTTTCTTGAACTTGTCTTGCTTCTTGTAAAACATTACTCATAGAAATTCCCAAAGCTTCCATTGTTTGTTTAATAATCAGTGCTCCTGTTTGTTTAGAAACCCCTGCGGGAAGTTTTGTTATAAGCTGTTTTAAAACCGCAACATTTGCAGGATATTCAAAATCGTCAGTAAAAGAGTTGATGCTTATTCCCAAATTGTTGGCAATACTTTGTTGGAACGCAGCGTCTACACTGGGTTGAGAAATATTTAACGGTTCTGGGTAAATTTCTTGTTCAGGCTTTTCAAAATTATCCCATTCATCAGCTTCAATTGCGGTGTCTTCGTCTAATGAAATTTCGTCATTTGAAACTTCATCCTGCATTTTTAAAGCTTCAACAATTTTTTTTCCCACTCCATCGCTCATGTTATCTAATGCCATAATTCCTCTTCAACTATTATTTATAAACAATTTAGATTATATTAAAGACATGTTCATTTTTCAAGAATAATTTTTAATATTCTAAGATTTATTAACTTGATAGTAAAAAGTCTTTATGCTACTATCACGGAAGTTAGTGAGGGATATTATGGAAACTATAGAGATAAATGATTTTACGCCTCTTGTGTATGGCGAAAATTCTCATCAATCAGCTAAGATTGCACAGATTGAAGGCGGAATTGAGTATGAAGTTTTAAGTGAAAATAAAGTTTTAGATTATGTTGATTATTTGAATTTTACAAAAGTTTTAGAGATTTTGAGTGAGTTTTTTGATGTGAACGCTTGCGCACTGGCTAAAGATAACATCCTTTGTGCCGTGGCATTGGGTAGTTCGGAACTTGATGCTTTTCAAAAAGTTGTTGATAATAATCCGTTGGTAATTGTTGGTTCGACTATCGGTTTTAGTAAAGAAGTATCGCTTGAAATTGTAAAACAATTAAAAAGTATGGCAGTAAAAAACGTTATTGCGCCTAAGTTTTCAACAGAAGCTTTAAAATACTTACTTGAAATGACAGAAATGAATATTGTTCAGGTGAAAAGTCCTTTGCAAGAATTGTTAGGTTTTAATATTGAGGATATCAAAGTTACGCCGTTTGGTTATTTGGTAGAAGAGCAAAACCACGCTAAATTGACAAAATCCTCATTTAAAGTTGCGGGAAAAATAAAGCCGACCCAGCAAATGGCAGAAGATGCAATTTTTGCCTGGAAAGTTGCTAAGTATACAAAATCAAATTCTGCCGTAGTTGCAAAAGATTTATCAACAAAAGCAATTGTGCAGGGTGCTTCAACTCAGGAAATTTCAGTTGAATCAGCGTTAGATATAGCATGTGAGAATGCCAAAGAAGCGGTTTTAGCTGTTGATGCGGATGTTAAATCGGAAGAAACAATAAATGCCGCTATTCAAAACCGTATCGGGTTAATAATAGAATCGGGCGACACTGAAATTTCTAATAAAACAGTAAAACTTGCCGATAAATATAATATTGTACTTATAAAAACAGGTATCAAAAATAACAGATACTAAGGGATAAACTAAGGGGTTCTTATGGAAATAAAAGCATGGGATGATTATTTTTTAGATATGGCAAAGACTTGTGCGACACGTTCAAATTGCCTGAGAGCACAGGTTGGAGCAGTTATTGTAGGTGAAGATAAAAAGATTAAGGCTACAGGTTATAACGGAACTCCGTCAAAAGTTGAATCTTGTGCGGAGCGTGGTTTTTGCTACAGGATAAAAAATAATATTGAATCAGGTACAAAATATGAAACCTGCCGTTCAATTCATGCCGAGCAAAACGCAATTATCCAGGCGGGGCAGGATAGATGTAAGGATGCTACAATATACATTTGGGGACATAATTTTATTTGTATTTTGTGTAAAAGATTTATTGTACAAGCAGGGATTAAACAATGTGTCCTGAAAAAAGACGAAAATTCTCCGATTGTGAGGGTTTCTGTCGATGATATCAGAAGAGAGCTTGAAAATGTCTAAGTTAAAGATTTTATTGTCTTTAGCTCTATTATTAGCGGTCACTTCGCCGAGTGTTTTTGCATTAGAAAATCTTGATGTTACTCAAGAAAATGGTGTCTATGTAACTGTTGCACCGCAGGTTATATCGCCAAAGATTGAAAAAGATTTAAGGGCTAATATTTCAAAGGTTTACGGCAGTGAAAATGTCGATGAAATTTATTCTAAAATTATTGAAATAGCAAAAACAGCAAAAGATAAACGCCCTCAAAATTTGAAAGATGATGATTTAACCAGACCATCAGATTGGTATAAAGATGAAATTATATATATGTTTTACGTAGACCAATTTGGTACGGTAACGCCTGAACGCCCGAACAGGTTTAATGATACCGTTAAAATGCTTGATTATCTTAAAAAACTCGGGGTAACTACTCTTTACATGCTTCCGTTTGCGGATTCTCCAATGGAAGATGCGGGGTTTGATGTGAAAAATCCTCAGGATATAAGAAAAGATTTAGGCGGGAAACCTCAGTTTGAAGCATTTATTAAACAGGCAAAAGCTAAGGGGTTTAATATAAAAGCGGATTTAGTCTTAAATCATTTTTCCGATCAGCATGAATGGTTTCAGAAAGCTCAAAACGGCGATATAGAAAAACTTGATTACTTTGTAACAAGAGAAGATATGCCTGAGTATTCAAAATATGTTGATGAAAAATTAGGGACTGTTGTTGAATACAAAGAAGATGACGGACAGGTAAGTAAAAGAAGACTTATTTTCCCTGAGATTACCGAAAACAATTACCGCAAAGTAACAATAGAAGGCAAAGATTATTATCTTTATCACACGTTTTACCCGTTTCAATTGGATATAAACTGGGAAAATCCGCAAGTCTTGTATTATAACCTTGAAACAATGAATTACTGGGCAAATTTAGGGGTTGATATATTTAGACTTGACGCAATTCCGTATCTTATCAAGGAAAAAGGTACAAATGCCGAAAATCTTCCTAAAACACATGCGATAATTAAGATTTTGAGTAATTATCTTCAGGCTGTGGCGCCAAGAACTGTACTACAAGCAGAAGCCTGTCAGCTGCCGAAAGATGTTATTCCGTATTTTGGTACAGAAAGAAAAACTGAAACAATAGTTGATGATGAGGTGAAAGATTTTAAACGTACGGATGAAGTTCAAATTGCCTATAACTTCCCGTATATGCCTGCATTATGGGCAAGTTTTATTGCTCAAGACAGTACATATTTTAAAGCTGCCGTAAAACAAACGCCACAAATTCCTGATTCAGCAAGCTGGGCAACATTTTTGAGAGTTCATGATGAGCTTACTTTAGAAATGGTAACTCCTGAAATGCGTCAGTTGATTTACGAAGCTTTAGAGCCAAAAGGTGCTCCGTTTAGAAAGGGTTTTGGGGTGTCAGGGCGTATGGCAAATTTCTTAGATGAAAACCATGACCATATTGAAATGGCGTTTTCGGTACTTTTATCAATGCCGGGGATTCCGATAATCTATTACGGAGATGAGATAGGGGCGAAAAACAACTTTGCCAATGCAAAAAAATCAGCAGAACTTAGAAAAAATAACAACCGTAAAAAGAAAATTAAACTGTTATCATTTTTTGACAGCCGCGATATTAACAGAGGTTCTTTAACAAGGCAAGCCTTTTATGATGCGGCGGCGACGTCAAGAACTTATAGCGGAAAAATTTTTCATAAGGTTCAAAAAATGATTGAACTTAGAAAAGAAATTCCTGCCCTAAGACGAGGCTCTTTGAGTATCCTGAAGACCGAACAGCCTTATATCTTTGCATATCTTAGAAGCTATAAAGGCGAAAAGTATTTGATTGTTAATAATTTGTCCGATAAAAGATGTACAGCGGAAGTCGAGCTTCCTGCCGATGTTTTGGTTAAATCTATTAAAACCAAACATCAGGTTTATTTGAAAAATATTTTGACAAATGATGAATATAAATTAAATGTATCGTTAAAAGATAAGAAAACCAGACTTTTAATGTATCCGTATGCTGTTGTTTGGTTAAAGCTTGAATAGTTGACTATTTGGAAAATATTATTAAATATTAAGCATGAAACCCGCAATATACATATTTATACTCCTTTTGGTTGATTTTTGCCGTTAAAAGTTGAAACAAAGGGGGCTTATGAAGTATTATAAAAAAGAGAGGTAGTATTTATGCAAAGTAATTTTCCGCGATACGATTTAGCATCAAGAATAGAGCATTCAAAATTCACATCAGGGTTTAATATGCCAAGTATGCGTTTAGATGGTGTCGAAAAGCCTGAAACTGCTAATTTTAAACAAGTATTTACAGGGCTTGTGGAAAATCTTAACGCAGAAGCAAATGCTCCGGATAACATGTTGAAAGATATAATGTCAGGTAATTCAAATGTTGATATCCATGACGTTATGACAGCAATGTCAAAATCTGAAATAAGTATATCTGTAGCAACTCAGATGGTAGGTAAAGTTATAAACGCTTACGACAGAATTTCACAAATTTCTGTATAA
Source organism: uncultured Candidatus Melainabacteria bacterium (assembly GCA_945910425.1). GTDB lineage: Bacteria > Cyanobacteriota > Vampirovibrionia > Gastranaerophilales > Gastranaerophilaceae > Zag111. Next base: position 13,525 of record CAMDYM010000004.1, on the reverse strand, counting down.
TATTACTTCTTAATAAAATTTGTACAAATAATTATATTCAGACAGCGGGACAAAAATGGATTTTAGTAAACTTACGGAAAATAAACCTTTATTATTTGGAATAATTGGCGGGGTTGTTCTTATAATAGTTATCGTGGTTATTGCAATAGCGGTAGCTGTAAGCGGAGGAAATAAAAGTAAATCGGAAGGTACGGTAGTAGGCGGAGAACCTTTAAAAACCAATGTAAACTTATTAACTACAGATAATTTGGGTAAAGCTTTAGAAATTCAGGCATTACTTGCAAAACAAGGTATTACGGTTGAAAGACAGCTTGACGGTACAAAATCAATGCTTGTCTTAAATGCTAAAAACTGTTCAACTTTAACAAAAAAATGTACAATTACCGATAGAGATAATGCTTTGATTGCGATTGTTCAAAGTGGTTTGGTAGACCAAAATGTGGGTTTGGAAATCTTTGATAAGGGGGACTTTACATCAACAAAAGAAGATAAAAGAATCCGTCTTGCTCGTGCTATGAATGGTGAACTTGCAAGACTTATAAAACAGATTAAACCTATTCAAAATGCAACGGTATTTATATCAATTCCTGAAAGCGGAAGCATGTTTGATGACCCGAAACCTAAAACCGCTACTGTTCAAATTGTTATCCCGTCAGGTGAAAAACTTGACCCGTTAAAAGTTAAAGCAATATCAAACTTGCTGTTAGGCAGTGTATCCGGTTTGACAGCTGAAAATATTGCAATAACAGATACTAACGGTAATGTTTACCACAGTGTTATGAACGCGGAAGATGAAATGCTTCAAAAACTTGAAGAAAATGATAAATATATGCAGCAAAAGATTTCAAAACAGTTAGACCGTCTTGTCGGTCCGGGAAATTATGTTGCAACTGTAAGTACTTTCTTGCGTCAAACTCCTGTTGAAAGATTTTCAATAGAATATGACCCGAATAAAAAAGCTTCTGTAACAGAACAATCATTTAGAGAAGGTTTGGGTGATCAGACAAAAGACCAATCTCAAGGTATTAACGCTGTCAGCACCTATCTTCCAAACGGTTTACCTACAGGCGGAACAGATTCAAGTCAAAACAGAAATTACTCTCGTACGGCAACAGAAACTCAATATGGTGTAACAAAAACCCAGACAAATGAATATATTAAACCCGGTGTGGTTGAAGATATATCAATTGCCGTAACCATTGATAAAAACAACATGCCGTCTGATACAACACCTGAAGAATTAAAAGAATTAATAGCGCGTGCGGCAAGTCCGAAAGTTACTGCGGATAACGTTTCGTTAGCGTATACTTCTTCAAATGATCCATATTTAACTCCTGAAAGACAACAAAACTTGCCAAAAGTTGATGAATCAGGAAATCCATGGTGGTTAGCGTTAATTATTTCAGCTCTCGGTTTAATAATAATATTCAAAGCAATTTCAGCTAAGGTTAAACGAATAAGAGAAGAAAATGAAGTTGAAGTTGAATCATTACGACAAAAAGCTTTAGAACAAGAAAGACAATTGAGCGACATTAATTCTCGAGCTAGTCAGTTAACTCAACGTCAATCAGAACTTGCCCAGGATTTGATTAACCAACAGCAAAGGGCTGCTATACCTCAGTTTGATGAAAGCTTGCTGACAAATTCTCTGGATGCTATTTCAGGAGAGATAACAGAAGATGCGGCAGATAAGATAAAGAGCTGGATTGAAGAAGGTTCAGTAAAAGAAGGGCAGTAGAATATGGCAACACAGAATTTTGATTATGAATCATTTGCGCAAAATCTTGCTGCTCAAGCTCAAGACCTTGTTCCTCCTGAGTTTGATGATAATCAGAAACAATATATTATAAATACCTTAGGTAATTTTTCGCTTTTGTCAGGTAAAGCTATTGCAGAAGATCCTAACCTGAATTTTGATGAAAATCAGGCGGTAACGATTACCCAGATTATTGCAGAATGGTCGTTTCATAAGTCTGTTGATATAATTCGCTCAGGAATCCCTCAACAGTATTGGGATACCATTATGCAAAAGATTGCTTATACTATTTTTGAAATAGCAAAGCAAACTTTTTCACAAGGCTTGCCTCATGATAAAATCCTGGAACTTGTCGAACACCACGTTAAAAAAAGTTACGCGGAAGCCATAACCGAATTAAAAGACAAAGGTGCAATTGATGAAGGTTTAATGGAATTTGCCCTTGGTCAATCCAATATGGATAAAATGGCTCAGGAAATGAAGCAGCAGCAAGAAGCAGGCGGCGTGGCTCCTATACAAACCCCTGACACTTCAATGCCGAGTGCGGTTTCTGCCGAGTTTCCTAAAGTTGATTCTAAAGTTTTAAAACTTGCAACTGTTGCAATGTTATTTAAGAAAATGAATCAGGATAAAGTTCAGACAATTCTGAATAAATTTAACCCGGAAGATGCTCAGAATGTAATAAAATTTATGCAGGTTCCGAATTTGCAAGATAGAATCGGTGCCGCGAATGCTCTTCGCTGTTTACAGGAAATTAAGACTAATTTGCCTAAAGTTACCGAACTTAATCCAAGCAGTGTAGTTGCAAGGATTAGAAATTCCGTTTCAAAATATTCAAGTAAAGAAATAGATACAATATTGATTCGCGAACGAGTAGAGGTCAAACGCCTTGTGTTTAACGCCTTAGAAGGTAAATATTATGATAAAATACCTCCAAAAGTAGCAAGTATTGTTGCCACACACCTGGCAAATAGTGTATAATAATGTTGTATCATGATTATAAAAAAGAAACATAAAAAATCAGATGAGGGAGAATTTGAACAGATTTCGGCAACAGAAGATGCTCAACGACAAGTAGAATCTTCTGAAGAAGAAATTGACTTATTTGACTTGGATAATATTGATTTTAAGCAAAGGCAGGAGCGCCGGAAGGGTGATCGCCGCAGAGGTTTTCGCAGGATTGATGACAGAAATCTTATCTCCCGCGCGAAAGAAGAGGCTGATGCGATAAAGGAAGCTGCTGCAAAAGAAGGTTATAATGCAGGATTAGAGGCTGCTAAGTTTGATATTGAAAATATTAAAGCTTCCCTTGCCGAGTTTATGAATGCCAAACAAGAAGTTTATAACAGTATTGCTCCTGATATTTTGGAGATTAGTCTTGATATTGCAAAAAAAATTATTAAAAAAGAAATGTCTGAAGATCCGCAAGTTTTGCTTGAGAATATCAAAGATATAATGAAAGGCTTATCAAAAGAAGAAACGAAGATAACCTTGAGGGTTAATCCTTCACAAGCCGCAATTTTAAAACAAGATGTTCCCGAGGTTGCAACTTCATTAGGCTTAGAAGCAAAAATAATTGTGGTATCGGATGAAAATGTTATGGAAGGCGGATGTTTAGTTACAACCACCAACGGCGTAATTGATGCAACTGTAGAATCACAGCTTGCAATAATAAGTGAGGTATTGAAAGAAGTATAATGGCAGCACCTGAAGGAGGAAATGCAAATCCGATAAGTGAAATTTTTATGGCACTTTTTGTGCTGTTTCTTTTGATTATCCTGCTTGTTGAATTACCAAACTGGATGATTAATGTTTGCATTTGTTTGAATATTACATTGGGCGTTGTTCTTTTGATGTTTGCCTTGTATGTTCAAAAAACGCTTGAGTTATCATCATTTCCGTCAATTATTTTGATTGGTACGATGTTCAGGCTTTGTTTGTCTATCGCATCAACCCGTTTAATCTTGGCAAAAGGTGAGGCAGGCGAAGTTGTTCATGCGTTCGGAACATTTGTTACCGGCGGTAATATGGTTGTAGGGGGTGTAATCTTCCTTATTATTACGGTTGTACAGTTTATGGTAATCACTAAAGGTGCTGAACGTATCGCAGAAGTTTCGGCGCGTTTCGCGTTAGATGCGATGCCCGGTAAACAAATGCAAATTGACGCGGATTTTAACGCGGGTTTAATGTCGCCTGAAGAAGCCACAAAAAAACGTGATGACTTGTCAAGAGAATCAAGTTTGATGGGTTCTATGGATGGTGCGATGAAGTTTGTTAAAGGTGATACTATCGCAGGTATTATTATCGTACTTATTAACATTATAGGCGGATTGTGTGTCGGATGTATGATGAACCAGATGCCTATAGCTGATGCTGTCGGTAAATATACAATTTTAACAATCGGTGACGGGCTTGCCTCTCAGGTTCCGTCATTGTTGATGTCAATCGCGGCAGGTGTATTTATGACTCGTGCTTCTGCTGCAAGCCCGTCATTGGGTTCTGATGTAACAGCACAGATTACAAGTAAACCTTATGCTCTTTTCTTTGCCGCAGGATTCTTATTGTTACTTGCCGCAACAGGTCATTGGACAGGCTTACCGTGGCTGCCGTTCTTGATGTTTGCTGTTGGGTTGTTTGTTGCTGGTTTCCAGGTACTTATCAATGCCGATGTTCAATCTCAGTTGGGACAGTTGGAAAATGTTCGTCAAAACATGCAGGATTTGGTTAACCCTAACAGAATGTATGAACGTTTAGGGGTTGATATTTTGAGTTTGCAGGTTGGGTCTAATCTTCTTGTAATTGCCGACCCTGATCAGGAAGGTCAGCTGCTTGCAAAAATTGCTGCTCTTCGTCAAAGGGTTACAGATGAACTCGGGTATATTTTACCTAATATCCGTATTATGGACTCATCTGCCCTTGATGCAAATGAATATATGATTTCTATCCGTGGTAATACAGTTGCTACCGGTTATGTTTATCCGGGTAAATTTATGGTAATTGCAGATCAGTGGGATTCTATGAAAAAAGAGGTTCCTGATGATGCGATTATCGGTATTGACCCGACTTATCAAACTCAGGCTTATTGGATAAGCCAGGAAGATGCAAAGTCAGCAAGACTTGTAACTGCGGTTGATGCTACAGATGTTATTGTTACTCACTTGCAAGAATGTGTGAGAAAACACGTTGACGATGTTATGACAAAAACAGATGTTCTTAAACTTATGGAACTTGTACGTTCTCAAGACCCTACTCTTGTTAACGACCTTGTTCCGACAATTATTTCAACAAGTGACTTAAGAAAGATTTTTGTTAACTTAATCAGAGAAAAAGTTTCTATAAAGGATATTATTTTTGTATTTGAAAGACTTTGTGATTATGCAAGATTTTCAAAAGAACCTGATATTCTGTCTGAACGTTTAAGAGCGGCATTAGGTCGTCAAATTTGTTTATCTAATGTTCAATCCGATAAAGTTTTGTACGCACTGACTCTTTCTCCTGAGTGGGAAAAAATACTGGATGATTCTTGCCAAAGAACAGAATTAGGTACAATGTTTTTGCTTAACCCTGTTCAGGTGCAGGAACTTATTGAAACAACGGCTACAACTCTTCTTCGTGCGCACCAAACTTGCGGACGCCAGCCTGTTGTACTTTGTTCTCCAAGAATAAGACTTCCGTTATATCAGCTATTAGAGCGTCATATTCCGACAATTGTTGTAATCTCTTATTCTGAACTTATAACAGATATTAAGGTTGAAGCGATAGATACAATAGGGGATGCTTATGTCGGAGATTAGGGGTAAATTATGAAACAAATAATTTTATCACTTATCAAAGTTTATCAGTATTTTTCAAAATTCACCCCGAAGGTTTGCAGATTTTATCCGACATGTTCTGAGTATACAAAACAGGCAATAGAAAAATACGGAGTTTTAAAAGGCCTATGGCTCGGGGTAAAACGAATTTGCCGTTGTCATCCCGGAAATCCCGGAGGATATGACCCTGTGCCGTAAATAAATTTACTTAACGGTTTTTAATAAGTATTTAATATAATTAGGATCGTTAAGAACTTTATATGTACTCTTGGTACGTTCAGATGATGCCTTTGTTCCTTGAGCTCCATAAGGTTTAAACTCTCCATTAACAAACTCAAAAACAAACATGTCTATACCAAGTTTATTTGGTTTAGTTTTATAACCATTTATATCTACAGTAATCAATAAAGAATTTGCAGTTGATGTGTGGTACATATTTTCAAATAGATATATAATACCATCTGCACTTATAATACAACCATCATCCATAGTTGCGGGGCTCCAACCGGAGTTAATATAATAATCCCAGACTGAAAAACATTTATTAACATATCCTGAACCACAATCAGTTGCACCACTCATATATTTTATAAAAGTTTTATAAAATGGAGTTTTAGAATTAGCAATATACATCTCTGGCTCAAGATCATCATATTTCATCATTCTCACAACTTGCTGTATAACAGAATAAGACTTTATCAATTTTTTATGAATAACATGTGCTTTATATGTTGTCATTAAATTAGGTATAGTAATAGCCGCAACAACACCTATAATTCCGAGGGTGATTAAAATCTCAGCTAATGTAAACCCTTTTCGCAAATTCATTTTACCTCCTTATGTGCGGTATTTATCACAGAATAATTATATTATACACGTATAATCAAAATATGCAAGATATAAATACTTATCAGGAGCGGTTAGCGAAAAATATTCGCAGGTTGAGGATAGAAAACAAGTATTCTCAGGAATATCTTGCAGAATTAACGGATAGAACAAGAGAGCATATTAATAGATTAGAATCGGGTAAGGAAACTATCGGGTTTACCACTTTTATAAAACTTGCACAGGTGTTTAATGTTTCATTAGATGAATTAGTAGGGTTTGAAAAAGATTAAAGTGTGTTTATAAAATCTATGACTTCTTTTAGAGAATAAATGTTTTGTTGCACGAAAAAGTCTTTTTTTGTCTGAGTTTTGACGTAGTCAAGATTTTTGCCGTCTAAAAAGTCTTCTGTATAAGGGCGCAGCATCACAGACGGGATTACGACTTTGTTGCAGTCAACATCTTTTACTGTTCTAATGAGGTCTTCTGTTGTTATAAGTCCTGCAACGGTAATATCTTGTCCCCAGTATTCTGATTTTACGGGGTGAACTTCTATTGTCAGATTTTTTATCTTGTTTAAGTTTTCGGCTACTTCTTTCAGCATATCTTTAGCGGCATAAGAGCAGGCAAAAACCATTTTATAAGGTTTTGAGATACTTTTTGGAAGCTTTTGTTTGTAAAAATCATCAAGAGTAAGCCTTAATGAGCCGACGCCATCATCAAGCTGGCAGAAGTTTCCGTAGTATTTTACAGGCGGGATTGGTTTTTCCGCCAGTAGGAAAAACTCATCCGAGCAGCATACTCGTTTATATTTTGAAGCGATTTCAATAGTTTTTGTTGCGCATTTTTTATCAACTCGTTTTAACTCACCATCTGGTCTGAACTGTGTAATTCCGACAGGAACGATTGCAACAGATAATACAGTGTTTTTTAGTTTTGCTAAATCTGACAGGGTTCTGTCTAACTCCGTTCCGTCATTTATTCCCGGGCAAAGTACGATTTGAGCGTGGAACGGGATTTTGTTTTTACGAAACCAGTTTAAATTTTCTAAAGCTTTCCCTGCATTGGGGTTTCTGAGCATTTTTACGCGAAGTTCGGGGTTTGTTGTGTGAACCGATACATAAAACGGTCCTAAGTGCATTCTTTTAATTCGTTCGCGGTCCTCATCTTTAAAATTTGTCAGGGTAATATATGTTCCTTGAAGATATGACAGCCTGTAATCATCATCTTTTATGTATAAAGTGTTTCTTAATCCTTTTGGTTGTTGGTCTACAAAACAGAATATACAATGATTAAGGCATGGCTTAATCCTGTCAAATACAGCGCTTTCAAAGACAATTCCTAAGTCTTCGTCGAACTCTTTTTCTATTTCGATTTCTTCAATTTCGCCGTTTATTTTTTTTATTTCAACTGTTATAAGTTCTGATTTCATATAAAAGTTATAATCAATCATATCAAGCATTTTGTTGCCGTCAACGGAAAGAAGTTCATCCCCTTTTTGAATTTCTAATTCTTCTGCTATTGAACCTTCTATAACGCTGTTAACTATTGCGGGCATTATTCTTTTCCAATCCTTCTACCATTGAAATAAAGTTTTTGTATTCACAAATTGTATTATCTAATATGATTTTTTGATAAAAATCTTTTGGTGTGTATTCATCTTCTAAGGTTTGTTCTGCGTTAACTTTATGCAGAAGTGCGATTGATTTTATATTTAACAGTAATTCGTTATATTCTTCTGTAGATAAGACAGATGCGCAAGATATTTTAACCCTTGCATCCGATAAAAATTGCAGTGGGTTTGTTGAAAACGGTTTTACTAAAAGTTTTTTCAACTCTTTTAGTCCGTCTTTTGTTATTGAATAGAAAACTGATAATTTTCCGCCATCTGACATAATTTTAGATGATGTAATGCATTCTGATTTTTCTAACCTGACAAGAGCCGGTTTTATTGCCCCGAAACTTGGGGTTGAATATGCCACAAAGTACTCACCGATTCGTTTATGGATAGAGTACATTGTTAAATCTTGTTGTAATAAGACATATAAAATCATTATTTCTATCATAAGTTAATTAAACCATGAAAATTAAGAAATGTAAAAAATGTACCGTGAAATTAGCAATTTTTATTATTTTTCATCTTTATGTTTCATAATAAGTATATAAAAGAAAGAAGGTTAGATATGGTAGATTCAGTTTCAGCAGTTAAACCGTTCACAACGGTAAATTACACAACAAAAGACGGAGAACACATCTCAGCAACAAAAAATAACGGTATTGTTACTCTTGTTGGTGATAAAAACGGCACACGTCAAATGCCGGTTGATGAATTTATGAAAGAATTTATAAAAACTCTTCCGGTTATCAATAATGCACCGGAAAAAGATACAGTAGAAATTTCATCAAAACCTGCAGTAAACGCACCTGTTGCAACTGCACCAAAGCCTGAAGTTGATTCAAAAGCGCAAGAAGCTAAGACTGCTCCGACAGCTGAAGCTCCAAAAGCTCCTACAGCTCCGGAAGTTGGTAAAAAACTTGATGTAGCAGCATAATAAGGTTTTACAAAAGAGGCGGAGCCTTCGGCTCCGCCTCTTTTGTGCTTTAATGCTGATTGTGGTAATTTATATCATAACTGATTTATTTACCCCTGCAAAGCTTTTTTGCAACTTCACTGACTGCCGTTCCTTCTGCTATCGGTTGGAACTTTGCGTATCTGTTGTAATCCCCGTTTATAAAATTGTCCTGATACCCGTATGAATCTATTACACCTATTTTATATTTCATTTTAGAACAGTCAATTGTGTAATTACTTAAGGTATAAAGAATTTTCTTTCCGTTAACGGGTTCATATTGACCTTTGTTAAAAGATTTTATAATAAACGAGAATCCGTAAATATCAGTTGTTCCGACAATGCCGTCAGGGTTTATGTAATTGTTTTCGCAAACTTTTTGCCAGATTGTTTCTTCGTTTGCAAGTACACTGACTGAACTGATAAATAAAGTTATAATTATAATAAATTTTTTCATTTTTTGCCTTATCTTTTTTGGTATAGAATATATGTAAAATTGCCTTTTTTATATTTTTGGATGAAAGTAAAATCTCTTTCAAGTAAAAATAATATATCATATAAGTATTTTTGCAGCATAATTTGTACTTTGTTTTTTTTGACATCTGTTATGTTTTTGACTGAATTTCTTAAGTCTTCTATAGGTACAATATTATTTCCGTCTTCACCGTAAAGTGCAATAAGTACAAATCGCCCTGATTCTGTTTTATTATTAACGTTGTTTAAGAAATAATCAACAAAATTATTGGAAAAACAGTGCTCTGCAAATACAGAATCATAAATTACTCCGTATTTTGCATCTTTATCCATAAGTTTTTGTTGTTCAATATCGTAATACTTGCTGTTATAAGGGTTTCTCAATTCTTTGTGAAAATCAAAATTATGCATTCTAACAGAATCCAAAAATCTGAAATAATAAGGCGCGTCAGATGCGAAAGGTTCTATTATAATATCTTTATTTGTAAGTCCTAAAGCTTGTGATTCTTCTCGGACAGCTGATAGTGCCATATGTTTTAGATTTTTTATTTTCTTAGCGTATTGAAAGTTAAAACTTATTGCAGTTAACGCAAAGTATGCTAAAAATATAGCTAAATGATGTTTAGTAAGGTTTGAGATTAGTCCGTTAACAGATAATATAAATAGCGGTGCCAGAAGATATAAGATATATCTCATTGTAAAAATATTAACTTCCAATATTGCAAAAATTAACGCTAAAATAAAGTTTAAGAAAAATAAGCAATACAAGCTTTTTAGAAATCCTGAAGATTTAACAAATCCTTTAAATAACCCGTATAAAAAGTACCCGCATGGAATTATAACCAATAAAATAAGAGCAGGCGTCATTTCGTATGAATTTAGTGTCGGCCAATACGGGTTATCGACAATGGTTGAAGAGAAAAAGTTTCTGATAACTTCTATCATTTGCCAAAATGCAAATTCCCCTTCATGCCTTATTACAAATAACGAGCGCATTTTTGCGTAATACCCAATTAGAATAATATACGGGATTAAAAACACTGCCTCTATGCAAAATCCTTTTAAATATAACCAAAAAGAGTCTTGTTTTTGTTTGTATAAATATACTCCGTAGCAAATTGCAAGTGATATATTATAAAAGATTCCGCCAACAAGTGTGTAGGGAATTAAAATGTTTGATAGAATAAGTTTAATTAACGATTTTTTATCCCCTTTTTGTTCAAAATCAACAAGAAAATTTAAGGATAATAAAACAAGAAAAACCGTAAGAGGGTACATTCTTGCTTCAACGGAGAAAAATGCCAATAACGGGCAAACTCCGACTATAGCCGTTGAAATTGTGGCAAATGTTTTATCAAACAGTTTTTTAGAAACAATAAAGGTTAATGGAACAGAAAGTATTCCAAAAATTAATGAAAGACTTCTTATTGCAATCTCACTGTCGCCAAAAATTTTCATCCAAAAATGCAAAATAAAGAAATAAACAGGTGTATGTTGCATGTCTAAGTGCAAAAGATTACCAATAATCCCGAACGGGAAATCTTGTTTTGCAGTGAACCAAGAACATGCTTCATCATACCAAAATTCTGTATTAATATATAAAAGCCTTAAGATAAAAGCAATAAAAAGTATTATAAAAATTCCTAAAACCTGTTTTTTATCTTTCATTTAACCCTCCCGATATTTTAATAATAACATAAAATGAACAATAGTTTTTTGATTTCGTTATATTTATGTAGAGGCTAATGAAAGGATTAAAAAATGAAAAAATTATTACTATTGGCAGGCGTAGTTGCAATCTCATGTTCAGTTCCGGTATTTGCAAATGAAGCAGTTCAAACAACACAACCGGTTCAACAGCGACCATGTCCTATTGAACGTTGTCAAAAACCCGGATCTGAATTTGCGCATCCTGAGCGCATGCACAGACCACCTTGTTTTGATATGAAAAAGTTTGAGGAAGAACTAAACTTAACAGACAAGCAAAAAGAGCAGGTAAAAGCACTTCGCGAAAAACAAATGGAAGCAGCTAAACCAATCTTTGAACAATTAAAACAAAAAGATAAAGAAGTTTTGGAATTAAGGCAACAGCTTAGAGAACAACGTATTCAAGATAAAAAAGAGTTTGAAGCAATTTTAACTGATAAACAATTGAAAAAACTTGAAAAACTAAAACAAGAACACAGACAGGAATTTGCTAAAAGACATAAGGCAGGCATGCACAAACGTCCGCCAATGCCGATACCATGTGAATGTAATTGCGGATGTAAGAAAAAGTAAGGATATTTAAAGTTGTGGCGCGGATGAGTTTACTCATCCGCGCCTGCGTTTTATAGCAAATTTATATTTTACAAGGTTTATTTCTTATATGAACATAAATTTCTGTCCTAATTATTGCTATTTTACCTCAAATAACGGTTATTATAGAGATGAAAACGGTAACGGCATTGGAACCAAAACTAAAATGTTTCGGGCTGATTTGGATTGGAATCGGTTTACTGATTTTATGGTAAAACATTTTAATGATAAAGATAAAGTTCAAATCTTACAGTTTGCGTCTTCTGATGGTTCTGAAGCTTATACTCAAATTATTACATTGTTGGAAAATTATAAAAATCTTGATAAATTTTTCCCGATTGAAGCTTATGATATTGATAAAAATATGTACGAGGCTGCAAACAGCGGTTTATTGAACATGGATGATAAAGATTTAACAAGCTTTAAAAATCGAAATATAGATTGGGGTAAATATTTTAAACTCAAATCAGATAAAGGGCTTGAAATCCTTAATAATACATTAGAAAATTCTAAGACTTACAGTGCTTCGCCTGTATTAATAGATAAAGTAAATTTTCATCAAGGTGATATGTTTGAAGTTATGAAAAATCATAAAGATGATTCTAATACCGTCGTTTTATGCCGTAATATTCTTGAGTATTTTACCGATAGAGAGGTTGACAGTTTTATGAGCTTTGCGGCTTCGAATCTTAAAAACGGGAGTTTATTTGTGACAGGTGAAATTGATGAAGGTCGTGTTGATGAAATCATTCAAAGAAACGGTTTTGTAAGAGTTTTACCTAATATTTACATGAAAGTTTAATAATTTTATTTCTTTCTGAATATTATTGACCCGGGGATTGCAATTGCCATATCGATTGATAATTCAATATCCTGAATGTGCGGCGGTAATTGATTAAAAAACGGTCTGTAAGCTATTTGGTTTCGATTTTCGGAAACTCTTAAAATTTTCATTCTATCCATTGCATAATCCCAAAAAACTTGGGCATCAAGAACTTTTGGCGGATAAGACGGATACGCACCAAGAGAACCGCATTCTAAGTTTTCTATAATATAGTAAGCCTCCTGATTGCAACATTGGAAAAAGCATTTCAAACGATCTTCTCTGCTCTCCCCAGGCGCGAGAACAATCATCAATGATTATTCCTATAGAATCTTTGTAGGATTCTAATTTTTCGGGCAAATTCTCAGAAACTGCATCCAAACATATAAATGAAATTCTTTTTTCTTCTAATCTTTTTAAGTCAGGATTAAGGTCTACTCCAACTATATTTGTTTTTGTGAAGTATTTTTTCATATTTTTAACGATGCACCCGTAAAGCAGCCAAGTTCTACCAGCGTGAATTTTTGAGTTTTTATCGGTGCTAAAAACAGCTCATAATATTTTAAATAATCGTGACCTTGATATGTTGTATTATCCCAACAAACTTTTGATGCTTTATCAGTGTTAAATTCAATTCCCAGCTTTTCTAATAACCCAAATTTATTCAAACTTATTATAATTTAACGGATAAATTTGAAAGGGGGAATGTTGGTATAATTTAGGTGTTGTTTTAATTTTAGCCACTTCCCTGATTTTAAGAAAATTTATCCTTTTTATCCTTTTCGTATACTTTTTCTTATCCTTTTTTCCTGTTAATATGTGGGGATTTAGCCTCAAGCTCGGACAAGGTTTGAAGTTCAGCAAGGATATAAAAAGGATAAAAACTTCCAAGTGGAGAGAAGTTGAAATTATTATTGGCTTAGTTAGATGAGCATCTTTCGGTGCAAAAAATTGCACCCTACCCACT
>CAMDYM010000003.1 GCA_945910425.1 uncultured Candidatus Melainabacteria bacterium | reverse complement strand
TTGGAGCGTAGGGGATTCGAACCCCTGACCCCGACACTGCCAGTGTCGTGCGCTACCAACTGCGCTAACGCCCCAACTATTATTTTACCACAATCAATAAATCCTGTCCGAATATTATCCTTTCTGCAATGACTTATTATAAAAAACCACCATATACACAATTAAACAATACATCAATAATTCTGTCATTTCCTCTACCAAAGTAGAATGAAAACGTTTTTCGGCAAGCATTTGAACAGGTATTGCAGTTAATAATAACAACACATTCCAAAACGGAACCTGTGTTTTTTGTAAAACTTCCCATATTTTTATAAAAACTTTCTTTAACAATGCATAAACAAAAGTTCCCGCAATATAAAGTCCAATAATTATATGCGCTAAATACCCGTATTTGTAATGTGACCAGTGATAAAAATCATTTGTTCCCGGAATTTGTGCAAAAAACACTCTTCCATAACTTATTTCCCGCATTGCAAGCAAGAAAATTATCAATGCAAAGAATATATTTATCGGTTTATATTCTTTGTTGATTTTAGAAAATAAACAATAAAGTCCCCCCCCCGCTAATACAATTATTTGGGTATTTTCAAGTAAACTGTTTTCAGGGATTTCATTTATTCCGCAAAGCTTCAAAACAAAAATTACAGCAACTGTAAGCACAATAAGTATTGCGGTCGATTTGAAATTAAAATTTACATATTTTTTGAAAAAATCATTCATAAAAATCCCTTTTATACTTTCTAACTATTAATATTAAAAAAGGTTCCCGAGGGGAACCTTCTTTAATCTGGGCCGCAGTGGACTCGAACCACCGACCTCACCCTTATCAGGGGTGCGCTCTAACCACCTGAGCTAGCAGCCCTTATGTTTTTCGGCACGGAACTAACTTCCGCATGAACAAATGTACTATAAACATTTTTTAAAATCAAGTCTTTTTTATAAAAAAACTGCCTGCTTATTATAAACAGACAGTTTACCTTCCTTTAAATAAAAATTTTTATTAAATATTCATATTTCTTTGGAAATTTTTTCTTATTTTTTTCTTCGCGTTATCTAAATTTTTAATTTTCTTTTCAGCATATTTTACTTGTTTTTTAGCAGCTTTTCGTTCTTCTTTTGTTGACTGATAACGGCTGTCGACTTCTGCGTATTGGGTTTTATAATTTAACAGTTTATTTCTCAATTCTATTTGAGCATTATCAATATCTAAAATAGAATTATGCATTTTTTGTCCTGCCACAACCTGACTTGGTGACAATAAATCAGTACCCTTAGGTGTTGCAGAAGTTGAAGTTGTTGTTTTAGTTGTTGCCGGTTTAACCGCAGAACTGTCGTCAAAATTTAACGGTGTAAATGTTGGTTCTGCCATAGCTGTACCCATTGAAATTACCATCGCACAAAGTGTTCCTGCAAAAATCTTTAATATTTTTTTCATAATTTTCCTCCACAAGTATAGTTGCCAACTTTATTAAAACATTTTAATTTATTTTTTAGGAAAGAAAAAGAAGTTTACATATGTTTACGTATTTCTATGTTATTATTTTTATAAAGGACTTGGGAAAATGAAAAAAGAATGGGTTTTAGATAGTACTGCGACAGGTGAAAAGTCGCTTATAAAAAGGCTTTTAATATCACGCGGAATTAAAACGGGCAAAGAAATTTACGAATTTCTTCACCCGCTTGAAACAGAATTAACTTCACCTAACGCATTTTGCGATATGGAAAAAACGGTTGAAAGAATTTGCCGTGCAATTGAAAATAACGAAGTTATTATTATCTATGGGGACTTTGATGCTGACGGAGTTACATCAACTTCTGTTCTGTATAAAACTCTGAAATTTTTAGGCGCTAACGTTCATTATTTTATTCCCGATAGAGAAAACGAAGGGCACGGATTTGACAAAAAGGCTTTAATAAAGCTTATGACAACTGTTAAACCTAAAGTTCTAATCTCTGTTGACTGCGGTATTTCTGATGTGGATGCGGTAAAATTTATCAATAGTTTCAAGGTTATTGACGTAATTATAACAGATCACCACGAAGCACCTGAGGTTTTACCTGAAGCTTACGCGATAATTAATCCGAAAGCTCCTAACGCATTAGATGATAAACTAAGCGCAAAGCAGATTGAGTATTTAACATATCTTGCAGGCTGCGGAGTTGCGTTTAAAGTTGCACAGGCACTACTTACAAAATACGAAAAAACAGAGTTTGTATATGAGATTTTACCGTTTGTAGCTGTCGGTACAGTAGCTGATGTTGTACCGTTATTGGGTGAAAACAGATATCTCGTAACAAAAGGATTAGAGTTAATCTCAAGAGGAAAACATAACGGCTTAACAAGATTGTTAGAAAGCGCAGGATATAATATTGCAAACGGAATAACCTCTGAAAATATAGCATTTGGGATTGCTCCGCGAATTAACGCATCAGGAAGACTTGATACCGTTGATGCGGCGTTAAAAGTTTTGATTTCCGATAATCCGCAAGAAGTTGAAATGGCTGTAACAACTTTGAATGAATTAAATAAAGTTCGCCAGACGCTTTGTGCTGAAATTTTTGAACAAGCAGACAAAATGGTTCAAAAAGAAGGAAATAAAAATCCTGCGATTGTTTTGTTTAGTGATGCTTGGCATATCGGAATTATCGGGATTGTCGCCTCAAAACTTGTCGAAAAATACTACAAGCCTGTGTTTTTAATGTCTTACGTTAAAGAAAAAGACCAATTCCGCTGTTCTGCAAGAAGTATTGAAGGGGTTCCGCTTTATGATGTAATAAATGCGAATGCACCTTTATTTGACGGATTTGGCGGTCATACATTAGCGGCAGGCTTAAGTTTTACAGGTTCTGTAACACCGTTTGAGGTTGTTAAAAAAGCACTAAATGAAACCGTAAAAGAATATACTTCACAAAAAGAACTGAAACCGTTTGTAAAAATAGATTTAATGGTTGAGCCGCAAGATATTACACCTGAACTTGTTGAAGAGATTTCACAGCTTGAACCGTTCGGGGCATCAAACCCGAGTCCTGTTTTTGCGATGAACAATATGAAAATTTCGGAAAAACGCATAATGGGTTCAGATAAATCACACCTGCGCCTGACAGTAACAAACGGGGCGATAGAATTAACCGCAATCTGGTGGAAGATGAGCAGTGCGCCGTTATCAAACGGAGATACACTTGATTTGGCTTTTCACCCGCAAATTAATGAATATAACGGAAACATCTCTGTACAACTAATCATTGATGATGTTCATTCAGATGCTATTCCTGATGAAGAGCCGGCATTGCAAAGTTCGTATAAAATCTATGATAACCGCAACAAAACAGGGATTTTACCTAACGTAAACGATTATATTAAATCTTCAAAATTAAATATAAAAGTTTTTGCGGAAAGTAAGTATATTTTAGATACCATAAAACCATACAGTGAAATAAGCTCAAAAGTCTTTACCCGTCAGGATATTCCGATGTGTGACGTTGTAATGTTTTTTGATTACCCGTCAGATAGAAAAACTTTGGATTTAATACTGGAAAAAGCTCAGCCAAAAGGGGTTCATTTTATGAATTATGAGCCGAAAATTCTTGATGAAGTCGAGTTTTTGAAAACTTTTAACGGAATGCTAAAATTTGCAGCTCATAATAACGGCGGAAAAGTTGAACTGGTAAGATGTTCAAGCTTTTTGGGTAAATCTGTCAAAGTGTTTGAAATGCTGTTATCACTTTATGAAGAGGTCGGATTTATAAGAATTTTGGAAAGTAATTCTTCGTTTTATATGATAGAATTTTTGGGAATTGATGATATTACAAAGGTTCTGCACAGCGAAAAATACGCGCAGATTTTTGAACTGATAATCGAATGCGAAGAGTTCCAAAAAAGCTTGTTAGAGGATGATTTAACACAGATTTTGGTGTAATTATTTAACACTCACATAAAACCTATAAAACATTCTGAGAGGTTTTTCGTCTGAACTTATAACAGTAATAAGTTTTTCTTTGATTTCTTTTGCAGGTTTAAACAGTTGATAAATTTAAAGCTCGTAAACCTCGATATTTAATGTCTCGGCAAATTTTTACAGTATTTCAATAGACGAAATTTTATACGTTATATTTACGACAATGTGTAATCAAACTCAACCTAATTATAATATTTATGTAGATATCAATAGCGAAAACGAACAAAACATGATGGGGAAGGATTTATTTATATTAACCCATGTACAATAAGACGATGACAGAGTAAAACCTTACAGGTATAAATTTTCAGATGACACCGTTAATACCAACTGCAAAAATAAATAGCCGTTTTGGGGACGGCTTTTTTGAAAAAGGTTATTATGTAGGAGAAAATAAAGAAAAAGAAAAAAAGTTTGTGTGTACATGTTATATGTACCCAAATTTTCTTTTAAAATAACATTTTCTCAGGTATCTTTTACAATTCTTAATGTTTTTATAATAATACATAACTTATATTTGAAAAGTTTGCATTATGGGTTTTTTCAAGTACAATAAAATTAAGAATGTAAGGGGATAAGATGAGAATAGAGGCAAAGAATTTAATAAAAATCTATGGTGACAGAAGCGTTGTTAATGATGTATCTTTCAGCATTAACAAAGGTGAAGTTGTATGTCTTTTAGGACCGAACGGAGCAGGTAAAACAACTACATTTTATATGGTTGTCGGACTTGTTAAGCCTAATAAAGGCAGTATTACTCTTGACGATGAAGAAATCTCCTCATGGCCGATGCATATAAGAGCAAAAGCAGGTATCGGTTATCTTCCGCAAGAAGCATCAAGTTTCAGAAGCTTGTCGGTTGAAGATAATATTAAATTAGTTTTGCAAATGAACGATAAATTAACCGAATGCGAAAAAAAGAAAAAACTTGAAGAATTATTATCAGAATTTGGTGTTTTAAAATTACGCAGCGCATTGGCAATTTCATTATCAGGCGGAGAACGACGCCGTGTAGAACTTGCAAGAGCACTTGCGGCAAGCCCTGATTTTATCCTTCTTGATGAACCTTTTACAGGTATTGACCCGATTGCAATCGGAGAAATTAAAGACAATATCAGAAAACTATCGGAAGAAAAAGGCTTAGGCGTACTTATCACTGACCACAACCCGAAAGCTACTTTATCTATTACCGATAGAGCTTACGTTATATTTGACGGTAAAATTAAAATTCAAGGTAAAAGCGAAGAAGTCGCAGTTGACCCTGTCGCTAAAGAGTTCTATTTAGGAAAGGATTTCACTTTATAATGAATTTCAAATTACCTAAAATTACTATTTACGACAGATATATGTTTAAGCAGGTAACACTTGCTTCTTGTGTTACAATTTTACTGTTTACGATTGTCTGGATTGCACCTGAAACTTTATTAAGTACAATCCGAGGAGCTTTATCAGGTGAATACGGATTAAAAACCGCACTTTTGCTTTTGTTCTATGAATTGCCAAAAATCTTAGATAAAGCCTTCCCCGTAGGGTTATTATTAGGAACTCTATTTACTTTTGATAAAATGAGTAAGGATTCTGAATTGACAATTTTTAGAGCCGTTGGGATGTCTTTCCCGAGAATTATTGCTCCTGTTGTTGCGTTAAGTATTATTTTTACATTTTTGTGCTTTATAACAGGGGATAAAGGAACCCCTATGGCTGCTGAGAAAATGAGGGCAATCAGAGGAGCATTGAAAACTTCTCAGTATATTTATACTCAAAAAGATGATACAGGACATCCGCTGGTTGCAGTTGTGGTATCTAAATCTATTGAAAGAGAATTACAAAATGTTATGGTGCTTGATTTTTCAAACGAAGTTTATCAAGATGTTCACCAGCTTTCCAATATTTATTCCGCTAAAAAAGGAACTGCTTATGATGATAAATGGGTTCTTGAAGATATTACAAACTATAGAATTTCTAATGACGGAATATATTTTGACATAAGACATATTGATAAAATGAACATTCTAAACGGAGAAGCGGCAACAAACGCGTATACACTTATGAGTTATTCTAACGTTAAAGAACGTGATATTAATAATAAAGACCTTGCAAAATACGTAAAACTGCTAAAACAAGAAAAACTTTCAGAAGAATACAACGGAACATTAAATAAATACTTACAAAGATTTTTCCATCCGCTTGTATGTATATTATTGGCAATCTTAGGTTGTATTTTAGGTTTCAGCAAACCGAGAGAACAACGTTTAGTCGGGTTTACAATTGCAATCGGCTGCATATTTGTTTATTATATAACCCTGCCATTTTTTGACCTTTTGGCAGAAAAAGAAATTCTATCTCCATATATTACTTCAACTTTTCCAATTTTAGCATTCACAGCTGCTATTTGTGCATTCTACAAATCAAAGGATTTATAATATGAAAAAATTAAAATTATTTTTAAGTTTAGCTTTATTATTTTTATGTGTATCACCATCGTTTGCTGTTGGTGACATAAATATTGACAAAGATAACGGAATTTATCACATTACTTTAAAAGGTGAAAAAATAAAGAAAAAAATCAAATTTATAGCCTCAGAAGACCTTATTACAAACCGCGAAGCACACATTAAAGCAGGAGCTACACTTACGGTTAATGCGGGATTTTTTGACCCTAAAAACGGAAAAACAATATCCTATGTTGTTACTGACAGAATGACATCGGCTGACCCTATGTTTAACAGTGCACTTCTTGCAAACCCGTTTTTCAGAAAAAATATGAACACCGTATTAAATCGTTCTGAATTTAGGGTTATGCAATGCGGAAACAAATTTCAATATGAAATAGTTTCACATAAAGCAGAAGTACCGTTTGGCTGTTCACTTATCACATCAGCACAAGGCGGACCATTAATTCTGCCTGAATTACGCATGGAAGAAGAAGGGTTTATAGTAAAAAACACAGAAGGCGAAGTAATTAGAGAAGCCGCATCAGTTCTTCATAAAACCTCAAGAACAATCATAGGTTTAAAAGGCACTGATGAATGTCATATTCTGATTATTACAGACGATAATCCTATGGATTTATACGAAGTTCAAAAACTATGCAAAGATCTGAAACTTGACCGCGCAATGGCATTTGACGGCGGAAGCTCAACTTCTATGAATTATAAAAACAACATTGAAGTAGTGTCACTAAAAGGTGATGGAGCAGGTCGTATGCTAAAATCATTTATGGTTGTTTATTAAACAATTTACGAGTAAAAGTATAGATAAATATTTGAAAACAAATATTTATATGATAGCATAGAGTTACGTGAAAATTTGCGTAACTCTATTTTTATAATTAGAATAGTAGGTTGGGCTTTCAGCCCAACAAAACAATTACAAGTTGGGGTGGAAACCCCAACCTACATATCTCATAACACAAAGACTGAAAGGGAAAAATAAGAATGAAAAACGGTATAGAAAACGGTTACTATCACGAGATTACTCCAAACGGATTTGGAATTGCAATTAAGGCAGGAAAAGTTTTATTTTCAGACAATTCTCCGTTCCAAAAAGTTGAAGTGTTTGAAACAAACTCAACTTTAGGCAGAGTTTTAACACTTGATGATTTAATGATGACAACAGAAGGTGATGAATATCATTATCATGAAATGATAACTCATATTCCAATGATGCAGCACAAATGCCCGAAATCCGTACTTGTTATAGGCGGCGGCGACGGCGGTACTATAAGAGAAGTTATGAAACATAAAACCGTTGAACGTGCTGTTCTTTGCGAAATTGACGGAATGGTTATCGAAGCTTGCAAAAAATACCTTCCGACAATCTCTTGTGAACTTGACAACCCGAAAGTTGAAATCCTTGTTCAAGACGCAATCGAATATATGAAAGATAAAAAAGATGAATTTGATATAATCTTAATTGATTCGACAGACCCAATGGGTCCGGGAGAAGGTTTGTTTACGGATGAATTTTACACCAATGTAAAAAATTCTCTTAAAAAAGGTGGTATCATGGTTGCCCAATCAGAATCACCGTTTGCAAATAAAGAAGAGATTAAAAAAATGTACAGGCAGCTTAAAAAAGTATTCCCTATCGTTTCAACTTATACATCAAATATCCCGACATACCCCGGTGGATACTGGGCTTGGGCTTTTTGCTCTGTTGATGTAAAACCTTTGGAATACTATAATGAAGAACGTGCAGCTGAAATTATTCCGACTTGTAAGATTTATAATAAAGAATACCATAACGCACGATTTGCTCTGCCAAATTATTTAAAAGAAATTTTATAATAAAAAAAGGAGGTCAAAAACCTCCTTTTATTTTTCAGATGAAACAACTTTTTTATAAGCATCAACAACATTCCCGTACCAAACAGGAATCTGTGTAACTTTATGCGTCAGGTAATACGGATTTGCAAAAGCCGAAAAAACCTCTGCTCCAATCGCTGTTGTTGTGTTTGCTGCAATTCGCAAACCTTTATTACTTATATCTGTTTTATCAAATTTTTTTCTAAACGGATTGTTACTCTCATATAAATCATAAGTAACAGAGTCAATCATCTGATTAACAGGGGTTGAATCAACCCAATTTGATAATATTGATACATTTTGCCTAAATACCGTAGAATCAATCAGGTTCATATTATTATTAAATCAAAAAATAAGAAATTTTGCTACCACACATAAAATCTCGGGCGGTAATGATAATAGTAGTAAGGTCGTGACATATAATAAAATTGCTGGCGCTCAAGATAATTTCTGATTTGCTGTTCGCGAATCATTTCCTGTTGAAGCATATTATTGCGCTGTTGCTCTATTACAAGAGCTTTTTGAGCTTCAAGTTGCTGTTGCTGGTAATATTCGTTTTTCTTATTTTGAACATAGTTTGTATAATCCTGATTTAGAGAATTAAACGCATTTGTCAGCTGCTGATTTGTGTATTTTGTTAAATATAAGTTTGCATTTTTAAAAAATTCATCTTGTTTTCGGGTTAATTCGGCAGCTGTTACATTTGACGGAATTTGTTTTTCAAATTCGCTCCACTTTGGAATTTTTACAAATTGAGTTAATTTTGCAGCTGATTTATCTAATTTTGCCTGTTCTATTTCTGCAATTATTCTGTTTGCTTCTTTAATTTGATTATCATTTTGCGCAACAGCACGGGCTTTGTAAACGTAAGATAATTTTTCAGATTCTTTTGATGTTGTTATTGTATAACGTATTAAGTTATCAAAATTATAGTTTTCATTCAAAAGTTCACGCGCATATTTGTTTGCTTCAACGTTATTTTTCAAATTATAATACGCATTATACAAAAGCTCCCTATCCTGATATTGCGGATGTTTTAATTTCTTACAATATTCAATTGCAGCAGTGTTATTACCAAGCATATAATAACAGTTTGCAATATTTGCTAAAACAAAATCATCATCTGTTTTTTCATACATCATAAAATAGTTTAAAGCCATATTATATTGACCTGATGCAAAATACAAAATTCCAAAAGAGTAATCAACCAAACTTTTTGGAACAATTTGACCGCGAGCATCAAGTTTCCTGATTTTTGTTAAAATTCTTATAGCTTCACCATAGTTATTTCTTTCAAAATTCAGGTCATAATATTGCAAATATGCAGGTAAAAAGTTCGGGTATTTTTCAAAAACCTTATTCCAATCGTTTTTATCAATAAGCTTTTGAACTTTTTTCACGTATTTGTAATTCTCTTTTTCTTCTTTACTTAGGGTTTTTAAAAACTTTTCTTCTTCGGATTTTGAAAGATTAATAAATTCTGCGTCGATTTTAGATGTGTTTAAATTATAATACTTAAAATATTCACCATAAGGTGCGTTAGAAATTTGCAAACTTTGAGAATATGTTGACTTATCGTTTGCCGTGAACACGTAACCCTCAGCACTATAAGCACTTAATCCCACAAAAGAAACAATTGCCAAGCTTATTAAAAACTTTTTCATTTCACACCTCACATTTTTATTATAATTAAATAACGAGATTAATCAAAAAAAGTTCATATAAAAAAAGCCCCGCAAATTAAACGGGACTTTATTATATTTTATTCAAAAATTAAACTTCTTTGAATATTAAAGTAGCGTTGTGACCGCCAAATCCGAAAGAATTTGACAGTGCCACATGAACTTTTTTATCTCTTGCTTTATGCGGAACATAATCAAGATTTGCAACTCGTTCATCCTGGTTATCAAGATTGATTGTCGGCGGAACTTTACCGTCAGTAATAGCTTTAACACAAACGATAGCTTCAACAGCACCTGTTGCACCAAGCATATGTCCATGCATACTCTTTGTTGAACTTACAAGTAAGTTTGGATTTGCATCTTTGTCGCCAAAGATTTTTTCAATTGCTTGCGATTCAGCTATATCACCCAAACCTGTACTTGTTCCGTGCGGATTGATATAATCAATATCTTCAGGTTTTACATCAGCATCATTTAATGCAAATTCCATTGCTTTATAAGCACCGTTTCCTTCCGGATCAGGAGCAACCATATCATGAGCATCAGCTGTTTGGCCATAACCTGCAATTTCTGCATAAATTTTTGCTCCACGGGCTTTAGCATGTTCATATTCTTCAAGAACCAAAACACCTGCGCCTTCACCCATGATAAAACCGTCTCTGTCTTTGTCATACGGACGAGAAGCCTTTTGAGGTTCATCATTTCTTTTTGATAACGCACGGCATGCGGTAAACGCGCCGATACCTAAAGTTGTAATAGTAGCTTCACAACCGCCTGCAACTACAACATCAGCATCTCCGTATTGAATAGAACGGAACGCATCGCCAATAGAGTGTGTACCTGTTGCACAAGCAGAAACTACAACTTTATTTAAGCCTTTATAACCGTGTTTCATAGAAATACGACCTGACGCCATGTCAACAATTAACATAGGTACAGTGAACGGAGAAGCTTTTGTAGGTCCTTTTTCAATCATTGCAATGTGGTTTTTTTCAAATGTATGGAAACCACCCGCAGCCGAACTTACAATAACACCGATTCTATACGGGTCAATGTCAGCCTCATCAATTCCTGAATCTGCAATAGCTTCATCAGCTGCTACCATTGCAAATTGAGTAAATCTGTCCATTCTTTTTGCATCTTTTGAATCCATATAATCTTCAGGATTAAAATCTGTATCTTTAATTTCAGCAGCTATTTTAACGGCTTGTTTTTCAGTATCAATTCTTTCAATTAAAGAAATACCGCTTTTACCTTCCAACATAGCATTCCAAAAATTATCAGTACCGATACCGCAAGGGGTTACAGCTCCCAATCCTGTAATTACTACTCTTCTTTTATTCATTTAAGATATCCCTTTTTTCCTTCTAACAATAAATAATGCGAGAATGAAATATAAAATCTCACTCTCGCATATATAAACATATTTTGAATAATTCAAATTTCAATCAGTGAGATAATTACTTACCTAATTTGCTGTCGATGTAAGAAACTGCATCTTGAACTGTTTGAATTTTTTCTGCGTCTTCATCAGGGATTTCGCATTTGAATTCTTCTTCTAAAGCCATAACTAATTCAACTGTGTCTAATGAATCAGCGCCTAAATCGTCAGTAAAACGAGCTTCAGGTGTAACTAATTTTTCATCAACACTTAATTGATCTACTACAACTTTTTTAACTGTTTCTAATGTACTCATTTTTTTTTCCTCTTATTATTTGTGTATTACTACTAAATACTCTTCTTACAACATTATAACTTGCAGAATATTTTTTTGCAAGAAATTTACAATTCCCGCGATTATTTGTTACAATTACAGCATCAAACCACCTGCAACTTCAATTGCTTGACCTGTAACGTATTCTGTATCTAAAGCTAAGAATTTAACAACTTTAGCAATATCTTCAGGTGTTCCAAGTCTTTTCATCGGAATTGCAGCTAAATAATCGTCAATATTAGCAAGTTCTGCTGTCATAGCTGTTTGAATAAATCCAGGACACACAGCATTAACTCTGATATTTCTTGAACCAAATTCTTTAGCTAATGTTTGGGTTAAACCGATTAAACCTGCTTTTGAAGCTGAATAGTTTGCTTGACCTGCGTTACCGTGACGACCTACAATACTTGACATGTTAATAATTGAACCTTGACGAGCTTTCATCATATATTTAACAACGGCATGAGTTACGCAATATGCACTTGTTAAATTAATCTTAATAACTCTTTCCCATTGTTCCATATCCATACGTATGAATAAACCGTCTTTTGTGATACCTGCATTGTTTAATAAGATATCAATTTTGCCGTGTTCAGCAATCATTTTATCAACAGCTGCTTGAACCTGTTCATCATTTGATACGTCAAATTGATAAAAATAAGCGTTAGCTCCTAATGCTTTAAGTTCATCTAAAGCCGGTTGAGCTTTTTCAGCATCACAAATATCGTTAATGATAATATCACACCCTGCAACTGCAAGTTCTTTAGCACAAGCTAAACCAATACCGCGTGAACCGCCTGTAATTAATGCAATTTTTCTTTCTGTCATAATTTTTCTCCTTATTATGTTGGGGTAGAAACCCTAACCTACATTCTTTCATTTTCTTTTCTTTGTTGGGCTGAATGCCCAACCTATTTATGCTAAAGCTAACTCTTTTTTTAAAGTGCTAAGCGTGTTTTCTAAAGACTCTTTATCATAAATATTATAAGTTTTTATGCTTGGATTAATCTTTTTAACCAACCCTGCTAAAACTTTGCCCGGTCCGATTTCGATAATCGTATCAACACCTTCATTTACCATATTCTCAATAGCTTGAGTCCAGTAAACCGATGAATAGATTTGACGAGGCATTTTTGCTCTAAAATCATCAGCTGATGTAGTACTTTCTGCATCAACATTTGTAAATACAGGAATTTGAGCGTCTTTTAAGTTTAATCCTGAAACAAAATCTGCAAATTCATGTCCTGCATCTTCCATAAATCTGGAGTGGAAAGCTCCTGAAACAGCAAGCGGAACAACTCTCCTTGCTCCGGCTGCTGACAATAATTCTCCCGCTTTAGTAACTGCATCTTCATCACCTGTTATAACAACCTGAGCCGGGGAATTATAGTTTGCAACATCTACATAACCAACACTTGAAGCTTCTTTCAATGCGTTTTCAAGACTACCTTCAGGAGCGTTTAAAATAGCTGCCATAGTGCCACCCTTGGTTGCTCCCATTAAATCAGCTCTTTTTTGAATAGCTTTTAGAGTAGTTTCTAAATCCATTACACCTGAACAATACATTGCGCAATATTCACCTAAACTGTGACCTGCTGTTGCAAAAGGCTCAATATTTAACTGAGAACGAAATGCTTCCAATGCCGCAATTGACATTGTAACAATAGATGGTTGTGTGTTAACTGTTTGTTTCAAATCCTCATCAGGTCCTTCAAAACAAATTGTTGTAATACTTTTTTCTAAAACTTTGTCCGCTGTATCAAAAACATTTTTTGCAGCATCAAAGTTTTCATACAAATCTTTTCCCATACCAACAGATTGAGAACCCTGCCCCGGGAAGACAAACGCTATTTTTTTAGTCATACTTATATCCCTCAAAATAAACTATCTTTCTTCTTAATGAAATAATTATACTATAAAAAGGGGTAAAGTAAAGGTTTTTAAGTTTACTTGATATTTTTAATGACCCATTTGAAATAGTCACTATCATTTTTAGCTTTATGAGCACAAGTGATACCATTAAGGCTGCTATTATCTGTTAAACTGCAATATTTTTCTAAATTTGCAGAATGTGTTGTTCCCGGACTTCCCATTGTTCTTAACTCGCCGTCAATAAATTCAAAAGTAAATAAATCATACCCCCACCGGTTTGGTTTAGTTTTGTAACCGTTCAAATCAACAGAAACATATAATCTCTTAGCATAATTCTCCATTAAAACATTCGTCCCGTCCATTAAAACGAATTGTCCATTATCGAAATAATCAGTATAAGCATTATTTTTATTGTTTAAAGTCTTATAAGGAGCATTTATGGTCCAACAAACTGGAGATTTATTTGCCGAATAATTTCCGCAATGAACAGCAACTTTTAAATATTGTCCAAATGTTTTATAAAAAGTATTATCGCCATAAGAAGACGGATCTGTTGAAACATCATCAGCTTCCATTTGCCGAAATGCCTGTTGAATTGTAGAATAGGATTTCAAAAACTGACTGCGTAACCTTGCAGCTTTATTATTTTGGATAAGTGACGGAATAGTAATTGCCGCAACAACCCCGATAATTCCAAGAGTAATTAATACTTCTGCCAATGTAAACCCTGATTTTTTCATTTTCTTTCCTCCAAAACTTATCGTTATACAACTATTTTAAGTTAAAACTTAATGTTTACATCGACTATTTACAGTATTTTTAATCGTTATACGATTATTTTTTACAATTTACAATCGCATATCAACATTTTACAGCAACTGAAAATGTATTATTTTGATATAGAGGAGCTGAAAATGACTTGCAAAGAACAATTGGGAAAAAGAATTAAAGAACTGAGAAAAAGAAATCATTTTACTCAGGAACAAATGTCTGAACTTATAGGGCTTGAACCAAATCATATATCAAAAATCGAATCAGGAGTTCATTTTCCGCAATCAGATAAACTTGATTTAATCGCAAAAGTTTTCAATGTTCCCGTAATGGAACTTTTTAATTACGAACACAAACAATCCCCGCAGCAGATTAAACAAAAAATAACCGATTGGTTAAATTTAGCATCGCAAAATGAAATTGAGTATATTTATAAAACAATTTTAAATATCAAAGATTTGAAAAAGTAAAAATTATTTACCCTTAGCAAATACCTTCGCGAAGTCTTACAACAGCGGCACCCCAGGTCATACCCGCACCAAATCCGCAAAGAATTGCTGTTGAACCAAGTTTAATTTTACCTTGTTCAACACCTTCGACTAATGCTATCGGAATAGACGCGGCTGATGTGTTTCCGTAATATTTAATATTTGAAATAACTTTCTCATCAGAATATTCAAGTCTTTGTTGCAGGGCTTCAATAATTCTTTGGTTTGCCTGATGTGGTATCAAATAATCAATATCAGCCGGAGTCATTCCTGCATCTTCAATACATTTATCAACATATTTAGGTAAAGTTGTTACAACAAACTTGTAAACATCACGTCCTGCCATATGAATTTTAGAGTCATGCTCTTCACAAGGTTCAACAAGCGGACAGTTTTTACCCGGTGTATTAAGGGAAATATATTGACCAATAGAACCATCAGCTCTTACATCAAGTGATAAAATATCATCAATACCGTCTTTCGCTTCTGTTACAACCATTGCGCCAGCACCGTCACCAAAAAGAATTGATGTTCCTCTATCTTCCCAATCCACTAAACGGGAATTGTTATCAGATGCAACAAGCAAAATATTTTTGTATAAACCTGCACCAATTAAGCCTCTTGCAACTTGCAATGCATAAATTAAACCGGTACAAGCCGCAGTCAAATCAAATGAAGGTACATAATTAGGAATACCAAGTCTTGCCTGAATATCACAAGCTAACGCCGGATATAATTGAGGTGGAGCTGAAGATGCTGCAATTACACAATCTATCTCTTCGATTTTAAAACCTGATTTTTCTATCGCTTTTTTTGCTGCCTCATAACCTAAATCAACAGCATTTTCATTACCTGAAACAACTCTGCGTTCTTTTATACCCGTTCTTGTATAAATCCATTCATCAGAGGTTTCGTATAGTTTTGTTAAATCATCGTTAGTTAAAACAGTTTTCGGAACACTATATCCGATACCTGCAATCCTAAGCGGTTTAATATTTTTTGTCATAATTAATTCCTATCTGTTTATATTTTCTGCTATCTTAGAATTAATATCTTTGTTAAGTACTCTGACAGCAGCCCTTACAGCATTTTTCATTGCATAAGACGAACTGCGTCCGTGAGCAATAACAGAGATTCCTTTTACTCCTAATAATAACATACCGCCAAAAACTTCCCAATTAATACGTTTTAAAATACGTCTTAAGAAAGGTTTTGCCATTAATCCAATCAAACAACCAACAAAGTCAGATTTGAATTCGGTTGAAATCATTTTTAACAGCATTGACGCTGTACCTTCGGTAACTTTTAATGCAACGTTTCCTGCAAAACCGTCACACACAACAACATCACATTTGTTTATAAAAAGTTCTTTTCCTTCAATATTACCTACAAATTGAATTTTACCCTGTTCACCCATTTCTTTTAATATCGGATAAGTTTCTTTAACTAAAGCATTACCTTTACCTTCTTCTTCACCGATACTTAAAATACCAACTTTAGGGTTTTCAATTCCAACAATATGCTCAGCATAAGCTTTACCCATTTCAGCAAACTGCGCAAGCATTTCAGGTGTACAATCACTGTTAGCACCACCATCAATTAAAACAACAGGATCTTTCATTGTCGGCAAAGTAACTGCAATAGCAGGTCTTGTAACGCCGTGGATTCTGCCCAGACCGAACAAACTTGCAGCCATAGCAGCACCTGTTGAACCGGCTGAAACAACAGCTTCACATCTACCTTCTGCTACTGCTCTGACTGATGCTACAATTGATGAATCTTTTTTCTTACGGATTGATTGTCCGACAGCTTCTCCCATTCCAATAACTTCTGAAGCATTAGTAATTGTATAATCAATTTTATCTAAATCTATTTTAATTCTTCTTTTATGACCTTTTGTACCGCAATCTGAAAGAATATAACCAATTTTTCTTATTCTTTCAAGTTCTTTATTAATTTCATCTTCTCTTCCGACAAGCTCTAAGCCTACACCGTATTCTTGTGCAGCCCATAAAGAACCTTCTACGATTGCTCGCGGTGCATAATCTCCACCCATTGCATCTATTGCTATTCTTGACATATCCTTCTCTCTCCAATGTTTGGGTTTATCTGAACTTATTACAACACCCTTACTGAGATTTTGAAATAAGTTCAGGGTGACAATAAAAATTGTCACCTCTGACTTTTAAATTATTCTTCTGTAGATTCTTCAGATTTAACTTCTTCAGCCTTTTCTTCAACTTTAGTTTCTTCTACCTTTGCTTCTTCAGCTTTTGGAGCAGCTTTTTTTGTTGATTTTTTAGCTGTTTTCTTTGCAGGTGCTGCGGCAGCCGCTGCTGCTGCTTTATCTGCTAATTTTACGGGTTGACCTTTATAGGTGCCGCATGCTGTACATACTGTATGTGTTAAAACTGTTTCTCCACAGTTAGGACATTTTGTTGTTTCCGGCTTAGTAGCTTTCCAATTAGCTCTTCTGCTGCCTTGAGCCGCATGTCCCGTT
Source organism: uncultured Candidatus Melainabacteria bacterium (assembly GCA_945910425.1). GTDB lineage: Bacteria > Cyanobacteriota > Vampirovibrionia > Gastranaerophilales > Gastranaerophilaceae > Zag111. The sequence continues at coordinate 44,295 of CAMDYM010000003.1, read as the reverse complement.
CTTTTCTTAGGTACTGCCATTTTGTCTTTCCTTTATTTTTTGTACTTACTAACTATTTTTTTGGGTTAATTTGAATATCTTTGAATATATCCAATCTTGGATCAGTCATTTCATCTTCCGATAAAAAGTTCTTTCCTTTACAATTAATACCACAAACTTTTTTATTTGGAAGGTTTAATATTACAGATTGATACAATAAGTCATAAATATCAATCTCATTTTCGCCATTTAAATCAGTTACAAACTGCCCGTCTTTGAGTTCAAATTCCTGTCCTGACTCCTCGTATTCGCCAAGAAGTGAATTTTTAGAATATAATTCGTCAATATCAAAATCGAGTTCGTGATTAAATTTTTCAAGACACAAATCACATTCTAAAGTTAAGGTTCCAGTTACATGACCTGTAATTTGAACAAAATCACCCAAAGACTTTGCACATAAATCTGCATGAATCGGAGTAACACAATCCAGACCTTCAATTTTTTCATCGAATGTACAATATAGTGTTTTATTTTCGGCGTTTTCTAAATCTTCTAGTAATAAAATCTTTTCCATGGTTTTGTTATTTACTGAATAATTTGTTCTTCTTGAATTGCCAGTGCTGCAATTTGATTAGAAATGAAACAAACTTTTTTCAAAGGTCCTTCGGTTTCTTTTTCAATCAAAGAAGCTGACGGAGATTGCATTTTAGCAGTCAATTCATCATAAAGACTTTGTGCATCTTTTACATAAAGCACTAAAGGTGCTGTTGAGCCTTTTATAAATACCAAAACAGCGTAACGTTTTTTGATATTTTGAGCGTTCATACCTTGCGGATTGAATTGTTGTGCCATAAATTATCTCCTTTTTCAAGTACAATTATTCTACTAAGAAAAACACATAAAATCAAGCCCATGATAACAAGGGTTTTAAGGGTTTATAAACAAATATTAAGCAAAAGCGCCAAATTTAGCAATTTTCTATTTTCATAAGTTTTAACGAAGTCGTAGGTTAGTAAAAAAAAGAAAGGATTTACTTTTATGGAAATTAATTCAGTAAACAACGCACAATCATTTACAGGTTTTAAAATCACAAATAAAACAAGACAAGGCGCAGCAAAACTTATTGAAGATTTGACAAGCAATTTTGTAGATAAAGAAAGACGTGCTGATCTTTTCAGAAAACATCAAGCAGAAGTTTGCGAAAGATTAAAAGAAGAAGTTATTGAACCGTTAAAAAAAGTGAAAGCAGAAGTAGAATATAATGACGGAAGAATTTTTGTAAGAAACGCAGACGGAACAAGAACTGTTGAATTAGACAGAGGTAAAGTTGCGCCATTACACCCGCAAGAATATACAGTCGTTCAATATCCTATAAAAGGTGAAGAAGTATGTATAAAAGCTGATTACGGAACTCGCGACGAAGCAAGAAAAATGGCAGAAAATATTCAATTACAAGGACCTTTCAGCGATTTATTAAAAGCAAGAGAAATTGCTAGACATTTTGACAATATTGATGCAAAAAAACTGGCATCAGAAACTGCAAGAACAGAATATCAAAAAGGACTTGACTCACTTGCCGATAATTTATTAGGTTCACTTGATTAATTTCATTCATACATATAGAAAAAACTCTCAAACAACAGTTTGAGAGTTTTTATTTTTTTGTATTATAATAAATTTAAGAAGTAGAAAATAAGGAATATAGAATGTCTGCAAACAACGAGAGCATCAACCGTCCATGGGGGCACTACAGGGTCTTAGCAAAAGGTAAAGGATTTCAGGTAAAAATTCTTCATGTGAATATCGACCAAAAACTTTCTGTCCAATCACACAACCATAGAAGTGAGCATTGGGTTGTACTTTCAGGTACGGCAAAAGTTGTTTTAGAGGGTAAAGAATATATTCTTTCTCCGGGTCACAGTATTGATATTGGCGTAAAAGCAATTCATTCTCTTCAAAACCCGTTTAAAGAAGATTTAGAAGTTCTGGAAGTCCAAAAAGGAGATATTCTTTTAGAAGATGACATCACTCGTTATGAGGATATGTACGGCAGAGTTTAACAAAATATTATAAAGCACTTAAAAAACCGACCATAATAGGTCGGTATTTATTTTTTCACTAAATTCATTGATAAAAGTTATGCTAATCCAAGCACTTTTTTGTACCAAGAAAATGATTCTAATTCCGTACCATTAAAAGTTGTTTTGGTACATTGAGCTTTCAAATAGTTTTCAAACTCATCGTTAAATTTAGATTTTACCTTTTTCACTTCTTTTTCAGAAACTGTTGTTGTCATAAAACCTACTCCTTTACACATTTTAAATTGAGAACCCTATTAATTATAACATAAAAAACATGGGTTTACCAGTTATAAAACCAAATTTAAGAATTTTTTGTTAGTTTCAGAGGGTTTATTTTGTAAAATTTTATTAAGTAAATTTGTTTTTCTAAATATTTATTTATTAAGTTGAAATATTTTCGAACTTATGATAAAATTCAGGTAAGAAGGTTTTTAAGGAATGATGAAAAATAAAAAGCTTTTATTAACAACTGTCTTGATTTCAACTTTAGCTCTTGGAGGTGCTCCTGTTTTAGCTCAAATGACTCCTGAAGCAAGTGCTCTTTATCAGGAAGCTTGTTCTGCCGAACATCAACAAGATTTGAAAGGTGCTATTGCTAAACTTGAACAAGCTATTACCGTTTCAGGCGGTGATTCTATGCTTTATACAAAACTTGCAGGACTTTACTCTGAAATCGATGCTAACGATAAAGCTTTAGAAACCTATAAAAAAGTTATTGAACTAAAACCTGATGATGCTTTTGTTTATATTAGTATCGGAAGTATTTATGAAACTCAAGGTAAATATAAAGAAGCTCTTAGTTCTTATGAAAAAGCTTTAGATATTTTCCCTGAGTATAAATATAATTATTACAATATCGCAAATGTTCAATATCAATTAAAAGATTATAACGGTGCAATAAAAAATTATAATACATTCTTAGAAACCTATTCACAACATACAGAATCCCGCGAAAATCTTGCGGCTTCTTATATTGCAATAAAAGATTATAAAAACGCTTCAAAACATTACAGAAAACTTTATGATAAAAATCCTGACGCGTTCAAAAACTTTTCAAATTACGGGATTGCTTTATTAAATACCGAAGAACCTGAAAAAGCTGTTGAAATGCTTGAAAAAGCAATAGAAATTGACTCTGAAAATTATTCTGCTCATCTTGGTTTAGCTCAAGCTTATCAGGATTTAGGCAAAAATGATATGTCTTATGAACAGTATCAGGTAGTTTTGGCTAATGTTTCAAATCTTAACACTGTAAGACTTGATTACGCAAATCTTCTTGCTGATATGAACAAAAACACCGAAGCTATTACTCAGTATAATATGTATATTAAAGCTTTTCCAAACGATGTTAACGGCTACAAAAACATTGCACAGGTTTATAAAACACTGAATAATTATGATAAAGCTTTAGAAAACTTTTTAATCGTCGAAACTAAAGACCCTAAAGATATTAATACTAAAAAAGACATAGCTCTTTGTTACCATAACAAAAAAGATTATGATTCAGCAATTAAATATTATGACCAAATTCTTGAAGTTACACCAAATGATTATAATGTTAAATTTAACAAAGCTTTAGCGCTTCATGCAATTAACGAATATGAAAAAGCTATTGTTTTATATCAAGAATTACAAGTTGAAAAAAATGACAAAGTTGTTAAAGATAATTTAAACAACGCTCTTGTTTCGCGCGGTCATGAACTTATTGCGGTTCAAAATTATGAAAAAGCTATTGAAAATTTTAAAACAGCCATCAAAAACGGTTACACTGACGGTTATGTTTATTTTGGTTTAGCAAAAGCGTATAGAGCACAAGGCGACAATACAAAAGCAAGTGAAAATTACGAAAAAGCTATTTCTATTGACCCTGATAAAACAATATATTCAGCAGAATACAGCGATTTTATTTCATCAATGTACAAACCAAAATCTAACCCCGGCACATCATTTGACAATGAAGAAATTCATGTAATTGCAATTGATGAATTTGAAAAACCTGCTAATAACAAAGAAGTTAAACAGCCTGTAGTTAACTCTTCACCTGTTACAATTAAACAAAACGAAGACTTAATCGCAGAAGGTGATAAAAATTGCAAAGAAAATAACTATGATGCAGCTGTTAAAAATTACCAGGATGCATTACAGCTTGTTCCAAATGACGCGGTTACACTTTTAAAATTAGGTTATATTTACAAGCTCAAAGAAGATAATACAAAAGCAATTAATTACTATCAAAAAGCTATTATTGTTAATCCTGATTATACCGACGGTTGGTTTAATTTAGGCTTGGCTTATGCTAATGAAAATAATTTTATTGAATCACAAAAAAGTTTTGAGAAAGTTATTTCTCTTGATTCTAATTATAACTTTGGTTATGCATATTATGCGCTTGCAACAGCCTTGGAATATCAGGGAAAAAATGCCGAAGCCGTTAAAAATTACAAATTATTTATCAAACATAACAACGATAAAGATATGATAAATTCGGTTCAAGAGAAAATTAAACAGCTTCAATAGAAAATATTATGAAAAAATTTATTCTTTTTATTACTATTATATTTGTATCAATATTTGCTTGCGCTTGCAATAGCGAAAAAGCTTATATTTTATTCAACAAATACCCGTTTTCAAAAGAAACAATAACCTCAACAAGTAATACTAATTTGTTTAAACCGGGAGAAAGAATTTATTATATTGTAACTTTTCCTGAAAAATCACAATCTAAAATGGCTTTAATACAGATTTTCAAACTTGGCGGTGATAAAGATGAGCGCCTGGGTTATGATATTGTCTGGGGAAAGAGAGTTAAATTAAGACAGGAACAGGTTTTTTATTACACGGATTATATAGTACTAAACAACAGCGGAAACTATGTTATGAAAGTTTATTCACGTGATAATCCGACAAAAATTTTGACAAGCGCTAATTTTTATGTGAAGAATTAAAAGTAAGAAAAAGGAAATAAAAATGTTAAAAGATAAAGCTTTAGAATTATTTAAAAACGGTTATTCATGCTCGGAAAGTATAGTACAAGCGTGTATAGAAGAAGGTTTGTGCCCATCAGATATGCTGCCATGTGCAACAACTTTTTCAGCAGGAATGTCTTCAGGTTGTGTTTGCGGAACGGTTGCTTCTTCTCAAATAGTTTTAGGATACCTTTTCGGAAGAAACAACAAATTCGGAAATCAGGCTTCAGCCAGAGAAAAAGCAGCTAATTTTGTCGAAGAATTTAAAAATAAAAACAAAGTAACCTGTTGCAGAGTTCTTTCAGCAGGATATGAAGGCAGCGCAAAAAAACAACATTGTCAAAAATTTGTTGCTGATGCTTGTGATATTTTGGAAGAGTTGATTAAGGTTAAAGTATAGATGAAAAATTTTTATAAAATAGATAAATTAAATTTTCTGACTGCCGGAATGCCTTTAGCTACAGCCAAAGGCGGATACCCGAGAGCTTTTGAAATAATAGAAGAAATGGGACTTGACGGTATGGAAGTTGAGTTTGTCCACGGCGTTAGGATGTCAGATGAAACAAGAGCGCTTGTTAATAAAATTCAGCAGGAAAAAAATTTGGTTTTAACAGCTCACGGACCGTTTTATATTAATTTAAACTCCAAAGAACCGGATAAAATAGATGCAAGTGTTCAAAGAATAATAGATACAGCTCAAACAGCAAGCGCTTTTGGCGGATACAGTATAACTTATCACGCAGCTTTTTATATGGGTAAAGATAAAGAAACCGTTTTTGAACAGGTAAAAACACAGACAAGAAAAATCTTAGATGTTTTGGAAGAAAATAACATAAAAATTTGGATTCGTCCTGAAACTACAGGAAAAGCCACTCAATGGGGAGATTACGAAGAAATTATCAGGCTTTCAAAAGAGTTTGAACAGGTTCTTCCTTGTATAGATTTTTCACATATCCATGCCAGAACAGCCGGTGAATATAATACTTATGATGAATTTTGCAAAATTCTTGATAGAATTGGCACAGAACTGGGTAATTTTGCCCTTAATAACTTCCACGCACACCTTGCTGGAATTGAGTATACAAAAAAAGGCGAAAAGTGTCATTTGAATTTAGAAAATTCTGATATGAACTACAAAGATTTATTAAAAGCATTGAAAAAGTTTGACGTAAAAGGTGCGCTTGTATGTGAAAGCCCTAATATTGAAACTGATGCAAAGCTTTTAAAAGATTATTATATGAGTTTGTAAGCTGAGCAATTTAAAGTGACGAGCATCACCAGATTACTTTTTCTATAAGCTCAATTTCATAACCGTCAGGGTCTTTCACAAACGCGATTTTTGTACCTTTTCCGTTTAAATCAAACGGTTCGTATAGATATTCATACCCTAAATCGTTAAGTTTTTTGGTAAACTTATCCAATGATTCAACAGAAAAAGCTAAATGCCCAAACCCTGAACCGATATTATATCCGTTTTCAGGCGTTTCATCATTTTCTGTCAATTCTAATTGAACATTTCCGTTTTCATCATCTAAAAAATAAAGCGTACAATCATCCAATCTTTTTTGATGATTTAATTTCATATTCAAAAGTTTGGTATAAAATCTAATGCTTTCTTTAGCATTTTTAACTCTAATCATTGTATGTAAAAGTTTCATAATTTCTCCTTGATAGGTTTATTATATCATAACTCTTGACAAATATTTCAAAATAGTAAATAATGTGAATATAGGGGCAAGCCCTAAAGAAATGTTTCTTCCTTAGAGCTTGATCTTTGTACCCTATATGTTATTGTTTTAAAAACAGTTCCAGTAATTCCAGTATTGGAACTGTTTTTTTGTATATCTTTGCAAAAATATACAAAAAATATTCAAGCAATATCATAACTCTCACCTCCTTCTCTGACCGATTTCTTTGTATAATCGTGTGTGTCAGCGGAAGTGAAAAGGCACTTATCCCCTTTATTAATCTATTCTGACAATCCAGCCTTCAGGAGCTTCTATTCTGCCTGATTGGATACCTGTTAAGGTATCATATAATTTCTTAGAAACAGGTCCCATTTCTTCCATGCCTGAAGGGAAACAAATTTCTTTACCATGGTCAACAATCTTACCAACAGGAGAAATTACAGCAGCAGTTCCGCATAATCCGCATTCTGCAAAATCTTTTAACTCTGTTAAATAAATTTCTCTTTCCTCTGTTTCCAATCCTAAGTATTCTTTTGCTACATACATTAAAGAGCGTCTTGTGATTGATGGCAAAATAGTATTTGATTTTGGAGTTACAATTTTATTATCTTTAGTTACGAAGAAGAAGTTAGCTCCGCCTGTTTCCTCAACTTTTGTACGAGTTAAAGCATCAGGGTAAAGGTTTTCATCAAAACCTTCCTTGTGAGCTGTTACAATTGCGTGTAAACTCATTGCATAGTTTAATCCTGCCTTAACATGACCTGTTCCGTTTGGAGCAGCTCTGTCAAAATCACTTATTTTTAAAGTAATAGGTTTAGCACCGCCTTTAAAATAAGGTCCGACAGGGGAAGCAAAAATTCTAAATTGATATTCTTCAGCAGGTTTTACACCCATAACAGGTGATGAACCAAACATAAAAGGTCTTAAATACAAAGAAGCACCTGTTCCGTAAGGCGGAACATATTTTAAGTTAGCTTTTACAACATGTTTAACGGCTTCTATAAATTTATCTTGCGGAAACGGAGGCATTTCAAGCCTTTGCGCCGTATCATACATTCTTTTTGCATTCAAATCAGGTCTGAATACAACAACATGCCCGTCAACTGTTGTATAAGCTTTCATACCTTCAAAACAAGTTTGAGCATACTGTAATACTCCTGCGCTTTCATTTAAGACAATGTTTTCATCTTCAACAAGCACGCCTTCATCCCATTTTCCGTCTTTGAAATTTGAAACGTATCTTTTATCTGTTTTGTAATACCCAAAACCTAAATTTTTCCAATCTATATCAGCTTTTTCTATTGTTGTCATAAGCTACTCCTTTTAAACCTAAAAATATAATAAAAACATTTTAGCATAAAAACTAAACTATAAAAATGTTATTTCTTTTATAAATTTATGAACGCAAGCAAGTTTTTTAGGGTTAGACTTTATTAACTGCAAATATTGTTCGATTTCAGTTAACATATTTTTTGAAGAATATTCCTCAAAAGTAAAAAGTTCACTAATATTTACGCCTAAAATGCTTGGAATTTTTTCCAGCGTATCAGCAGTAAGAAAGTTTTTTCCACACTCAATTTTACTCAATGTTTGCTGTGAAATCTCAAGCTTTTCTGCCAATTCTTCCTGCGACATATTTTTGAGCTGTCTATATTTTTTTATTTGTTTTCCAAAATTTGTTTTTACGTTCATAATACCTCTTTTATATTACAGAAGTATTTTAAACTTTTTAATAAACTTAAAAATGTTTTTATATTGACTTTCACGCTTTTAATACGTAAAATTAAATAAGGAGGGACTATAGAACATTAAAGAACTTATCGTCTTATCAACTCATAGATTTATCGACTTTATACTATCTAATTTGTACAGGCATAATCAAGCAAATAAAATCATCTTCACTGTTTGGTTTTAGAACGGTTGCTGATAAACTTGCATTCAGTCCGATTATAACTTCATCACTTTCGATAATTCTTAGTGCGTCAAGTACAAATTTGTAGTTAAATGCAATCAAAAGTTCTTCTGCTGTGTATTGAATATCAATCTTATCTTCTGATTTACCTGAATCAGGAGTATCAGCAGACAAGGTTAATTCATTATCGGCAAACAACATCTTAACAATACTTGTTTTATCATTAACCATTACAGAAACTCTTTCTAATGCTGAAATAAGTTGTGAAACATTAACTATTGCCTGTTTTGGACTTTCTGACGGGATTAACTGATTGTATTTAGGGAATTGACCTTCCAAAAGTCTTGATATTGTTAAAGTTTTTTCTGTTTTTAGAACGATTGTAGATTTATCTTTGCAGATTTTGATTGTTTCATCATCAATAAATCCGCCCATTTTCATAAATTCATTCAAAGTTCTTGACGGAATAATAAGTTGAATTTGTTCAGCTATATCATTAGTAAGTTTTTCTCTAACCCTTGCAAGTCTGTTACCGTCAGTTGATGCAATTTCTAAGACTCCGTTAGAAAAATCACAAACAATACCTGATAAAAGATTGCTTACTTCATAATTAGCAGCAGCAAAACCTGCTTGTTTAATAGCTTTTAAGAAAGGTTTTAATTCAACATCAAAACATTTTGTTTCATCAATTTCATAATTAGAAACTTCAGGCGGAAATTCAGAAGCTGAAATACCTATAATATCAAATTTTGATTTTTTACAAGTAATATTAACACTTGTACCGTTTGGTTCAAGTTCAAAAGTAACAAGTTCGTTACCTAATTTAGAAACAATTTCGTTAAGTTTTTTAGCAGGTAATGTAATTTTACCGACCTCGTCCACTTGAGCTTCAACAGTTGTAACAACAGTTAAAACCAAATCAGTTGCAGTTAATCGTACTGTATTATTTTCTAAAGCTTCAATTAAAATGTTATATAAAACCGGTTGAACAGCTTTTTGAGAAGTTGCACGTTCAACAATCTTAATTCCGTTAAATAAATCTTCTTTTCTAATTATGAACTTCATACCCTTTACTCCTTAATTCTTTTACTAAAAGTATAGAATAAAAGCTTATAAAAGGAAATAATTACAAGGGTCTTAGACATAAAACTTAATGTGAAAATATTTAACTGTCAGCATCAACTTCTACTGTTTCTGATGTATTTACACCTATACTATCTTTAAGCTCTGTTTTTGCAGTATTCATTGCAGTTTGATTTACTACAGTAGCAGTATTACCGTTTATACCCACTTTTGATAATACAGGTTTTAATGATACTAATTTACCGGCAGAAGAATAAACAACGTTGAATAATACACCTTCAATAGAAACCTGACCTTTTGTTATTAAATCTTTTCCTGAACCAACAACAGTTTTTCCTGTTATTTCAATTCCTGCTTTTCCTAAATTATTTAAACTTGTCAAAGATTTAACATATCGACCAATACCAAAAGTTAAACCAAAATTTGTTATAAAATCCTTTGCCTCGTCTTTATCAAGAAAATTATTTTGTTTTTTATTATCAATATTCTGTGCAAATTGATTTACTTCATTATCGTCTAAAATGCCATTTTATCAGTATCTACCTTATCAAAGATAGATTTCATTTCATCTGATTTAAGATTTTCACGCTTCAAACCGCCTTTTAAACCGCTTAGATTTATTCCGGAAGCCTGACCAAAATTAATCTTTTCTGACATTATGTCTCATTCACATGCTTTGTATATGTGCTTACGGCAACTTTTTTAAAGACTTTAGCGCACCTCACCTATCATATTATATCATATCTGGCATTATAACCGGGTTTTAGCCATTTTAAAATCTGTTTTTACATTTCTTAATAATTTAGTTTTTGTTATTTCCCCTTTATCATTGTGTATCGTCTGCCGGCTTTCACAACCTCATAATCCAGTTTATTTATTAAATCCATTTCTTTATTTTTTATAATAACAACGTTATTTTTCTTTTTTAAATCTGCATTTACATCTTTTATTAATTTTGGATTTTTTGTCAAATCTTTACCAAAATCAACTTTTTCATCGTTATAATAAAGAAGTGAATATTTTCTGTTTAATCCTACTGTTGAAATCGTATAGTCTTTATTTTTAGCATAAGTTGCAAATTCTACCAAATCAGCCTGACCGAATCTGTAATCAACTTCGTAAAGTTCTTCTGTTATAAACGCTGAAACAACTGTCATAAATAAAACATAAAATACAAAAACTCCCATATATTTTTTATATTTTACAAATAACAATGTTCCAATACCGAGAATTAAAACACATATTAAAGCAAACCATCTCATCTCGGCTATATCGTCTTCTAATTGAACAGGCAAATATAACGGAGTAAACATTGCAGCAAAACCAAAAATTACACAAAACCATCCAAAAATTTGAACTGATAAATTTATAGGTTTTTCATGCTTTTTCCTATCAACATAATCTATCCACATTAACCCGACAATAAGCGACAGCGGATAATAAATCGGAAGAATATATGTTACAAGTTTTGTACTTGAAGATGAGAAAAACAACATTATCCACGCAGCGCAAACCCAGCAAAGAGCAAGTTGTTTATGTACATTATCAAGTGAATAAAAATCAAAGTTTTTAATCTTTTCAATATAATGCTGTTTTTCTAAGTTTTTCAATTTATCAATAAACACTCCAATCATTGAAAATACCCAAGGAATAAATCCCCATAAAACAACAAGAAAATAATAATAAAACGGTTGTTTTCTTCCTATATCATCATTTGCAACATGGAAAAATCTATGAATATGATGTTTCATTATATATTCGTTAAAAAATAACGGATTATGAATTTTTAACATTATAATATGCCACGGCAAAACTATTAAAGAAAATAAAATTATCCCGGGCAGCATAAAAACAGGTTTAAAAATTTCTTTAAATCTCTTAGCCATAATAGAAGTAAAAAATACGGTACCAAACGGAATTACAAATCCCGGAATACCTTTTGCCATAACCGCAAGCCCTGAGAAAGCATAAAATGCCCACCAGTAATATTTTTTATGATGTTCCTGACAAAAATATACCTGAAAATAGCAAATCAATGCCAAACCTATATAAAATGTTAAAACAATATCAAGTATTGCATATCTTGCAAGCATTATAAATTCTAAAGATGTTGCTAAAATTAAAGACGTAAATACCCCAAATCTTCTGTTAATTCTTTTTCTTGACGTAAAATAAACAATAAAAGAAAACAAAAATCCGAGTAACGCAACAGGAAATCTTGCGGTAAATTCATTAATCTTTCCGCCAAATATAAAAAATGACAAACATTCCTGCCAAAAATATAACGGAGGTTTTTCAAAGAAATATTCACCGTTTAAATATAAAGTCATAAAATCTTTTGACAAAAACATATCTCTTGACATTGAAACATATCTTGTTTCATCAACATCCATCAGTGAATATGTTCCAATTCCGTGAAAAAATATAAAATAAAATACTACCGCAAGTCCAAGTATAGTCAAACCTTCAGAATGTTTTTTGCAAAAGTTTTTTATATTCTCTACAATATTTATAAATTTCTGACTTAATTCCATTTATATAAATTCTCCTATAATTTTAACAGGATTATTATACTATAAATTGTAGAAAAGATTGTTAATTTTTTGTAGAAAAGTTTTAGTTTTCTACATTATTTATTTTAATATTGATATTATTATAAGTTTTAAACATTTTTTATAGAATTTATAAAAAGTTTTCTACAAAATTTAAACAATTTGTTATTAAATAATAATCATAGTTTTGAGAGTTTTCTACAAATATTTTGACACTACTATCATGATTAATATTAATATAATTTATTTATATATTTATATTGTTATATATTAATAAAAGTCAATAAATTGATAAGTCGATAAGTTTGTTACTGATAATTTTATTAAAAATGAAAAGACCGAAAATATTAATTTTCGATCTCATATAATTGCTTTTATTATGTTTTATGTTAAATATTTTATTTTTTTACATCGTCTTTAATAACAATTAAATTATTCATAATTTTCATAGCACAAGTCGGAAGAACAACGTGTTCTAACCCATCAGCTATACCAATAATTTTTCCTGCGCCAAGAACAACTTCTTCTCCTTTGTACATAAATTTGTAATCTGTTGCTCTGTCTGAACGAATAGTGATTTTTTCTACCATAAATTTACCCCTTAAAGTATCGGTTACAGTAAGCTATTATAACGTATAAACAGTTAAAAATCAAGTATTGTTTTAAACATTTTTGGAAAATCTTATTATATTAGAAATAAGTGAATCTAAACATCTTCTTAAATACTTTTCTACATTATATACAGGTACTATTATACTAACTTTCATTTATATTCCTTTTTATTTTTTATAGTTTATTTGAATATCCTAAACAATTAGCCAAGTCGGCAATTTAAATTTTATTAGGTTATGTTTTTATCACAAATTAATAATAATGTTATAGAAACGAAGTTTAAAAGTCAACATAATTGTACTAATTTCAGTAAAGGGTACAGATATGTATAATGATAAAAAATTTATTGGAGAAAAAATAAAACAATTTCGAAAGAAATCGAATTTATCACAAGCTGAACTCGCTGAAAAGGTAGGTTTATCTGATAAGCATATCGGCAGAATTGAAGCAGGTAAATATTTACCGGGGTTTGGTAATTTTTTAAATATACTGGAAGTTTTGAATATTGATATTTCAGAATTTGGTTTTAGCTTAAATAAAATTGAAAACAATAATAAAAAAGAATTACTGAAATTAATTTATTCATCTACTGATAAAGAAATAAATCTGTACTTGAAAGTTATAAAAACATTGAAAGAAAATTTATAAAAATTCGTGATAAAAAGATTTTAAAAGGTAAAATCGTCGATAAAACTTTAAAACCTGCATTGTTTGCATCAATTGATTATCCGCATTTGCATAAAAATTTAGTTTTTGATTACGAAACAATTTTTCCTTTAAAACAAATAAATTTTGAAGGGTTAAATTTCTCTTGTGTTAAAGATTTTGATAGTCATTTAACTACTATTTTTGGTAAATATATGAAATTACCAAATGACTGTTTTCCAAAACATACTTATAACAAATCAAAAGAAAATGAAGAAAAATTGTTAGATGAATTTATAAATCAAGCATTTTAATGCAATTTGCTCTATCAACGGTAATTTGAGTTCCTTTTTCAAGGTTTTTAATAGAAATCTGATGTTTAAGGATTTCATCTTCACCTAAGATAAATGCATATTTTGCAACTTTTGAAGCTTTTTCAAGTTGTTTTGTGAACTTTTTATTAGTTAAATCAATTTCAACTCTTAAACCGTGATGTCTTAATTCTTCTGCAAAAATAAACGCATCAGTTGTAAAGTTAGAAACAATATAACCGTCCAATTTTTTAGGTTCTTTTTTAGGTAAAAGAGAAATTAATCGCTCCATACCCATAGCAAAACCTATTGCAGGAGTAGGTTCTCCGCCAAGTTGATTTACTAAACTGTCGTATCTTCCTCCGCCTGCTACCGCATTTTGAGAACCTAAATTGTTTGATTTTATTTCAAAAACTGTTCTGTTGTAATAGTCTAAACCTCTTACAAGAAGTTTGTTTTCAACATACTTTACATCCATTCTGTCAAGGTATAATTTTAATTCTGTATAATGTTCAGCGCATTCATCACATATAAAATCAGAATGAATGACCTCTTGAATTTCAGGTCTTTCAAAAATTTCCTGACAAGAAACTACTTTACAATCAAGTAATCTTAGAGGATTTTTTTCATATCTGTTTTGACAATCTTCGCAAAGCTCATTTAAATAAGGTTTTAAAACTGACTTTAATTTAGTTTTAAATTCTTCACGACATTTTGGGCATCCGAGCGAATTTATTTCAACTTCCAAATCGTTAAGTCCTAAACTTTTCAAAAAGTTTACCGCTGTTAAAATAACCTCAGCATCAGCTGTCGGTTGTTTAATACCGAACATTTCAACACCAACCTGGTGGAATTGTCTTTGTCTGCCGGCTTGAGGTCTTTCATAACGAAACATCGGACCGTGATACCAAAGTTTTACGGGTGCTGATAATCTTGACATACCGTTTTCGATATAAGAACGTACGACACCTGCTGTGTTTTCAGGACGAAGTGTTATTGAACGGTCGCTTTTTTCAAAGGTGTACATTTCTTTGTTAACGATATCAGTTGTATCGCCGACACCGCGTGAAAAAAGTTCTGTTACTTCAATAATCGGTGTTCTTATTTCTTTGAATCCGTATTGAGAAAAAACTTCATCAGCTTTTTTTTCTACAAAGTGCCACATATCAATATCTTGCGGCAATATATCTTTTGTTCCTTTTAAAACTTTTAAAATCTCAGCCATAAAAAAATTATATAATTTCAAGGGGTAAAGTCAAATAGTAGTTCGGCAGCTTAGCTATTGTTATCCTAAACATTTACTATGTCAGAATCTATCAATGTCGATTTGTCCCGTTAGGGTTACTATTGGCATGGATAGATCCTGAATTCAGTTCAGGATGATTCCACTATTTTTTTGTTATACTGAAAGGTAAAAAGAAACCGATATAAAAATATCGGCTTAGTAAGTAAAAATATGATTAAGATTTTGAGTTAGTATGTTTTTTAGGTTTATAATTGACTGCCTGTTGCTTTGTAAAGTCCTATGTAATTTACAAGGCAGTTTACTTTATCGTTAACAACCATTTTATCTGTAAATAATACATTTTCTTTTACTTGAATTAAATCAAGTTTAGAAATTGTACCTTGGTTATACTTATTTGTGCTGTAACCGAAATCTTCGCGCTCAAGTTTTGCTTGTTTTTTTGTGTCGCTTAACTTTTGTTCATCAAGTTTTATTGATACCATTGCGTCGTTAACTTCCTGAATAGCAGTTAAATTTGTTTGGTAATAATTATTTAAAACTCTTTCGTAAACATCTTTTTTAAGTTTTAAATTAGCTACTCTTTTACCGCCTGTAAATATTGGCAAGTTAAGTCCTCCGCCAATTGCAGCAAGCATGTTTTTGGTTGTCCAAAGGCTGCCGAAATCGTTTGCTAAAAACATTGCAATACCTAAAATATTTATTGTCGGTAAAAATTCTTTTCTGGCAATTCTTACATCTATTCCTGCTTTTTCAACCATTTTTTCTGCTTTTAAATAGTCAGGACGTCCCATAATAACTTCTGAAGAAATTTCAGAAGGAATTACACCCGAAAAATCAATATTATTATAGCTTGTTCTTGTTAATTGTTCTGAATTGTTAGGGTTTTCACCTATCAAAACAGCTAATTGGTTTAATAATTTTGAACGTTGTTTTTTATATTCGGTTAAATCCGTATTACCTGCAATATAAGATTTATTAGCTTTAACAGTATCAGAAGTTGATGTTAAACCTTCTTTATTTCTTAAAAGCATCAAATCATAAATAGTTTTTCTATCAGCAACAATCTGTTCTTGAAGTTCAATCATTTTATCAAGTTTAACTATATTTAGATAAGTTGTACCGACAGCTGATGCGATAGAAATGTAAGCCGCGCGTTCATCTTGTAATGACGCTTCATATTGTTTTTTTGTTGCATCGGTTTTATTTTTGTTTTTTAAGAATAAATCAAGTTCATAACTTGCAAAAGCCGGAGCAGAAAAAGCCCAATCAGAACTTGATGTATAAGGCATTTTTGAAAATCCGGGTCCAAAACCTACAGTTGCAGACGGTAATTGATCTGCAAATTGCATTTTTACTGCTTGATAATATTCATCAACTGTAATTGTTGCAGATTTCAGGTCGTAATTATTTTGAATTGCTTTATTTATATAACCTGTTAAAATGCTGTCATTAAAGTTATTCCACCAGTCTAAATTAACATATTCATATTTAAAAGCATCACTTTTTGCTCTTAATTTATGGGATTTTGAAATAGAAATTTTTTTTGGTTCTTTGGTTTTATTTTTATCGCCAATTGCAAATGTTGCTATAGGTGAAATGTTTGTTAAAACAAAACTTGCCAAAATCAATGTAATAATACTCTTTTTCAATGTTTTATATCCTCTTTTAAAATAATTACTTGCAATTTCTATAACAGTATGATAACATAATATTGTTGCAAATGCAACACATAATTTTTACAACATAGAGAAAATTCTAAATATAAAGATGTATAAATGTCAACATTACACAGAATCAATATTTTACCAATTTGAGCAAACTGCAAAGTATTGCAGGTATTTGGGTGTACAAGTTTTTCAAAAATTAAACATGTCGGTAACGCCTGACGAATTTTCAGCACTTGATGTTATAATGTTAAATGAGGGAATTTGCCAAAGAGAATTGGCTAAAATAATATTAAAAGACAGACCGTCAACAGGCAGAATATTGGATTCTTTAGAGAAAAAAGGTTATGTGGAAAGATTTGTTGATACGAAAAATAACAGATTAGTAAGACGGGTAAAATTGACTGATATCGGTAAAACTGTTACAGAAGATACTTCAAATAAACTGCGTG
The DNA here is from genome assembly GCA_945910425.1 of uncultured Candidatus Melainabacteria bacterium. GTDB lineage: Bacteria > Cyanobacteriota > Vampirovibrionia > Gastranaerophilales > Gastranaerophilaceae > Zag111. The sequence continues at coordinate 27,104 of CAMDYM010000003.1, read as the reverse complement.
ATTATATAAGTCATTTGCCAAAGGTTTTTTCTGATGAAGACAAAGAAAAATTAAAAGATTTAATCATAAGGTTTAGAGAAAGTTTAGAACAAGAAGTAGAGATGAAAATATAAGAGGTTAAAACATGGAAGAAAAAGAAATTCAGGAACAACAAGATACTGAAAAAACTCAAAAACCAAAAGGAAGAAAAAGAGCAATTTTCGCTGTAATTATTAGTGTTGTTGCAATTTTTTCCGGCATATATATTCACCAAGAAATGCAATATCAATCAACGGATGATGCTTACGTAGAAACAACTATGGTAAATGTAGCACCGCGAGTTTCAGGACAGATTGAAGAAGTTTATGTTACAGATAATCAATTTGTAAAAGAAGGTGATTTGGTTGCTGTAATTGATCCTGAGGATTATAAAATAAAATTGGAGCAAGCTGATTCAAATTATGAAAAATTAAAACTTGACCAATCTAATGCAAAAGCTAACTTAAATGCTGCTCAATCAAATATTGATTTAGCCAGAAAAGATTTAGAAAGATATAAAAATCTTTATGAACAAGGTGCAGTGTCAAAACAAACTTATGATGCCGCTGTTGTAAAATACGATAGTGCTCAAGCTAATTTAACTCAGGCAAATCAGGCTTTATTTTCCGATAAAAGCGGAAAAACAGTTGCTGATGCTAACTTAAGAACAGCAAAAGCTGTAAAAGACAAAGCGGCATTAGATTTATCATATACAAAAATTTACGCACCTCAATCAGGAACAGTATCTTCCCGCAGAGTAGAGAAAGGAATGTATGTAACAGCAGGCGCTCCGTTATTTACATTAGTACCTGAAAATGTTTGGGTTGTAGCTAATTTTAAAGAAAACCAATTAACTAATATGAAACCGGGACAAATTGTTGATATCAAAATTGATACATATCCGGGTAAAGTATTTAAAGGAAAAGTTGATTCAATACAAAGAGCATCAGGCGCTAAATCAAGCTTATTTCCACCGGAAAATGCAGTTGGTTCATTTGTAAAAATCGTACAAAGAATACCTGTAAAAATTGTATTCACAGAAGATATTGATTCTTCAAAATACAATATAGTTCCAGGAATGTCTGTTGTTCCGAAAGTTAAAGTTAAGTAGGTTATAAAAAGAATGTCAGAAGAAGTTATAAAACAAGATTCTCAAGCTATGGATGATGAGAATAAGTATTTACCTGAAAATCCGTGGATATCAGCAATCCCGACAATGTTAGCTGTATTTATCTACGTACTTGACGGTACTATTGCAAACGTAGCTTTACCGCATATGGCAGGAAGCTTTTCTGCTACGCGTGACGAGAGTATGTGGATATTAACAAGTTACTTGATTGCCAGCGGAATTGTAATTCCGTCTGTTGACTTTTTTAGTAAACTTTTCGGACGTAAAAACTTTTTTGTAATCAGTATATTATTATTTACGTTAGCATCAATGCTTTGTGGTATGGCGCAAAACCTTGGTCAAATGGTTCTTTTCAGAATATTACAAGGTGCAGGCGGAGGTGGAATTTTACCTATCTCGCAAGCTGTTATGATGGAAAGTTTTCCGAAAGAAAAACGCGGAACGGCAATGGCAATTTTTGGTATGGGTATCATTGTCGCACCAATTGTGGGACCTGTTTTAGGCGGTTGGATTACCGATAACTGGACTTGGCCGTGGATTTTCTATATTAACGTACCTTTTGGTTGTGTTGCGGCTGTTTTATCTCAAAAACTTTTGTTTAATCCGCCGTATTCTCACCGTCAAAAAGGTGTAAAAATTGATGGTTTGGGATTTTTCTTCCTGGCTGTTTGGTTATTATGTTTGCAGGTATTTTTTGATAAGGGTAACAATGCGGATTGGTTCAATGCAACTTGGATTTGTTGGTTGTTTGGCATTTCCTGTATTTCGGGAATTTGTTTTTTTGTTTCTCAAATTGTAAGAAAAAATACTCTTGTAGATTTAAGTGTTTTTAAAGATAGAAATTTTGTTATCGGGACAATAATTCAGGTTGTTATGCAGGCGGTATTGTACGCTTCTTTAGCTATTTTACCTCAGTTTTTGCAAAGTATGATGGGTTATACGGCGTTTTTAAGCGGATTTTCCATGATGCCAAGAGGTGTTGGGTGTATGACTGCAACTGTTATTTGCGCGTTTATTGCCGATAAAGTCGATAAAAGAATACTTGTAGCTGTCGGATTATTTTTCCTTGGAGTTGCGGGTGTTATCTTAGGATTTTTGAACCTGCAAATATCTAATATCAATATTATGATTCCAAACTTTATTATGGGGCTTGGTATGGGATTATCTTTTGTTCCTATTATTAATCTTTCAATGGAAACAATATCAAATGTTCAAATGACAAATGCTACAGGGCTTCAAAACTTACTAAAAAACATCGGTAGTGCAATCGGAACATCTTTAGTTGCAACTATGATAACAAGATTTTCACAAGTTCACCAATATATGATGGTTGGAAAGCTAAATGATTTAAACCCGATTTTTGTTGAAAGAGTTCAAACCACAACTGCGGCATTATCTCAATATACTCATATAACAGTCGCTAAACACATGGCTGAATATTCTCAATACGGAACACTTTTAAAACAATCAAGCTTATGGGCGTTTATGGATTCATTCAGAATTTTTGGGGTGTTATGTTTTATGCTTATTCCGCTGTTATTCTTGTTCAAAAAGAATAAAGAAGCTTAAAAATCATACAAATGCTTTATTATTAATTTTAATTAGTTTGGTATAATTTTACTATGTTTGATATATCAACACCGACAGTATACATTCCGACAATATTTTTAACGTTAATTGCTATTTTTGTATCGATACTATACAAAGATGCAAAGAAAAATACTCATGAAAATACTAAAGATTTGCCGTATTATCACGAAATCAGTATGTCTATGGGTTATATTAATCGATGCATTTTAGAAGACGGCAGATTTGAATATAGAAAAAATATTAACTCTGATATAACATACGATAATACTTTATACAACTCTTTGCGCCATGCAGGAACTCTTTATTCAATGTATATGTATGAAAAATACGGGTTAGTCAAAAAATATTACGAAGAACGTGTAAAATCTTCCAAATATTTTATAGAACGTTATGTAAAAAAACTCGGTCAAAATAAATACGTTGTAATATCTATACCTGAGGAAGAAAAAATAAAATTTCCTATAGCAAAATCAGGAAGTGCCGGAGTTGCATTATGCGCGTTATCTAACCTTTATAAAGACGGTGAGATAAAGTTAGAGGTTTTACAGGGTTTAGGTGAATTTATATTATCTTTGCAAAATGAAGACGGTAATATTTATGCTTATTTAGATTTAAAAACCAAACAAATTGATAAAGAAGCGCAGGCAATATTTTATCCGGGGGAAGCCGCAGCAGGACTTGTATATTTATATGAAGCAGACCCTCAGCAAAAATGGCTTGACGGAGCTAAAAAAACTTTAGAATATATTGCAAAAACCAGAAAAAAACTTGATTTTGAAATCCCTTTTGATCATTGGTCTGTGCTTGCAATGGAGAAACTTATCAAAAATAACCTTGTAAGTATGGAAGAAAAATCTTTATATGAAAGTTATGCCGAGCAAATGGCGATACCGTTGTTAAGTAAACAGATTACAAACGTAAATAACAGTTACTGCGGAGCTTTTCAGGATAATATTATGCCTTGCAGTCTGGGAACTTATATGGAAGGCTTAGCTTCAATTTATTTTTGTACTACAAGTGATGCTTTGAAAAAGATTATATATAAATCACTTTCAATTGGGTGTATGTTTTTAAGTAAAGTTCAGGTAAAAACAGGAGAACAGGCAGGCGGTCTGCCAAATTCAGCTAACTGGGTTAAAGCAGGAGTTACACCAAACGCCAGTGTTATAAGAATTGATAACGTTCAACATGTTGTAACAGGCTGGTTAAAGTTTCAAAAAATCCTATCTCTTGACGTTAAAGAGTGGTAAAAACACATTTGTTTCTGCCTGTGTTTTTAGCTTCATATAAGGCTTTATCTGTTAACTCCATAAACTTACTTTTATTTGTAAAACCTTCTTTATATTGACAAGCTCCAAGGCTTACCGTAACATTTATTTTTTCGTTTTGATAAGTTAAATCAAGTGTTTCAACGGTTTTTCTAAATCTTTCTAATGGAATTTTAGACTGATTTATATCTGTTTCTGTTAAAATTACCGCAAATTCTTCCCCTCCGATACGGAAAACGGTGTCTGTTTTTCTAAATGTTTGTAATGCAGCGTTAGATATTTCTTTTAAAATATAATCACCGCATTGATGCCCGTATGTGTCATTTACTTTTTTGAAATAATCAATATCAAAAATTACAAGAGTTAAGTTGTTTTTGTATCGTTGAGTCCTTTGAAATTCTTTTTCAAAAGTACTGTCAAAACTTCTTCTGTTAAAAAGCCCCGTTAATTCATCGGTTGAAGAAAGATATTTTGATCTTGTATACATAAAATTAATTTGTTTGATAACTTCCAGTTTATTTTCTTTCGGAATATCAAAATTATTTATAATATCCTGAATGTTTTGTTGAATTTCGTCTAAAACATTGTCAGGAATGGTAAATGACATTTCTTCCAAATCTTCGACCATAAAAGCTCTCTTTCTCTTCACAAGATTATATTCGACAATATAATTCTAAAACTTTAAGATTTAAAGAGTTTATTTACAAAACTCAATAAAAATTTAAAAATATGCAATTATTACTGAAAAAATTTGTTTATAAATATGTAGGTAATTGTAGGTATAGTTGTATGCAAAATAATGTCGGTTTCAATAATATTGAAGCTTTACGGCGCAGAAGGCAGTTAAGCGCTCTTGAGCAGCCTGTAACAGCGCCTTTTAATATACCGATACAGCAAAATCCTGAAAGAATTTGGGCATCACTTGATGTCTTATCAAGTATGAACCGACCGTTTTTGGGCAGTTATACCGTTAAAATGTCCAATTCTAACGGATTTATAGGTGATTTTAAACAAGGAGCAGTAGGGGATTGCTGGTTATTATCAGGATTAAAATCGCTTGCGGTGACTCCGATTGGTACTGATATTATAAAAAACGCAATTACCAAAAACGAAGACGGAACAGTTACCGTTAAGTTTAAAGGTGCAAATAAATCATATACAATAACAGAAGAAGAATTTAATAAAGCAGCTAATGAAACAATTACAAGCCCTGACGGGGTTCAGGAAAAGAAATATGCAACAGGTGATGCGGATGTTTTGTTGTTTGAAATAGCAATGAAAAAGCTTAAAAATGAAATCGCGGAAGGAAAAACAGGAAAAGATTTACCGAATTATGCAAAAATTCTTGTTAATAAAAACTCTCCGACAGAAGGCGGAGCAGGTGCACAGTTATATTACCTTTTGACAGGTAAAGAAGCTTGCGGAATTTCTGCAACAGGTGCAAAAAATCCTCAAACAGGCGAAGTTCTTTTTAAAGATAATAAAGAGAAACTCACCGAATTTTTGGAGAAATATTCACTTGATAACAAAAAATACGCAGCCTCTTTTGGGGTAGATAAGGAAATATCTGTTAAAACTTTAACCGGTAAAGATTGCAGATTTACCCCACATCATGAATATGCGGTAGAAGGAACCTTTGGCGGTAATATAATTATCTCAAACCCGTATGATTCTGCGCGAAAAATTGTAATACCGCAATCAGAGTTTTTGAATATGGGAGTGTCACTTTTAACTTACCAAAACCTGAAAGATGATAACGACCCGATTGATAAGGAATTAACAAAATACTTAGAAACGCGGGTTAGAGCAGATAATTATATCAACAAGCATTTTTAGGGGTAAATAGTATTAAAAAGTGAATAAGTCAATAAGTTCTTTACCGTTAATTAGTTTCCTATTCCCTCTGTAATGAATTTACCGACTTAAATGTTCTTTCCCCGTTAAGAATTTACAACAGATATTTTTCATATATAATCATAGTTATGAAAACAAGAGATAACGTAAGAAATTTTTGTATAATTGCCCACATTGACCACGGAAAATCAACTTTAGCCGACAGACTTTTGGAAAAAACAGGAACTGTTGCTCAGCGTGATATGCAGGAACAGTTGTTGGATTCAATGGATATCGAACGCGAACGCGGTATTACTATTAAATTAAATGCTGCAAGAATGAATTATACAGCATCTGACGGTAAAAATTACGAACTTAACCTGATTGATACCCCGGGACACGTGGATTTTTCTTACGAGGTTTCACGTTCTTTAGCTGCTTGCGAAGGTGCTTTACTTATTGTTGACGCCACTCAGGGGGTTGAAGCCCAAACATTAGCAAATGTTTATCTTGCGATTGAGCAGGATTTGGAAATTATTCCTGTAATCAATAAAATCGACCTTCCCTCGGCTGATGTTGAACGTGTAAGACAGGAAATTGAAGAAATTTTGGGAATTGATGCGTCTATGGCAATTCCTGTCAGTGCAAAAACAGGCGAAGGAATAGAAGATGTTTTGGAAGCTGTTGTAAATTATATTCCTGCTCCTGTAGATAATTCCGATAAACCACTTAGAGCACTTGTTTTTGACAGTGTTTATGACCAATATTTGGGAACGGTTTGTTATTTTAAGGTTGTTGACGGAAGTATCTCGTTAGGTGATAAAATCAGATTTATGGCATCAGGTAAGGAATACGAAGTTGTTGAACTTGGTTATCAAACACCGTCAAGGGTTCCCGTTAAAAAGTTAACTTGTGGTGACGTAGGTTATTTTGCGGGTTCAATTAAAGAATTAACAAGATTTGTAGGTGATACTGTTACAAATATTGCAAATCCTGCAACAGAAGCATTACCTGGGTACAAAGAAGCTTTACCAATGGTGTTTTCAGGCATGTATCCCGTTGATAACGAGGATTACGGCGATTTAAAAGAGGCTTTGGAAAAGTTAAAACTAAACGACAGCAGTATAACTTTTGAACCTGAAACATCAAGCGCACTTGGATTTGGTTTCCGCTGCGGATTTTTGGGAATGCTCCATATGGAAATTGCTCAAGAACGATTGGAGCGCGAGTATAATTTATCGCTTGTTACAACGGCGCCTTCTGTAGTTTACAAGGTTCATAAAACAAACGGTGAAGTCGTTGAAATCGATAACCCTGCAAACCTTCCGTCTGCTCAATATCGAGAGTATATTGAAGAACCTTATGTAAAAGTTCAAATTATCACACCGAATGAGTTTGTCGGAACATTAATGGATTTGGCTCAAACTAAACGCGGTATATTTATTAATATGACTTATCTTGATAAAGTTCGTGTTGATTTAGCTTATGAAATTCCGTTAAGTGAAGTTATTACAGACTTTTATGACCAATTAAAATCAAGAACAAAAGGTTATGCAAGTTTGGATTATGAGTTTAGCGAGTACAAACGTTCAAAACTTGTAAAACTTGATATAATGCTTTCAGGCGAAGTTGTTGACGCGTTATCCGTAATTTGTCACGAGGACAGTGCATTCTATATAGGTCAAAAACTGACAACCAAATTAAAAGAAATTATTCCGCGTCAGTTGTTTGAAGTTCCCGTACAGGCGGCAATCGGCGGCAGAGTTATTGCAAGAACAACGATTAAGGCAATGCGTAAAAACGTACTTGCTAAATGTTACGGCGGTGATATTTCCCGTAAACGTAAGCTTCTTGAAAAACAGAAAAAAGGTAAAAAACGTATGAAATCTGTCGGAAGTGTAGAAGTTCCGCAAGAAGCATTTATGGCTGTATTGAGCCTTGATGAAGATTAGGGGTAGGGGTAAAATCCTTTATAAAGATGTTTTTTGTTAAAATTATTAAGAAATCTTAACAATTCAATCCTTTTGCGCAATTATTTCATGATGAAATACTTTATATATATACGAGATGGAAAATCTTAATAGGATGATTTAAGAAAAACTAAATAGTATGTGAGTACAAAAGGAGATTCGATTATGGTATCATTTGATGGAAGAATTGGCGGAAACAGTCCGATTTTTAATTTTAATCAAGCCGGAAAAGCAAACAATGTTGGTAAATCAAATGAAGTTAAAACTTCACAACCGATAGATTTAGTTCGTGATACAGCCCAAATTGATAGAGCTGACTTAGATAAAATGAGTCCTTATGCTTCTATGGGTGTTAAAATTTCACCTAAAGTAAGTGTAGAAGAATTGGCACTTACAGAAACACAAGCAATGTTTCCAAATGCTCCGACTCATGTAATCGGAGATGTAAAAGAAGCAAATTATGATTTGGCAGATTTACTTTTAAATACAATTGGAACATCTGATGAGGCAATTGCATCTTATGCAGAGCAACATACTAATCGTCCAATGATTGAAAATAATTTCGCTAAATATGCAAATTTCTTAGATGAAGCATTCGAAGCAAATTTTGCTCAAAACCAATTAGCATAATATCGAATAAAAAATTTACTCACATATAAAATTTAGAGCCGATAATTTATCGGCTCTTTTATTTTGTTAAGCAATGTAACAAAAAACAAAGATTTTTAGCCAAATTACTAAAGATTCTTAAACAATATGCCGTAACTTGTAATGTGAGTAAAACATAAGGAGAAATGAAATGGCAATCGAATTTAACAAATTCAATAATAGCTATAACAACTATAATATCTTAGTTGGTGCAGGTGCTTCAAAACAGGTAGAAAAAAAAGAAGAAACTAAAGAAGCTGATAAAGTATCAACACAAGAGTTTATCGGTTTAGAAAACGATACGGATTTATTGACAAAAAATGCTCAAAATTTATATAGAACAGAATTTGGTAAATATAATGTAGAAGATAAAAATATTGCAGACGAAACAAATAAAATTTTGGCAAGTCTGGGATATAATTACAAGGTTTCAGCAGCACAGGTTGCAAGTGTGGCAAATGGTGTAAATAATGTCGTTAAGCCGGGTTTAGAGCTTGCAGTAAACGGTGCTGTGGCGGCCCGTATTGCTGACAAAAACGGGCCGTTTGCGGATTTATTTGCATAAGAAGACTTATAAATATACTTACTCACACATTTTTCAGGCTGGTTTTAAGTAAAAAATCAGCCTTTTAATTTTTTATGTTTTAGTTTATAATTCTACAATATGAAAGAAGATAAGAAAAAAGCTTTAGTTATAAGGTTATCATCATTAGGCGATGTTGTGTTTAACATACCGCTTGCAAACGCGCTAAAAGATGCCGGGTATGAAGTTACATGGCTTGTTTCTGAAAAGGGACTTCAAGTTGTTGAAAATAATCCGTGCGTTGATAAAACGGTATTTGTTCCTTTATATAAATGGAGAAAAAGAGGGTTTTCTTTAGAAAATTTTAAAGAATATTTATCGATATTAAAACAATTACGAGCTAAAAAATTTGATGTTGCCATTGATTGTCAAATGATGTTTAAAAGTCTTTATTGGATGTTATTTTGCGGAGCAAAAAGAAAACTTGTATCAAGGCAAGGGCGTGAATTATCTTTTCTTGGCGGAAATGAGTGGGTAAAAAATGTTTCTTATATTCCTGAAACATCTGTTGTTTTAAATTACTTACAGTATGCAAAACATTTGGGTATTAATCCTGGCAAATTAAAGCTTTCACTACCTGCGCGCACAAAAGAAAAAGTAGAAAAAGTTGATAATTTATTATCAGGACTTGATAAAACAAAACCTCTTGTTGTTATAGCACCTGGGACAACTTGGGGACCTAAACACTGGAAAAAAGATAATTGGAAAATTGTAGTTGATAATCTTTGTGACAGTTGCAATATAGTTTTTACGGGCGGTCCTGATAATGTTGAACTTATTGAGTACATTAATTGCGGAAGGTTTTTAAATCTGGCGGGTAAGACTGATATTCTTGAACTTGCCGAAGTCTTTTCAAGAGCAAATGTTGTAGTAACACCTGACAGTGGAAGTGCTCATTTGGCTTGGGCTACGGGAATACCTGCTGTTGTAACGATTTTTACCTGTACTCCTAAGACACTTTTTGCGCCGATTGGTGACAGTAAAAAGTATATAGCGCTTGGCGGAGAAGGGCTACCATGCCAGCCTTGTTTTAAAAAACATTGTAAATTACGTAAAAATCCTGATGCTTGTACTTGTTTTCCTAATCCTCGTGATGTTATGGCTGTCGTAAAAAGCTTGATATTTTAGACAAAAAGTTGTATAATTAAAGTACTTGTATTCAATATTGAAAGGCACTATGGGGCTATTTGATAAAATAAGAGAAGTTACACGTAAAGTTTCGGAAGTTGAATATAATATTTACCACGAAAAACGTGATTATTTGGAGATTTATGAACGCAACCTTGAATTAGAGCGTGAAATTGCCGAACGTACGGAAGAATTAAATGATGCCAACAAACGTATGTTTACGCTTCAACATATTTGGGATATGATGAACTCTTCTACTCCGTTAGAAAATGTTTTGGAAGCTATTGTAAACAGTACTCAAGGTGAACTTGGTTATATGCATTGCGCTATTATTCGCAAATGTCATGATGAAGAAGGCGATTATATGCATGTTGTCGCTCAATCTCATGATAATTTGATTGAACGATTAAATGATATTATCGGCGGAGCAGGTATTCAGACAAGACGGTTAAATTATTCGGAAGAAAGTGTTTTTGCAGATACTATGAAGCGCAGAACCATTGTTCAAACAAAATCAATAGACTTATCACTTAGTGCCGTTTTGCCTGATTTATCACCTGAAGTTGTTGAAAAAGTAGTATCAAACCAGCCTGTAAAATCTGTTATAGTTGTTCCTTTGACAGCTCAAAAAAAAGAATTTGGCTGGTTTTGCGTATTTTCAGCCCGTGAAGAACTTGCGGGTGCCGAGATGGATTTTCTTGCCCTGTTTGCAAAACAAATTGAAATGGCAATTACTATTGCTGATTTGTTCCAGGTTGTAAGAAATCAGGCTGTAACAGATGCATTAACAGGGTTATATAACAGACGGTATTTTGAAGAAGCTTTGGAAAAAGAAGTTCAGCGTGCAAAACGTCAAAAACAGCCGTTCTCTGTTATCGGAATTGATTTAGACTATTTGAAAAAAATTAATGATACATACGGTCATAATTTTGGTGATTTAGCAATAAAAACAATAGCTGATGTTTTAAAATCAAATGCTCGTTCTGTCGATGTTCCTGCAAGAATCGGCGGAGAAGAATTTAATGTACTTTTACCGGGTATATCATCTGATGGTGCAATGATAGCCGCAGAAAGAATCCGTAAATCTATTGAATCCGTTGAAATTGACACAATCGGACATATTACGGGAAGTTTGGGTGTTGCAACTTATTTTGAGCACAGCGAAAATATTGAAGAACTTATGGAATTAACAGACCAGGCTATGTATACTTCAAAACGCGAAGGTCGTAACAGAGTTACACTTGCTAAAGCAGTTTCTGAAACTTACTGGCAGGAAATCGCCGTTAATACGTTTATTGATATTCTGTCTAAAAATAAAATTCCGAAACTTAAACATTTATCTAAAGAACTTTGCAAAAAATTGAAAAATTCTGATAATGAAATTACAAAAGAGTCTTTATATTCTGTTGCTGATATGCTGACAAAACTTTATAACCCTATGCATGCGCAAGGTTCTATTAAAAATAAGGTTATTATGGCAGTAAATCTTGCGAAAAGGTTTGATTTACCGAAAGAAGATATTGATAATCTGAGAATAGCCGTATTACTTTACGATATCGGTAACTTAATGCTTCCTTCAAATTTATTGCAAAAGGCTTCACCGTTAACGGATAAAGAGCGTGATGAGATTAAACATCACCCTGTAATTGCCGTAAAAGAAATTTTACAGCCGATATCTTATATTCAAGATGTGTTACCGATAATTGAACATCATCACGAAAATTGGGACGGTTCAGGGTATCCTAATAAAATTTCTAAAGAAGAAATTCCTTTGACTTCTCAAATTATACTTATTGTTGATCAGTATTTTGCATTAATTGAACATCGTCCGTATCGTTCAAAAATGTCCTCTCGTGATGCTATTGAGATTATTAAAGCTGATGCGGGCAAAAAATGGAACGAAAATCTTGTCAGTGAATTTATTTCACTTATTGAGCATGATATAGTTTAGTTGTTATGAGAGAAAAAGATTTTATATCAATCATAAAAAATACGCTTAATTCAGATTATATCGGTGATGATTGTGCGTATTTAAAAGATTTGGGAATAGTTGTAACACAAGATAATTTGGTTGAAGATGTTCACTTTTGTCTAAAATATATGAGTGCGTTTCAACTTGGGGTTAAATCAGTTGCTGTTAATATTTCGGATGTTTGCGCAAGCGGAGCTGAGCCTGCATATTTAACGATTGCTCTGTCTTTGCCGTCTTATATTGATGAAAATTTTATTAAAAAGTTTTATAAAGGTGCAAAATCAGTTTGCCAAAATGGTGTTGAGATTGTTGGCGGGGATATAACGGGGGCGGATAAGGTTTTTGTATCAGTTTGCGCAATCGGGTCAAGTAAAGGACGAAAAATTTCGTCAAGAAAGAATGCTAAAATCGGTTATAAAGTTGTGGTTTCAGGAGTGCACGGTTCATCTGCTATGGGGCTTAAACTGCTTACTTCAGGTAAAAAAGCGCCGGAAAGCTTTATTAAAGCTCATTTAGAACCGACTCCGCAAGTTGAGTTTTGCTCACAAGTTAGTAAAAATATCAACTCGGATTACGCTATGATGGATACATCTGACGGGTTAATGGACGCATTGTCAACAATTGCTAATGATAGCGGAGTATTATTAAAAGTTGATTATGACAAAATTCCGCGCGAAAAAGGTGTTGATAAGAATTTGGTGCTTTTTGGCGGAGAGGATTACGGAATAGTTGCAGTTGTGCCAAAAAGTTTTGATTGCGGCGGTGTTGTGGTTGGTGAAGTTGTTGAAGGTTTAGGCGTTGATTTAAACATTGATGGGAAAACGGTTCACTACTCAAAACAGGATGTCGAAAGTAGTATATTTAATCATTTTGAGGGCGTTAATAATGAAATTTAGCGTAATTATAACAGCAGGCGGTACATCATCAAGGTTTGGTAATACAAATAAGCTGTTGGAAAAAATTAATGGTAAAGAGGTCATAAAGTATACCGTTGAGGCTTTTTCAAACTGCGGGTTTGATGAAATAATTGTTTGTGCAAATAAATCGATTATTCCTGAACTCAACTCAATTTTGAATGGTGTTAGAATAGTTGAAGGCGGTAAAACCCGTCAAGAGTCTGTTTATAATGGTTTAATTGTCGCAAATTGTGATTATATTTTAATTCATGATGGAGCCAGACCTTTAATTTCACATGATATTATTAAAAATACAATGCAAGTCGTGGTTGAAAAAAAAGCCGTATCTGTTACGACAAAAACTATTGATACAATAAAAGAAGTTGATGAAAACGGTAAAATAATTAAAACGATTGATCGTTCAAAACTTTATAATACTCAGACTCCGCAGGCTTTTGAGTATAATCTTATAAAAGAAGTTCATGAAAAACTGAAAGGTCAAAGTTTCACTGATGATGCGGGCATGGCTGAACATTTAGGGTATAATGTTTATACGGTCGAAGGAGATTACAAAAATATCAAGATTACGACAAAATCTGATTTAACAATCGCAAGAGAGTACCTAAATGGATAAAATTATTGATGAATACAAAAAACTTGACGGAGTTGAAGCAATAGCGCTGGGTGGTTCGTCTGCTGCGAAAACCTCAGATAAAGTTTCCGATTATGATATTTATGTTTTTACAACAAAAGAAATTCCTGTTTCAGCAAGAGAAGAAATTGTAAAGAAATATTCTGATAAATACGAAGTCGGAGGAGAGTATTTCGGACCTGGTGATGAGTATTTTGTTAATTCTCTTGGGGTTCAGTTTGATGTAATGTTTTGGGACAAAAACTGGTTTTTCGGTGTTGTTGAAAACGTTTGGGAGAAGAATTACCCGTCAAACGGTTACACTACGGCGTTTTTGTATACCCTAAACAATTTTCAAATCTTGTATGACAAAAACGGCTGGCTTAAAATTTTACAGGAAAAAATAAAAACACCTTATCCTAAAAAGTTGAAAGAAAACATCATAAAACGTAACTTAATGCTGATAAAAGATAAACCGTTTGCGTCATATTATGAACAAATACAAAAAGCACTCACTCGCGGGGATTTGGTAAGTGTAAACCATAGGATTTCTGCGTTATTATCAAGTTATTTTGATATAATTTTTGCTCAAAACGAACTTTTACATCCCGGTGAAAAACGCTTGGTTAAATTTGCGCAGAATAACTGCAAAACTCTTCCGCGCGATTTTGAACAAAATCTTGAAAAATTGCTCACTCAGCCAAAGGAAAATACCTTACAGATTCTTGACGATATGATTACTGCACTGCGTGAGATTTTGTAAACTAATAAGTGTCAAAGAAACTTTTAAATAAGCTGCCTTTTTTAGTATATTGTTCATTATTAAAAATGCCGTATATTATATTTTCCGCACCTTCATGTGTTCTTGAATTAAATGATAAATAAACATAATCATCATTTTTTAAGAATAATACAGGTTCATATGAAGTATAATGGTTTCCTCTTCCTGTATGGTGATATTCTTCTATAGTGTAATTTTTTATATCAGTGATTTTAAATGCATTTTTTTGATATTCTGGAGTGAAAAGTGTTTTTGTGTATAATCTGCAAAAATTTTCGGATTTACTGCAAGTTAATGTAGGTATATCTGTAATTGCAATACATAAAAGAATACTGATGATTATTAATAGTATTATTATAATCAGTGATATTTTTGATTTTAAATCAGTAGTATCAGGATTGCCGTTTACAATTCTTTCTATAGTTTTAAGTCCTTGCAAATCATTAGTATTATCTATTAATCTGTATAATTCGTTTGCGGTTTCTATATCTTTATATTTTTTATTTACTTTGATTTTAAGCTGTTGTTTTAATTTTTCATTCATTTTATAAGTATAGGAAATTAAAATGAATCGGTAATCCTATATTTGTATTAACATTTGTTACAAAAAACTAAGGCAGTGAAATCCATACTTAAAAAATCTTTTTATATATATAAATAAGGAGAGCGAATTATGGCAAATGTAGAAGATATCAAATCGATTGACGAATTGCGTAAGGCACAGGCTGCTGCGCAGGCTCAAGGTTCAAATATAACAAATTATTCTCAATGGGAAAATATATTAGAAGACTTTGACACTGCGGGAATAGAATCTACAGGATCATATGAAGGTGATGTTAGGCTACATTCCGAAGTTATGGCAAAACTTGAAGCCTTTGTTGAAGAAGCTCAGGAAGCCCAAAAACAGCAGGAATTAAAACCTGTTAATGACGAATCATCAAAAATTGATAATAAAACCGCTCAAGATAAAGAACAGGTTGTAAAAGCAAATGTTGCCAACGGCGTAAGTTCTGATATTATGTCAAATTATATGAAATATTATCACTTACTTTAATCAATATTAGTTTCTTTTAGTCTGTGCAGAATTTTCATTCTGTTTAAAGGCCAGAAAACATTAACAGCGCGTCCGACAAAACGGTCGCGTTTTAATGTACCCCAGTAACGGCTGTCTTGAGAATTTCCGCGATTATCACCCATCATAAAGTAGCTGTCTTCATCTAAATAAAACGGTCCGCATTTTATGGCATTATCATCATTTAGATAAGCTTCAGACAGTTCTCCTTTCGGGCATGGAGTGTATTCGTAAACGCTTTTGATATAATCTTCTTCATATTTTTTATCGTTGATATAAACGTATCCTGCACCGTTTTTGTTGATTTTAATTTCGACTTTATCTCCGGGAAGTCCAACAACACGTTTAATGTATGCAATATCTTTGCACATTATACCTGTAAGTCTTGATAGTAGCGGGATGGGTTTTCTTGAAAGCTCGGTAGACGGCGGGTAAAATACCATTATATCTCCGCGCTGAGGGTCAGAAAAAAATCTTGAAAACCTTTCGACAACGATTCTATCGCCTTCAACCAGAGTCGGTTTCATAGACCCTGACGGTATCCAACGGATTTCTCCAACGTAAAACCTTATGATAATAACCATTACCAAAACAAAAACAATTGTTTCTATGATTTCACACAAAGCGCTTTCTTTATATTTTCTCCAACCGTCTTCGATTTTTTCAAGCTTAATTTGAGTGTTTTCAGGAAGTTTTGACTTAAACTCAAGCCAATAAGCATCCCGTTTTTCTTTTAATTTTGATTTATACGCATCGTATGTGTCGGTTATTTTTTTAAACATTATTTAAAAGCTCCAAAAACTCAAAAAGCGCTGTTTTGTAGGTGTTTTCAGGTAAATCATCAATTTTTTCTTTTGCACTTTTTATATAATTATTCAACAAAACCTTTGTTTTTTCAATACCGACCGAGTAATCTGTTGTGCTTTGAGAAAAAATCACAGGCGCATTGTAAATTCCGTCTTCGATATCATTATTAACAGGTTTTTGCTTATCATTTGAGGTAAGATTTAGTATATCATCTCGGATTTGAAACGCGATTCCTATATCTAATCCAAGTTTGCTGATTTTGGTCAAATCTTCTTTATTTTCAAGCATTTCACAGCATACAAGTACGGTTTCAAAAAGATACGCGGTTTTGTTCTTTGTTTTTTCGATATAGTCTTCAATTGTACCGATTTTGAACCTGTCAAAGTTTTGGTTAATTTCACCGATACACATTTGTTTAATCGTTTTTGTAATTTTTTTTATAATTTCGATATTTTCAAGGTTTGTTAAGATTTCCATTGTACAAGAAAGCAGATAATCTCCCGATATTACCGCAAGTTTATTGTCAAACTCAGCACTAAGCGTTTTATGTCCGCGTCTTAGCTTGCTTTCATCAATTATATCGTCATGAATCAATGATGCGTTATGTACAAGTTCTATTGCTGTTAAAAGTTCTAATTGTTTATCCGTAACCTCTTTTCCTTTCGCTTTTGTATATAAAATTCCCAAAAGCGGGCGGATTCGTTTTGACGGGTTGGTTAAAAAATCTTTCAAATATGAATTTAACGGTTCTTTCGTGTTTATTACAGAAACCATTTTTTCTTCAATTATATCTAACTCTTTTTGAGCAAGTTGTTTTATTTTTGAATATTTTTCGCTGAAATTCATATTATTTGTTTTTTTCAAGTTTTAAATAGTTTACCTTGTCCCACCCTAAATCAATATACCTGATTTGGCTGTCAACTTCTTTAATTTGCGGCAGAATCGTATAGATTCTTTTTATCCTATCAAATACCGTGCTGTCTAATGTCCCCAGTCGTATGCTTGTTGTTTTAATTTTGACATAAACATCGTTAGGGTTACGAATGTCAATGTATTCAACCCTTTCATTTGAGTATGATTCAACAGCTTTTACTATTTCTTCAATTTCTTGAACTTTTTTTACTGACCAGTCTTTATTAAGGTTGGTTGCACTGGTTAGAATTTTGAGTATATTTGAGTTATTTGGCAAAATCATGTATGGTTTTGCGGGAATTAGTATGCCATCAGAGGTGAAAATTGCTGTGGGTTTTGCTTTTAAATCCGTTTTAATAACTGCAATAGGTATTCTTTCTTTTATTATAATTTGTATTCTTGCCGGAAAACCATAACGTCTTACGTAGATATTTTTTATCATAGGGAGTTTATAAAGTTCTTGTTTTATCGGTTTGACTTTCATCAGAAAAATCGGCAAATGCGGAACTTTAACATCTTTTAATGATTGATTGATAATATTTGTTGGAATAATTTTGTTATTAACGATTTCAACGGTATTACCGTCAGGCTTTTTAAATGTGTCTTGACTTAGGTACCATTGAGGCATTTTAAAAATCTGATAGCTTAAAAATAACAGCAAAACAAGTGTCACAAACCTTAGAAAAGATTTCATATTATTAATTTTTTTACGTTTTTTTCTGATTTTTCTTTCGATTTGTTTGTGCTTTATGGAATATTTAGGATTTTCGTATTCATCTTTTTGTGTTTGGCTGTTATCGGTCATTATTTATTTAACCCTGCTCCGTTTAGAATTATTTCTACCAAATTATCATAAGTTATACCCATAGCGCTTGATTGAGCCGGTAGGTCGCTTGTTTCTGTCATCCCTGGAGATGTATTTATTTCAAGTACGTACGGAATACCGTTTACTATATGGAAATCTACTCTTGAAACGCCTTTACAGCCTGCTGTGCGGAATGCTTTTACGGCAATTTCTTTAACTTTTTTTATCATTTCTTCAGACAGTTCTGCTGGAACGATAAATTCTGTCATTCCTTTTGTATATTTGCATTCATAATCATACCATTCGTGTTTTGGGCGCATTTCAAGAATTTCTGTTGCAAAAAGTCCGTCTTCGCCCTCTAAAACCCCGACAGTTGCTGCTGTTCCGACTAAGTATTCTTCAATAAGAACGTCGTCATTGTATTTTACCGCATCAAGATAAGCTTTTTCAAGTTCGTCAGGCGTGTTAACTTTTGTCATACCAAAACTTGAGCCTTCACAAACAGGTTTTGTGATTAGCGGATATTTTAAGTCTTTGGTTTTTTCTTTAACGTCATTGCCTTTTTGTACAAAAACTGATTTAATCAAAGGTATATCAGGACAGGTTGAAAGAATACGTTTTGTATATTCTTTGTTCATACAAACAGAAGATGCCATAACCCCGCAACCTGTATATGGGATTTGCAGAAGTTCCAAAATTCCTTGAATACAACCGTCTTCTCCGTATTTACCATGAAGCGCGTTGTAAGCATAATCATATTTACCTTCTTTTAATTTTTGAGCAATATTTTTATCAACTTCAACGATTTCAGCGTTAATGTAGCCGAGTCTTTTTAATGCTTCAAAACAACCTTTGCCTGAACGTCTTGAAATTTCCGCTTCTGATGATAATCCTCCGCATAATACTGCTATTTTTGAGTTTTTATTTATTTTTTCATGATTTGCCATAATTCATTTTCCTTTTCATCTGCCCCGCCTAAGAAAATTATTTCAGGGCTTAATTTTATATTATACTTATTTTTTACTTCTGTATACATTTTAAACATTAATTCCAAAACATCAGTTGAAGTTCCGTTGTTATTGTTTACTATAAAGTTTGCGTGGTTTTCCCAGACTCTAGCTCCGCCAATTGAGAAGTTTTTAGCACCGATTGAATCTAAAAGCATACCTGCAGATTTGTTTTGTGGGTTTTTGAAAATACTTCCGCAATTTGGAAGATTTAAAAGCGGTTGGTGAGATTTGCGAAACTCAAGATTTTCATTCATTTTTGCCTTAATTTCTGCTTGAGGTTTTGTTTCAAGTTCAAATTCTGTCTGTAAAACAATTAAATTATCTTTTGAACAACGGGATTTGCGATATTCAAAATTCATTTCTTCTTTTGAATATTTAACGATTTTACCTTCTTGCGTTAAACAAGTTACGGAAACCAAGTTGTCGCTTATAGATTGACCGTGGGCTGAAGCGTTCATATATATTTCTCCGCCAACCGAACCGGGGAAACCTATCATAAACTCAAACCCTGACAAACCCGCTTCACAAGCAATTTGTGATAATTTCGGACCCTTAACCCCGCAA
Organism: uncultured Candidatus Melainabacteria bacterium; assembly: GCA_945910425.1. Taxonomy (GTDB): domain Bacteria; phylum Cyanobacteriota; class Vampirovibrionia; order Gastranaerophilales; family Gastranaerophilaceae; genus Zag111. The sequence goes on along the minus strand of CAMDYM010000003.1, from coordinate 7,487 downwards.
TCTGCAATTATACGTGTTCCGTCAATTTGAACGGAGTTCATTTTTGTTGTGAGAATAATTTTTCCCTCATAACCAAGGCTTGAAATTAAGGTATTTGAAAGGTTTCCAAATACTCTTATTTCAGGGTTTTCGTTTAAAATTTGTGTAAATTCTTCAATATTTTCAGGAAAAAATACTTCACTGATTTTTCCGCCGATTTTGAATGAAGTAAGATTTTTTATATCAAAGTTTTTTACACTGCTAACTGCCAACTTTAGTCTGCTCCTTACTTAGAGTCAATAATTCTTTACCAAGGTTTGTGATAGTGCCTGCTCCAAGCCCGATAACAATATCGCCTGATTTTAGTGTCGGGAAAAGCTTTTTGGCAACATCTTGAATGCTTCCTGTGATATTTTCACAAGGGATGTCAATTTTTTCCTTTAATTCGTTTGTGAAAGCTTCTGAATTAACCCCTTCAATCGGGTCTTCTGAGGCTGCGTAAACATCAGTTACAACGACTCTATCTACATCAGAAAATGCGCCCATAAATTCGTTCCAAAGGTTCTGTAATCTTGTGTATCTGTGTGGTTGGAATACGGCGATTACGTTTCTGTTTTTGAACGATTTTGATGATGATAAAGTTGCTTTAATTTCTGTAGGGTGATGTGCATAATCATCATAAATTGTTATTCCGTTAAATTCACCAACTTTTTGAAACCTTCTGCCCATGCCTGTAAATGTTGCAAAATGTGGGTTAACAAGGTTCATATCAACGCCTGATGTATGCAGACTTGCCCAAACTGCAAGTGAATTATAAACGCTATGTACACCTTTTAAGCAAATTTTAAGATTTGTTTGAAATTTACCTTTATATAAAATATCAAAGTTGGTAAAATCTTCACTGTAAACGATGTTTTTCGCACAATAATCAGTGTTACCGCCGATTGAATATGTTACAAATTTAGCGTTATGCGCAAGTTCGTGTTCGGTATAATATTTTACAAGTCTTTTAACACCTTCATTATCGGTATTAGCTAAAACAATTCCGTTTTCGCGAATGTTTGATAAGAATTTTTCAAATGTTTCTAAGATAGAATCCAAACCGTTTTTGTAAAAATCCAGATGGTCAGGTTCTAAGTTATTTACAACAACAATGTTTGCGCTGTATTTAACGATTGTTCCGTCAGATTCGTCAAGTTCTGCGATAAAGAATTTATCGTTAGCGCAATCCGCGTTTGTATCAAGCTCAGGAATTGTTCCTCCGACAACATAAGACGGTTTTAAACCCGCTTTTGATAAAACATAAGAGCAAAGTCCGCTTGTGGTTGTTTTCCCGTGGGTTCCCGAGTATCCTATGAAAAACTCTTCATTTTGAGAAATTTCGGCTAACAAATCCGACCTGTGCCAGATTTTTAACCCTAATCTTTTTGCTTTTTTTATTTCCGGATTGTTGTCGCGAATTGCTGTACTTGCAATTACTATACAATCATCAGGTAAATTGTTTTCATCGTGCCCAATGAAAACTTTTGCTCCAAGTTTTTTTAATTTTTGTACATATTTACTGTCATTAATATCTGAGCCTGATACTTCAAAACCCTTTTGTAATAAGAATTTTGCAAGTCCGCTCATTCCAACGCCGCCTATGGCTATAAAATGATATTTGTTTTTCAAAGTCTTATCCCTAACTATTTATAATTTCTACTTCTTTTCTAATTATAATACAAAATAAACGGCGGGTTTTAATATTATTATTTTTTTACAAAGCAGAGTTATTTTATCTTAGGAATTTTCCAGTCGCTGTTTTTGACAAGTGTTGTGCACCAATAACCTGTACCTGCAGTTGTCAACTTTTTGTAATCTTGCAGAAGCGTTTTACAAAACCCCTGAAGAATTTATGAGTCTTGTTATAAAAGAATTACCTGAAAAATGGTTTCAAGCCGAATAATTATAAAAAAAGACCCTAAGATAAAATCTCAAGGTCTTTTTTATATGTTGGTTATTTTATTTAACTACGATATTAACAAGTTTACCGGGAACTACGATTGTTTTCACAACTGTTTTACCTTCAACTTGAGCTTTGATTTTCGGACTGTCAAGAGCGGTTTGTTTCATATCGTCTTGGTTTAACCCCGCGTCAACTTCAATTTTATCCTTAACCTTTCCGTTAACCTGAACAACTAAAGTTATTGAACTTGATTTTGCAAGGTTTTCGTCCCACTTGCACCACGGCTGGTCGTGGATTGAACCGATTCCGCCAAGTTCACTCCAAGCTTCTTCGGTTAAGTGAACTGCAACAGGTGACATAAGTTTCACCAATGATACTATTGCAAAACTCAAGACCTGCTTATCTTCATCATTCAAATTGGATTTCTTACCGCACCAATCATAAATGGCATTAGTAAGTTCACGATATTTCGAAATTACTGTATTAAACTGGAAGTCATTTGATATATCGTTTGTAATACCTTTAATTGCAATATGAACCGTTCTTACTAAATCATCGTTTGATTTTTCCAGCGGGAAGTTCAATTTGTAATCAAGATTGATATTATCAGCGTTTGTTGAAATGAGTCGCCAAACTCTGTTTAGGAATTTGTAACATCCTTCAACGCCTGCATCTGACCAGTCAAAATCTCTTGCAGGAGGTGAATCTGACAGGATAAATAATCTTGCCGTATCTGCTCCGTAGTTTTCAAAGATTTCATCAGGGTCAACGGTGTTGCCTTTGGATTTTGACATTTTAGCACCGTCTTTTAATACCATACCTTGGGTTAGAAGATTTTTGAACGGTTCGTCAAAGTCTAATAGTCCGCAGTCACGCAATGCTTTTGTGAAAAATCTTGAATATAACAAGTGTAAAATCGCATGTTCAATACCGCCGACGTATTGGTCAACAGGCAGCCAGTGATTTACTTTGTCTTTATCAAAACATTTTTCGGAATTTCTTGCATCTGCGTATCTTAAATAATACCAGCTTGAACACATAAACGTATCCATTGTATCGGTTTCACGTACTGCGTGTCCGCCACAAATCGGGCAAACAGTATCTTTGAATGTTTTTGATGTTGTAATCGGTGATTTTCCTGCAACTGAAAAATCAACATCTTTTGGTAACATTACAGGTAATTGGTCTTCAGGAACAGGTTGAATCCCGCATTTGTCACAGTATACAACAGGAATTGGAGCACCCCAGTATCTTTGACGTGAAATTAACCAGTCACGAAGTCTGTATTGTGTTTTAAATTCTCCAAAACCTTTGTCTACAGCCCATTTTGTGATAGCTTTTTTCGCTTCGTTGTTTTTCATTCCGCTAAATTCGCCTGAATTTACAAGAACACCGGGTTCAGTATAAGCTTCTGTCAATTCCTGAGCTGCTGAGTTGCCAGGCTGCTGAGCTGCTTGTATAACGACTTTCATCGGCATATTATATTTTTTAGCAAAATCAAAGTCGCGTTCATCATGTGTCGGAACTGCCATAACTGCACCTGTTCCGTATTCAACTAAAGCATAATCCGCTGTCCAAAGAGGGAAGATTTCACCGTTAAACGGGTTACGACAATGAGTGCCAAGAGGTACTCCTGTTTTAACCCTGTCTGTTGAAAGACGTTCAATTTCAGTCATTTTGCGGGCGTTTGCTCTGTATTCTTCAACCGCGTCTTTATTGTCTGAAGTTGTAAGTTTTTCAATATCTTTATATTCAGGCGCTACAACAAGGTATGTTATACCAAATACTGTGTCAGGTCTTGTTGTATAAACAGGAACATACATTTCTTCGCCATTTGGAGCATCAATTACAGGGAATTTAAAAATCGCACCTTTCGATTTACCAATCCAGTTTGCCTGCATTGTTTTTACGTTATCGCCCCAGCCAGGTAATTTGTCAAGGTCTTCTAACAAAACATCAGCGTAATCAGTAATCTTGATAAACCACTGTGATAGGTATTTTTTCTCAACAACGCTGTCGCATCTCCAGCATTTGCCGTCGATTACCTGTTCGTTAGCAAGTACTGTTCCACATTCATTACACCAATTTACGGCTGCTTCTTTTTTATATACCAAACCTTTTTTATAAAGTTGTAAAAACAGCCACTGGGTCCATTTATAATAATCGGGTTTACAGGTTGTAACTTCTCTGTCCCAATCGTAAGAAAGACCTAACATTTTTAACTGTTTTGTCATATATGCAATGTTTTCATCTGTCCAGGTTTCAGGGTCAGCGTTATGTTTCATTGCAGCGTTTTCGGCAGGCAGTCCGAAACTGTCCCAGCCGATTGGGTGTAATACGTTAAATCCGTTTGCTTTTTTAAATCTTGCAATAACGTCTGTAATCGTGTAATTTCTCACATGTCCCATATGAAGTTTTCCTGACGGATACGGGAACATGGAAAGTGCGTAATATTTTGGTTTGTCAGACTCGTCTAAAGTTTTGAATGTTTTAGTTTCTTCCCAAACTTTTTGCCATTTCTTTTCTATTTCTTGCGGAAAATAACTTTCTTTCATATTTATAATTTTCTCCATTTATCCTTGTGCTTTTGAGTATAACATAAAGGGGTAAATATTACTACTTATGACTATAATTATATCTCTGAATGGCAGGATTGAAAATGTTATTCAATAATGTTAATCATATCTTTTAGAACCAGGTTATAAGGTGTCGGGATATTATGTTTCTTGCCAAGCTTAACTATTGTTCCCGCAAACATTTCAACTTCGGTTTTTCTGCCTGCTTCAATGTCTTGCAGCATTGATGTTTTTCCGTTTGGTATCATACTGTTAAACCCGACCATTGCCTCTTCAATCATTGTGTTTGTGTTTTTAATCCCTTGTGCCTTTGCAATTTGTAAAACTTCATTCATAACCTTTTTTAGTAATTCAACAAATTTCGGATTAGACTGCATATCACCAAAAGTCAGGTGCATAATCGCTGATAATTGGTTTGCCGAAACATTTAGCATAAATTTTAACCAATAAGCTCTCATCATATCGTCAGGAGTTCTGTACGCAATTTTTACTTTGTCGAAAAATTCTTTGACAAGTTTAATATCATTTTTGTCGGTTCCGTTTGAAGGGTTAATTCCAAATACTATATCACCTATTCCGTCATGCGTTATTATGTTGCCGTTTCGCATTGCGCTGTGACCGATAAAATATGAAATAAGCGTGTGTTTCCAACCGTATTTTTCAGCAATAATTTCTTCACTTGTCACGCCGTTTAGCAGTGACATAATTATTGTGTCTTCTTTTACAAAGTTTTTGATGTTTTTAACTACCTCGTTAAGCCCGTCAAATTTTGTGGCAATTATTATTAAATCAGCTTGAAAATCGGTATTTTCAGGCAAAATATAATCAAAATTTAAAACTTTTCCATTAAAAGTTTTCGGGTTTTTTGTATAATTTTCCAATCTTTTTTTATCAACTAAGATTTTTAAAGACTTGCTGTCGTATTCATGAATTTTGTTGGCATAAATGGCTCCAACTGCGCCTATTCCACAGATTAGTATATTTTTTATTTCTTTCATAACAAAATTATTTTAGCACGTGAAAAATTTTATATTAACTTTTTTTACAATTTTTTAATTTCAAGCAATTTTTACTAAAAAAATTACTTTATAAGAATACGTAGTAGTAGATTATTTTGATGTGTGGTTAGTTAGTGGAAATTAACGCGATTAACAACGGACTGCGCTTAACGTCGTTCGTTCCAAATATACAATTTAATAACAGAAAAAACGGAAAAGTAACTTTTGGTTATAATTTGCTAAAAGAAGATGCTTTTCAAAATCATTCCGTTACAAAATTCTTTGATGAAACCGAAATCAAAAATATGATTTCTTCTAATTCTGAAGTTAAAAAGATTCTATCAGAACATAATATCCCGCTTCGCTTGAATATGAAAGAACTTCAAGAATTGAAAAACGGACACTGCCAAGATACCCAAAATGTGGCAATGGATATTGTAAAATATTTGCCGCCTGCTCTAAAACAAAAAGTTGACATAAAAACCTTAAAAGACGGCGCGTTGCTTCATGACTTTGGTAAAGTACTTATTCCGACAGAAGTTTTGAACAAAAACAGTTCACTAACGCCTGATGAACATAAAATTATGGATTTGCATTCAGAACTTGGTTATCAGCTTTTGAAAAATTCAAGTGTTGATGATGATGTTTTAAATCTTGTGAGAAATCACCATAACATTTCTGATAAAAACGGTTTTGTGCCTGATATTAATTTGCAAGTTCTTAATCTTGCCGATAAATATGCTGCATTGACTGAAAAACGTGTTTATAAAGAGGAGTTTTCACCTGAAAAAGCACTTACAATTATCAGCGGCGAAGTAAATTCAGGCGAAATTCATCCGTTCTTGTTCAATGCGCTTGTAAAATCCGTTCAGGACAAGACTTCTAACGATATGTTAAGTAATGTAAAGTAGTATATAATAATTATGGCAATTTTTAATAAGAAAAATTGTTTATATATATGTAAGGGATATTTAAAACACACGGGAAAAACAAAGAGTCGATAAGACAAAAATAAAATTATACTTTATACGAATTGGGGACAAATTTTTAGGGGAAAATAAAATCGAATCATCCATCATAATCAATCTTGGGTGCTGAATACATTTCAGCGCCTTTTTTCTTGTCCTCAGCCGGATGAGGTGTTAAAAATGTTATAAATTTATTGCCATACTGTTTTTGTTTTAACACTTCAAATCCTGTTAAATCAATATCTGTGACGTGTTCAAGGATGATAATATTGTTTGAAATCTTTTTTACGACATTAAGACTTTGTTCATAAACACCTGAAAAATACGGTGGGTCAATGTAGATAATGTCAAATTTTTCGTTTAATTTTTCGCAAACTTTTATGCTGTCACCTAAAATAAGTTTTAAATCGTTTTCCTGTTCATATTTTTTGAAATTAGATTTAATTATATTATAAACTTTTTTATTTTTTTCAATAGAAACAACTTTGGAAAACCCGCGCGATAATGCTTCAAGTCCCATAATTCCAGAGCCTGCGAACATATCAAGAAAACTTGCCCCTTCAAAATTAGTCATTGCTTGTAATGTGTTAAATATACTCATTCGGACTTTTGAAAGTGTAGGACGGGTTATATTTTCATCAGGAGCTTTGATTTTTTGACCTTTGTATTTTCCTGCTGTTATATTCATAGATAAATTTTACAATAAAAAGACCCGAATTAAAAATCCGAGTCTTTTTTTCGACTGTCAATCAAATTTTTCTTATACAGCAACTTTCATTGTTTTTTCAATGATTTCGTTGAAGCTGTCAGCTTTTAGTGAAGCGCCGCCGATTAAAGCACCGTCGATGTCTGATTTTGACATTTGTTCTTCAATAGTAGAAGGTTTTACAGAACCGCCGTAAAGGATTCTGATTGAATCAGCAGCTTGTGAACCTGCAACTTCTGATACAACGTTTCTAATCATTTTGATTACTCTGTTAGCTTCTTCAGCATCGCAAGATTTGCCTGTACCGATAGCCCA
>CAMDYM010000002.1 GCA_945910425.1 uncultured Candidatus Melainabacteria bacterium | reverse complement strand
TAAAATGATTGTTAATTATATTTTGTGGCGTTTTAGCAGAACTTCAACAAAAAATGATGAAAATAAGAAAAAGATTCTTGATGAATTAATTGAAAAACTCAAAGCCTTGACACCTCGCAGGAAATTTCAATCCATTCAAACTGATATTGAAGCATTGATGGAAGCACAGGGTTTTGCCGTTCGTCAATATTCAAGACCGCTTGTTCAATCTAAAACAATGGAAGATTTGAGTCGTGCAATGCTTGCCTATAAGAAAGTTCAGTTTGATTATCCGACAGACAAAGGTAGTCGTAAAATAACCTTAAACCCTTATGGTGTAATTGTTTCAGATAAACATTATCTTGTCGGATTTAATGAATATGTCAATGATTTGCGACTATATAAAGTTGATAAAATTTCTAATCTTAAAGTATTAGAAGAATATTATATAAAAGATGAAAAATTTTCACTAACAGAATACTGTAAAAATTCGTTTTCAATTTATCAGGAAGACCCGATTACTACCATATTAGAATTTGATAAATCTGTGGCGGAAGATGTTTTGAATTATCACTTTCATCCGACACAAAAGATGAAACAACTTGAAAACGATAATGTGCAGGTAAAATTTACTTGCGGTGGGAAATATGCAATTTGCCATGAGCTTTTCAAATGGGGTGGTAAAGTTCAAATCAAAAAGCCGGTTGAATTGAAAAATTACTACAAACAATACCTTTCTGAGGTGTTGAATAATATAAAGTAGTTTATGCAACCTCCAATTCATAGCCTAATTCTTGAAAAATTTTAACGATAGTAGAGAATTTAGGTTCTTTTTCAGATTTAAAAATACTGTAAAGATGAGTTCTGGACATCCCAACTTTTTCTGCAAACCCAGAAACTGTATCTTTCGCTTTAATAACTATTTCTAATGCCCGATAAAATGAATTAAAATCTCCATCTTCAAGATAATCTTTTAAACTGGCATTCAAGTATAATTTGATATCTTCATCAGATTTTAAATCATTAACTATGTAATTTTCTAAATCAAGCGTATGTTTTAATTCTTTCATTGTAAGTTTCTCCATTCTAGAAGTATACTTTTTGCTTTTTCAATATCCTTTGATTGGGTAGATTTATTTCCACCATTTATTAACAAAACAATTATATTATCAACTTCTGTATAGTAAATCCGATAACCGGAGCCAAATTTCAATCGAAGTTCAGATATTTCATTATCGATCTTTTTATGATCACCAAAATTATTTTCCAATAACCTTGTTAACCTACTTTGAACTCTGGCTTTTGTAGTTTTATCCAACGAATCCATCCATTCAATAAATGGAATTTTGTCATTTGCAAGTTGGGCAATTTTAATAATTCGTTGTTCCATATTAATAATGTACTCCATAGCAGACATTTTGTCAATTATTAATTTGTTTATTTTCTTAATAAACATATAAGGAAGATATTTTTTTATTATAAAATTAAAGAATGGAAGAATTTTATGTAGATAGATATTTATGTCCTAATAATAAAACTCAAAACTTGGATACTTTTAGTTTTTTAATGGGAGAAATAACATACGTTTCACCTGAAATTGTTTATACAATGGATGTCTATAAACAATTTAAAGATATTAGGAATAATCCTTACAATTTTATTGTTGGCAATGGTGGGCTAGGGAAATCTACATATTTAAAACAAATAAAAACTATTCTTGAACAAGAAAATATTCCAACTTTATTAATAGAACTTAAATCTTTAAGTGAAGAAAATACTTTATATAATAGAATAGTTCAGTTTATTAAAAAAAATACTTCTAAAGAAATATATATTTTATTAGATGCAGTAGACGAAGCTATAGATTGCAACATTAAAAACATTGCAAATAAAATAAGTGATGCTATATTTCAAGTTATAAATTCGTATAAAGTAAAACACAAATTAAGAATATTCAATAAAGAAAAGTTAAATAATATAAAAAGGAAAAAACATTTAAAGCGACATCAAAAAATTGTTGGAAATTTGTATTTAGGTACGAAAATAAAAACTATTATAACCTGTAGGGACAATAGAATACCGAATGAATTAGTTCCTAATCTACAGAAGATATATAACACTAAAGAAAACTACACTTTTCATCTTTGCAGATTAACTGCCGAAGATGTAAAAGAAATTGCAAAACATTTTAATTGCGAAAGTACAGATGACTTTATTAATAAAGTTAAAGAATATAATCTTGGTAGTTTTGCATCTTCTCCTATTACATTAAAACCTCTAGTGGAAATGTATAAAAATAATGAACTTAACATTGATTCAAATAATTATGATATTTATGAAACATTAATGCGTTATTGGTGCGAAGAATCTGATTATCGTAAAAATAAAGCTTTAAATAATGAAGATAATTTTCTATTAAAACCTACTGATGAAATTCTGTTTGTTGCATCAAAAATAGCTATTGAAATGAAATTATTAGGTAAAAATGAACTTTCCTACAATAATGATAATAGTACCATTTCTGTTGAAACTTTTTATAACCTGACTTATGATTTGCCTTGTGGCAAGAAAATTATTTTTACAAAAGAACTTGTTGATTATACCCTAAAAACTAAAATATTTTGTAAAATTAATGATAAATTTTCAATAGAGCAACAAACTTATAAGGACTTTTTAGTTGCCAGATACTTGTACAAAATGCATGCTTCTGAAAAAAATCTTTTTAAATTATTAAAGGTCAAAAACGATTTTCATCCGAATTTTACGGAGAGTTTAGCATATTTAGCAGTTAAAAATAATAAAATATTTAAAACTGTATTAAACGAAATTCCAGAAAGAATGTTGTTATCATCTGTATTTTTTTGTAATGACGAGCAAAAAGAAGCTTTGTTTAACGTTTATTTAAAATGTGTAAAAAATGATACTATAAGTTTTTGGAACTATTCACCGGGAAGAGTATTTTTTAACAAAAAATTATATTTCAAGAAAATAAACGAAATATTAAAACAGCGACTAAAAACAAAAGATAAAGATATAAAAGAAGTAATTATTGATATTATTTGGGATAATCGATTACCTGATTTTGCTTCAGAATTTCGTAATATAATTTTCGATTCTTTAGAAAGTCCCAGAATTAAAACTTTAGCAATTTATGCATCTTATGATTGCCAATATAACAATGTTATAAAAGAAATTGTTAAAAATTTAGACAAATTTAATGAAGAAATAAATAATGATGAAAATGATCAATTAAGAGGAATTTTACTAAATTGCTTATATCCTGATTACATAAACACAGAAACAATGTTAGATTACATTAAAGAGCCTAAAAATGATAGCTTTTTTGGATATTATCGGGATTTCATAAAATATAAATTTCCGAAAGCGGTTAATGAAAATAATGCCGGTATATTTCTTGATTGGATTAGAGAAAATAGAAACATAATAGAAATTGTTAGAAAAAGATATAATGAAGGATTTAGTGATGCTATTAAAGAAATTTTGAAACAAATAAGTGAAATGCTTAACTTTGATTTAATAACTAAATATATTAGTTTACAATTAATGGAAGAATATGCTTGGAATATTGTTTCAATAGAAATAATAAATAAGATTTTAGATAATAATGAATTTAGAAAATTCTTTATTAATCAATTAATAAAAAGAGCATCAAGTCTTCAAGATTTTGAGATGCTTATATGGCATTTACCCAAATCTCCAATAACTACCTATGAAATCCCTATATATTTAAATATGTATATTAACGAAAAAGATGATTTCAGGAAACAAATTTTAAAATCATTGATTCAAAATTCTTTTAGAGAATATATTAATAATAATTTAATTGATGATATTGACGGTATATATGAACTTATTTACAACAACAAAGAATTATTGGAAAAATTTGGGTATTTTATAAACCCTGTAGAATTAAATCCACTAACGATAGAACCTATTGATGAATATGCTATATCTGCAAAAAAGTATTATTATTCTGATTTAAAAAATAAAGAAAAAGAAAAACAACGTCAACAAAAAATCATAGAGTTAAATAATATAGATAAGCAACTAGAAAAGATTTTAAATAATAACAATAAAAATAAAAATATATTAAATACAGTTGTAAAATTATTTAATTTACTAAATTTACAGAAAGATTCTACATATTATGAACGAAGAGTTAGTATAATTTTAAATGAACATAGTCGTTGGAAAGATGTTCCAGAAAATAAAAAATCAGAAGTTATTGATGAATTTAAAGAATTTTTGTTTAATGCATCCGATAATATAAATATTGACAACTTTATCTCTGAAAATACCTATAATAGAAGTTGGAACGCTCTTGGCATTTTACCTTTATTAAAAGAATCTGATTTAAAGATTTATAATAAACTTTTACAAGATTGGGCTGATGTTATTATTTATATTTCAGCTAATTCAGATGCTGCGTTAAAATTAAAACAAGAATTAATTAGGGATTTATATATTTTAAATCCCGAGTCTGTACATAATAGTGTGTCAAAAGTTATAACTAATTCTTCTGGATTATTAGCATATAATTTTTTAAAAAGTTTAGAGGCAGTTTGGAATGACGAATTGGCTTCACTCCTTTTTGAGTTTTCGACTTCAGCAGATTTGAATGACGGGATAAAACTGGAATTAATACAAGTTTTAGCTTATCATCAATACCAACCAATCGAAAAATATATAAAAAACAATATTATGGAATTATTAAAAGCAAATGAGATTGATGATAATAATATAGGTAATTTATTAAACATATTATTTTATGGCTTTCAAGGTAAAACTTGGAATTTTATAAAAAATTTAATTTACAATAATAAAATTTCAAAAGAAGCTTTTTTAATTCTTATTAATAAAACTGCAAATCAAAATATTTATGCACAAGATTCTATGTATAAATTATTAAACAGCAAAGATCTTATCAAATTATACAAGTGGTTAATAAATAAATATCCGGAAATTAATCAATCTGAATATAAAACAGGAGTTGTTCACAATACAGATTGGTTAAAAGATTTCACAGAACATATTCCCGATTATTTCATAACAAATGGAAATGTAGATGCTTATAAAAAAATTAAAAATGCATACTTAAAAAATAGAAGAAATAAAAATAATTATAAAAAATTTTTTAACAAAAGTTTAAAATTGACAAACTATAATTATTTACAAAATATAAAAATTGATTCTATTGCATTAACTGAACTAGAAAACCAATATTATAAGGAAGCGAAAGGGTGGATAAATATGAAAATCGGTAAATATATTTTTGGAGATAATACTATAAATAACATTAATGAAAATTGTAATAATAAAAATATAAATATTGGAACTGGTATTGCAACACTATTGATTATACTAATTGTTGCAGCTTGTTTATATTTTTGTGGGATAATCGATTTTCCTCAATTCGTACAACTAATAAAATAAAATTTTTATTCCCTATTAATTCCCTGTTAGGAGCTTTAGGGAATTAATACCGGCGGTCTTGCTATTCACCGGCGAATTTACTTTCTTTTTTATACAATCCCTGTAAAAACTTGTAAATTCCCAGTAAAAATGTTATTATTAGGGAAAGAGAACAGAGCCTGTTGCTTGATAGACTGTTCCCACCATTTTTTAGTCCACAAAAGAGCAATAAGACCATTTTAAAAGCGTTGAAAGCCCGCTATTAATTGATATAAAATTCGGTGTAGTTCTAAATATAGTTTTAGTTCATAATACATATATTGCCCGATTGTTGAACTATAGCTCGTTAAACGGTTTATGTTATCTCTAAAATCGCAGGCTTCCTGAGTGTAACCGGATGTATTATCTTTCGGATAAAAATATAAGATAATTTTTTGTCCTTTGAAATCACTTAAAGAATGTTCTTTTTTATTACCATCAGTATCAAGTCCTTGTAAATTAAATATTGTTCATATAAATCTCCTTTTTATTAAGATACAATAAAAGATTGTTTATTTAGTACATATAATATAAAATTAGAAAGTACAAGAGTAATGAGGGAGAGTGAATGGACGGGATTAAGAAAAAGTTTGGACCATTAGCAAATTTAGAATTTGATAAATTATTTTTAGGTCAGGTATTTTCGCATTTTGCGGATGCAATTGTGCAGTTTTTGCTTGTGGCAACTCTGTTGCAGATGTCCGGGAGTGCAGGTAAATCAATTGCGGTAATGTTTTTTGTTTTTCTGTTGCCACAATTTTTATTAAGTCCGTTTTCTGGTGCATTATGTGACAGATTCTCAAGAAAAGCTATTCTTTCTTTAAGTTGTTTATTCAGAGCAATAACAGTCGGCACGATAATTTTTACCCCTCAATTATCCCAAAATTTGATTTATGCATTTGCATTTGTGTTGGGAACAGGGGCAGCATTTTTCTATCCTGCAAAAATGTCAGCCGTTACAAATGTTGTTAAAAGCGAACAGTTAAAATTCGCAAATGCTTTAACATCTTCAATTGGTGCAATTGCATTATTATTTGGAGCTTTTGCGGCAAATTATTTGATAAGTCTTGGAAACCTTCAGGCTTTTTCTGTTGTTGCCACTATGTATTTAATTGCTTCAATTTTGACCGCAGTTATTAAATTCATAATCCCGCAAAATTATTTTGTAAAAAAAGAAAAAACAAACGATATGATTGTTGCGTTGAACTACTTGAAAAAACATAAAAAAGCATTATACTTGGTTGGTTTAACTATTTGTCTGCAATTTATCGTTGCAGTATTTTCAAACGGTTTAAATGCCTTGATAACAGATTACTATGGGTTAAGTTTTTCCGATTTAACTTATTTAAGAACCCTTTTGGGGATCGGTATAGTTGCAGGTATGGGAGCGACTATTTATTTTGCAAGAATAATGAGAATCCCGCACTTATTTGCAAGTGGTTTTAGCGTATTATGTTTGGCTCTTATTACAGCTCCTCTTTGTAAAACAATGGAAAGTGCTTGGATGTGGCTTATCCCTATTGGAATGGCAGATGCGGTTGTAATTGTAATGCTAGATACTATTTTGCAGAAAATCACTCCTGACAGAGTTCGTGGTAAAATTTTTGGTTTAAATTTAACAGCAAGTACCTTGAGCTTTTTAATTGGAACAGCAATTGTTGCTCATATTGTAGGATTTATCAATCCGTTAAATGTATTTAGGGGAATTGCAGTTATCTCGTTTGTTTTGGCGGCTTTAATTCTTGTATTTGACAAATCTTTCAGATATTTCTTGCTCAAGGCTACTTTGGGACATATTTTCTTGCTTTTATTTAGGTATAGAATTGAAGGAGCTGAAAATATTCCTCGCAAGGGTAAATGTATATTAGCAGGAAACCACACAGGACACCTTGATCCGTTTATTGTCCAAATGGCAACAAACCGCCAATTATGGTTTGTAACAGGCCCTGCGGCGTTTAAAGTTCCTATTATAAGACATTTATTAAAGTATTATAATGTTTTACCTTTGAAATTTGGTAGGGGGTTAGAAGCAATAGATGCGGCAAACCAAAAATTAAACTCAGGCGAAGCGGTGATTATATTTCCGGAAGGTAAATTTACTCCTGACGGTGAGCTTTGTAAATTTAACCGAGGCGTAGGTTTAATGGCAAAAGCAACAAATTCTCCGATTATTCCGTTTGCGATAAAAGGTGGTTTTGAATCATGGGGTAGAACTCGTAAATTGCCAAAATTGTTTAATGAAATTGTTATTCAATTCGGACAACCAATTACAGATTTTGATAAAGATGAAAAAGATATTGCACATGAATTGCAAAAACGTGTCAATTTCATGAAAAAATCTTTGGAACGTCGTCAATTTTACAAAATCGACCATAAACTTCATTCAAATTTCCTTGATTTAATGCAGGAAAAAGGTGATATTTACGGACAAGTTAAGGCTTTAACTCTCAAGACCAAAGACGGATATGAAGAATTAAGTTACATCGAGATTTCAAGAAAAGCAAAGAAATTTGCGAACTATTTAATAGAAACTGTTGATGTTCAGCGGGGGGAAAGAATTGCTATAATTTGTGAATCACGTCCCGAATTTTCAATTGGTATGTTTGGGTCAATTCAAACTGGAGCAATAACAGTTCCATTGGATGTTAAATTAACAGTTCCAGAGCATACACATATTCTAAACGATTGTAATCCTCGAATTTTGCTATGCTCAAGCCATTACTTGGAACACGCAATCGAAGTTAAAAATAATGTGTCATCCATTGAGCATATTTTTGTTTTGGATGATGAGAATGAACAATCTAATAAAAATTGCCCATTAATCTCAACACTCGAGGCGAATATTGATAAAAATTTGGGCAGACCAAGAACATTGGATGAAACAGCTCTGATTGTCTATACATCAGGTACTACTGGGAATCCGAAAGGTGTAATGATTAGTTTTGGAAATATATATTCTCAGCTCAGAGATTTTGAATATATGTTCAAGCTAACTAATGATAATACTTTGCTTTCTATTTTGCCTTTAAATCATTTGTTGGAGCTTGATTGTGGATTTTTCGGAATGCTTTATATGGGTGCAAAAGTTGTTTATATCAAGTCTTTAAATCCGAAAGAATTGACCTCAACGATGAAAGAAAAAGGAATTACAAATATGATTGTGGTTCCGCTTGTAGCCAAAATGCTTAAAAATTCTATTGATAAACAGATTAAAAAACAGCCTGAAAGTGCACAAAAAGCATTTAAAATTCTCTATGGACTTGCAAAATTTGCTCCTCGTAAACTTCGTCGCTTGATGTTGAAATCGGTTATCGATGGATTGGGTGGTAAGTTAGAATGTTTTATTTGCGGAGGAGCTCCATTAGAAGATAATGTGGCAGAATTCTTTGAAAGGATTGGTGTTCCTGTATTCCAAGGGTACGGTTTGACGGAAACGTCTCCGACAATTTCTACAAATCGTTACGGTCATTCAAAAATCGGTACTGTTGGGCAGGCATTACCTTCTGTTATGGTTAAAATTGCTGATAATGGTGAAATTTTAGCCACTGGTCCTAATGTAATGCAAGGGTACTATAACAAACCGGAGATGACTAAAGAAGTGATTGATGAAGATGGCTGGTTCCACACTGGTGACATTGGTGAAATCGATAAAGACGGTTTTATAAAAATTACAGGAAGAATTAAAAATATGATAGTCCTTGGTGGAGGAAAGAAAATCTTCCCTGAAGAAGTTGAGGCTGTTTTGGAAACTTCAAAACTTATAAAAGAAGTCTGTGTTATGTCTTTGATTATAAAATCTGGCAATAAGGCTGGTACGGAAGAAGTCGGTGCGATTATCTGCCCAGTTGACGATTTGCAAAAAAAATCGAATGAAGAAATTCAAAAATTATTAGAAGAAGAGGTTAAAAAGTTGTCAGAATCTAACCTTGCACCATATAAAGTTCCGACAGTTGTTGTTCTTCATCGTGATGAACTTCCGAAAACCTCAACCCGTAAAGTTAAACGTAAAGACCTTAAAGAATGGTATGAAAGTTTATAAAAAAATCCTCTCATTAAGAGAGGATTTTTTTTAGCTTATCGTAATCAATTTTTGAATTATGTCTTGGATCGCGAGGAATTTTTGTAATTACAACTTTATCAAATTCAAAGTTTTTATTCCTTAATTCCTGCTCTATTTTTCCTTGCGGAATTTTGGTTTCTATTGCAATTATTATTTCTTTATCTAATTTTAGCACAGTACCTATTTCAATTCCGTCAATTTCTAGAAGTGCGTTTTCAATAGGGAAAACATAAACTTCTTTACCTTTATGTTCAAAGCGATTTTTTACTCTGCCCATTAAAAATAAATTACCGTCATTATCAAGATACCCAGCATCGCCTGTTCTGTGCCATACTTGCATATTGTAGTGAATTTTAGCGAAATTTTGAGCTCTTTCGCTGTTATAATATTCTTTTAAAACGTGTTTGCCTTCGACACAAATTTCCCCAATCTCGCCAGTGGGCAGCCACATACTTTCAAAATCTTCTATCACTTTATCTGACGGCTTTATAATTTTTATGTTTATGTCGTCAATTGGTTTTCCTACATAAAGTCCGTCTTTGACATCACCTTTAAAATCCAAAAGCTCTCGGGTTGAAATTGACGCAATTGGTTCAGCTTCTGTTGAGCCATAAACTATTTCAACATTACAATTGATAAATTTCTCTTGTAAAAGTTTAGCAGATTTAGGAAAAACAGGAGCCCCGCCTGTAAAAATTCTTTTTAAACCTTTAATTTCGCTATATTCTGCCAGTTTTTCATAAAAACGGGGCGAACCGACAGATGTTGTTATGCCGTTATTTTTTATATCATTTAAGATTTTTTCAGGGTTTATATCTGCAGGTTTTTGAGGATTAAAATCTGGGATGACAGAAGTTGTTCCGCAAGCAAGATTATGCAAAACAAAGACTGGTAAACTTGCTAAATCTACATCATTTTCTTGAGGAGCAAGGTGTTTTTTTAAGACATAATGCTGTTCAAGTAAAAATTCGTGTGTCCTTTTTGCAGCTTTTGGTAAACCCGTTGAACCTGTTGTAAACGTAATCAGAGCCGTTGTATCAGGTGTTGCGGGTTCAATCTCAATATTCTTTTTTGTTTTACGGATTTTCCCTGAAATTATATTTATCCCAACATCACGTACTTTTTTGCTAATAAGTTTCAATATGAATGCTTTTGGGCAAGCAATAAATGCTTTGCATGGAACAATAGTTAAAGCTTGGTCAAGTCTGTTTTTATCCGCCCAAGCATCGACAAAAACAGCCGTTGCTCCAATATAAAAAATTGCAGATAAAATCTTATAAAGTTCAATTGTCATTGGAACAAAAATCAAAACATTGTCTCCTTTTTTTATTCCTTTTGACAAAAAATACTGTGCATATTCTTTGACATCTTGTGCCAATTTCTTATACGTAACTTTTTCTTTTTTATGAATAATGGCGAGTTTTTCAGGATGTTTTTCAGCGTTTTTGAATAAGATTTCTACGATATTATTTATCATATTTTAACTCCATAAAGTTTGTATTCGTGATAAAGTTCGCCTGATAATATGTTTGCAGATACATTATTTTCGTGCATAAGTGCATGGATTATATTGTTATATTCAGCATCGTTGGCTTTTTTGTGCATATATTCGGTTAAATATGATCCGATGCCACGGTATTTGTAATCTGGAATCTGTGCAAGCGTTTTTATAATCAATGATTTTTCTCTTCTGTTATACAAATTGTCAAACCCGAAAATGAATGCAAGGGCATCATTTTGTTCATTTTCTGCAATTAAAACCCATTCAGGATTCAAAAAGCTTTTTACAGGCTCATACATTTTGAAAAATTCTTCAAATTCAATCGGAGTATAGAGAAAATTATTTACAAAACTCTTAATTGAAACCTCATAAATTTTTCTTATATCCCTTTCAAAATTATTTGGGTCAAATTTGCGTATTTTCACACCCTTTTGCTCAAATATTTTTTCAAATTTATTAAGTCTTGAATAATCCCTATCCAAATTTCTGCAAACTGATGATGTGTAATTCGCAATAGTTTCAAAACCGTATTGTTCAAAAAGTTCAGCATAATATGGCTTGTTGTAATTATCTAAAAGAAATGGAGGGTTCTCAGATGGCAGAGTTACACGATATTTTTTCCATGTTGAACCGTTAATTGGTCCAATTAAGTAGTTATAGCCATTTTGCAATGCGTAATTTTTTATCTCGTCAAATAGAAATTTTACAGCATTAATATTATTTTCGGCTTCAAAAAATCCTATTTGAGCACGATTATTGGCATAAATAAGCCCAGCTCTTGCTAAAATTTTGTCGCCCTCTTTTACGATAAATAATTTTTTGCAAGCTGAAACATCCTCTGATTTTGTCGTATAAAACGGGTCTCCATCATATAAAATTTGGGGAAATTTTAAAAATTCTTCTTTATTATCAGATAAATACATAACTCACTCCTAACACTAGTGCTGAAATTATTGATGTAAACCATAAACCTTTATTCAAATCTTGGTTAAATAATTTTGTTTTGATTATTATACCTTCACAAATTATTGATGTTATAAAGGGATAAATTATATTTTGCCCAATAAATTTTCCTAAAAATGCACAAATAACAGGAATTGTTAAAATATAAAATATTGGTCTTACTCTGTATGCATCAGCTTCTTCACAATCATAATTCAAAATCCAATCTGTTTTTGCACAAATAAACGAAAATGCAAAAAGAATTATTGCGTAAATATTGCCTAAAAGAGCCCAGATAATATAATTTATCAGCCCTAAGAGCGTAACTCCAGAAAATCCTATTCTTTTATAAGGTAGCAACAAAACCAGATAACCAACCAAAAATCCAATCAATGCTAAAATTTGAAATGAAATTCCTTCAATTGTTGGACTTATATTCTTAGATAAAATAAACATTGTCCCTAATGGAATGAATAAATTATCAGCTCCTTTGAGGCTTACACCTTCAAAAATAGTTACGATTATAGAAATTAAAAGTGCAATCAAAACACTTTCCACTCTACCTATTTGCGTTGCTAAAAGTAAAATCAAATGAACAATCAAAAAAGAAGTCAAAAAGAACGTAACAGAACCCTCAATGGTTTTTCTTGTTCCGACTTCGACCAAATATTCATTTGCACCGTAACTTTTTCCAACAAGTGCTGCTAATGCATCTGATATTGCTAAAATCAATATAGAAATAACATAGAACATTGGCTGATTTATAATTTGAGAATATAAAAAGCATGTGTATATTGCAATTGGATGATAAATTGCTCCGTCCGATTTCCTTTCCACTCCGTGAACTGATTGCAGCCAGCCGATTTTTTTAGTTATGAACATAATTGCAGCAAAACCAATTGCCAATGCCAAAACTGTCCAATGTGAAGTTAAAATAAACGGGAAAAATATTGTAACAAAAGCTCCACCAAAGTGAACAAATTTTCTTGTTGTTTCCGCTTTTGCACCTTTTTTTCGTAAAAATTCCGCTATCACAAAGAGTGATAAAAATATTATTGAAATTATACTTGCCCAAATTATATCAGTCATTTTTTATCACCTCGTCAATAATAAAATCTTTATAGAAAAATGCCCTGTCTTTTAGGTAAAGTTCTTTTGATAATTCTTTTTCGTATTTAAAATTTTGAGGTAAAATTTTTGAAATACGTCTATCAACCATCATGTTCCAATAGCAAAATTTTGCACCAGTATTTGCACTTGATAATAATTCTAGCGAAACTTCCTTAAATAAATCCTCATCCATATATTCAAAAATATCAGATAAGTTAAATCCGTCAAATTTCATGTTGGAATTTTTTGCAACATTGTTTATTGTGCCTGTTTTGATTTCTAGTGCGTCAATATTTTGTTTGATTATATTGAAATTTTCTTCTTTAGCGTAGTGCGGAAGTGAATAATCAAAATTATTGAGCAAAATGTAATTTACATACGGATTATTCCAGGTTGGTACATCCCTCAATGCTCTATCAGCTCGTTCTTTTATGTTTTTCGAAATCATTGAAACATCAACGTATTTGAAAAATTCTTTATCACGTCCGAGCCTGCCCATAACAAACTTATTAAAGAAAACTTTAAACAACGCCTTAAATCGCCAATTGTTCCAAGTATTGTCGTAAAACATTTTTTGTGCTTGAATAGATTTTGGTAAGAAAAGCTCTGTTAAATTCTTTTGATTATGAACGAGCGGCATAATTTTATTTGCAAAAAGTTGAAAATAATGTTCAAATTTTCCTTGATGAATTATTCCTTTTTTAATTATATCTTGGTTATGCTCAAAATAATAGCGACTTTGCAGGTTTAAATTTCCCTCAATGGATTTATAAATCTCAAGACGATTATCGCAAGGTTTGAATCCTATAATTTTTAAAAAGTTTTCATAATCAAGATATTTAATTGCGTATTTCTTTAATTCAGAGCAGGCAATTTGCGGAATACTTAAATCAACAGCATAAACAAGTTCTGGATTTTTAGTTAATAAAGAGAAGGAATTGTCTCCCGCCGATGCTATGGAGATAATTTTACCGCCATTATTAAACACTTCAAGCAAAAGTTCAGGGTCTTCCCAGCAGTTTGCATATCTTATTTTGTCAAATTTTGCTCTTGTCTCAATGCCCTTACTCATCTTTAATTATCCTTATTGTACCTGCGGAACCATCCATCTCGACTTCATCGCCGTCTTTTAATGTAGAAAGAAGATTATTTATTCCGACAATTGCGGGAATACCCATTTCTCTTGCAACGATTGCACTATGGGATAAAATACTCCCTCGTTCAACCAAAATTCCCTTGCTTATCGGAAACAACGGAACCCATCCTGGGTCTGTTCGTTCGGCTACCATTATACAGCCTTCTAAGCCTTCTGATTGCACTACCGATTTGACTATTTTGACTTTTGCCCTTACTATCCCTGCACAAGCTCCGATTCCAGATAAATCCCCTTTTTCTGAGATTTTTGTTTCTCTGGAGGTGTAATCATTTGCTTTATAAACTGTTCCATAAGTTGAAAATCTGTCCGCTGGATGTTTGGTTTCAAAATTTTGAAATTCAATTTTTCGATTTTTGATTAGAGTTTTTAAATCAACGTCAACAGATGTTCCTCTGACATAATTAAAAATTTCTTCTTTTGTCAAATAAAAAATATCACGTTGGATTTCAATAATATTTTCATAAGCAAAATTTTTACCAAGTTCAAGAAAAATCTCTCGCACCAAACCAAATAATCTTGTGCGTTCAAATCGAAGATTTTCTCTATTTTTAACTCGTAATCGTGCATTTTTTAGGATAAAACTGAAAAGTGGATTTTTGATTTGTTCTTTAACAATTTTTTCAGCATTTTGTCGTATTTCTTGTTCTCTAATCTGTTCTTTTTCAAGGTCAATAATACCCTGCTTTACGTAAGAATTTATAATGAATTTCAAAAGCGACGGATCTTGTTTGTAGGTAATTGTTTCAAGCTTTAATTCTCCAATACAGCGGTTGCCGAATTTTTGGATAAATTCTTCGATATCTTTTTCAGCGTTTTTACCGTTGCAGATTTTATTTGAAATCAATTTAATTCTTTTTATTGGTTCTGTTGAAATTATCCCTGTTTCACCCGTCAATAAGTCATTTTGTAAAGTTCCATTCGGGTCAATTTTGGATAAAGATTTTTTTAGAAGTCCGTAAAAAATCATTGCATAAAAATCATTAACCAAAGGAGCCTGCCATTTTTTCATTAATTTGGATTCAAGCTCGAAGTAGATTTCTACAAGTTCATTTGAAGTTTTTCCATCTAGTTTCCCGTTCTCGTATGGAGATAATGTTGTATTTATATGCTCATAAAACTTTTCAATATCTTTCGGAAGGTTAAATAGATTTACTATCAAAGATTTTATGAGAATTGCAAGGCGTAAGTATTTATTCTTTTTGCTTTGTTTGACTTTTGGAACTTGATTTAATTTTTGTTTTACGCCCATCATTGATTCCATAAAGCGTGCATTAATTTCGTATCCTGGCATAAGCTTTAAAAGCCTGTACCAGTTGAGAAGATTGTAATAAACTCTGCCCTCAATTAACCCAAGCATTTGAAAAATCTCGGAGTTTTCCTCGATTACTTCTCTCTCAACTCCCATAATTAAGAGAAATTGCTTATAAACCTCGGTGTAAACATCTTTTATGAATGAAAATGTTAGCGGAGTTGTTACACCTGAATAACTTTCAATAATATTTGAATTATCCCAAATGACTTCTTGCTGGGATTTATCAGTAATATTTTCTAATGTAGTAATTGGACGAGCTTGTAAAATGTATAATTTACCACTCTCATAAGCCCATTCAATGTCTTGAGGTTTGCCATAAATTTCAACAATTTTCTCTACTTCTTTTGCAATTTCGTTTATTTGTTCGTCAGTTAATGAAGAACTTGAAGGGTGCTCATTTTCAACTTGTTTTGTCCCAGAGCCTTTTTCTTTATCAAAAATAATTTTATACTGCTTTTGAGCAATATTTTTTGTTATTTTACTTCTTACAACAGAATAAGTATCCGCATTTAATTCTCCAGAAACAAGTCCTTCCCCAAGCCCAAAAACACTTGAAATAACGATTTCATTTCGTTTTCCTGTAATTGGGTTTGATGAAAACGCAACCCCAGAAATGTCTGAATTTATCATTTCTTGAACAATTACGCCAACTTTAATATCTTCATTTGATAACCCGTTTTGCTCTCTATAAAACCTTATTCTGTTGGAATTTGCACTATTTATGACATCTTGTATTCTTGCTTTTATATCCTCAGCTTTTACGTATAAAAAACTCTCCATTTGCCCAGCAAAGGAATTTCCACTCCCGTCTTCTCCAACGGCTGACGAACGAACTGCATATAATTTGTCCTCACGAACTTTAAAGCTCTCTTCGGTTGAAGTTACAACAAACCATTTGGGAACGGGAATTCCGTTTTTGGTTAAAATATCAAGATTATAAGCTTTCCCGCCAACTATTTTTTCGTCCATTTATCCACCTATAAAATGCCATATCATTGGCAGACCGCCTAACGATAAATACATCCCTAATGTCCAGATTCCTGCCATTGTTTCGATTTTTGCTGCAATTTTTTGTTCTCTTGTTTTTAAGAACTTTAACGCTGGTATTGCACAGAAAATTAAGAAAAATACTAAAAATATGAATGTCATTTTACCGAAACCTGCGTAAAAACATGCAATATTTGCGAAAATAAATGTCGTACATAATACGCAAAGCCACGTTATTGTCGCACCCTTTTCACCCCACAGGTATGAATAAGTTTCTACACCAATTTCTTCCGCTTCTTTAGCTCTGATTTTTCTGCCGATTTCAATTACAACTCCGTTTAAAAAAGTTACAATTAAGAATATTATTAAACCGTTTGGCATCACTGTTCCGCTATTGTTCCAATCCAACCCCGTCGTGTAAAAATCTATAACGGGCATAATCATCATGTGCGAAACCAAATATGCTATTGGGTGTTTTCTTAGCCAATCCCTGACAAAAAATTCTTTTGCCATAACAAACATATAAATTATGACTAAACCCCATATCCATAACATTTTGGGGATAAATACAGCATTTAAAAAACATTGAAGTCCGATTATAATTGTAGCAAGTCCTTTTAATTCCTTAAAACTAACCAATCCTCTGGGTACTGCTCTATATGGGCGATATTTTGCATCATCATCGGCATCTTTAAATTCATCAAAAATTCTTAGCAAAAAGAAATATCCGAAAGATGTCATAGCTCCAATTAACAAAGTAAGAATGGAAAAATCAAAGTCCCCTCTTAAAATTTTGGAATATGACATGGCAGAAAACGCAAATGTCAAAACCATCAACCCGTAGGAAAATACAGGAAATCTTTCGCTTTGATAAATCCAAAACCGTTTGAAAATACTTAAATCTTTTTCTTCCATTGAGTCAATTATACAATTTTTCGCATATTTTGTAAATCAAGCAAGTATAGGATTATTATAAACAACAATAATTTACATCTAAAATATGAATAATATATCTTTCAAAATCTTGATTATAACGTTCACCTGTGATTAGTTTTGATATATAACTTTCAGTCAGGTTCAGTCTTTTGGCAAGCATTTTTTGTGGCATATTTTTCTGCAGCATTTTGAATCGTATCATTCTTTCTCGGCGGTACAAGAAATGACTTCCGCCATTTTTATATTATTCGGACTTTTTGACATTTTTTGTTCTAGTAGTTCAATATGTTTTCTAAGTTCTTTACGCATAAAAACTCCTTTTAAATTAAATAAATGGGTAAATGTTGGGGTACACACATTTTAACTCTGTTTTTGCACAATGCAAGTGTACTTATATTGCGGAAAATGATAATTTATTATAATATTAACTTACAATGCAGAAATATAGCAGTGTGCTTGAGTGAATAAAGAAATTGCTTTAAAAATACTAGAAATTAATAAAAATGATAATTTGTCTTATGAAGAAAAAATAAGTCAAATGGAAAATATTGCTGGAACTGGTATAGAAACACACACCAATATAAATACCGGTGGTACATATGGGAAAAGAAATTGTTATATTCTTGAAGCATATAAATTCTTAAAAAATTATAAATCAAGAGAGTGGATATCGTCTAAAGCAGATATAATTATCAAGCAAAAAGAAGAACCTATAAAATTCACAATATTAACAAAGGACAATAAAGAACTAGAATACGTACTATATAACTCAGACCAAATAGAAAAATATGACGAAAATTCACTTTTAAGTATAAATATTTCAAGAAAAACCTTAAATTGCCTATTAAGATTTGGAATTGATACTATTGAAAAATTAAAAAATTGTGATTTAGAAAAAATAAAGATGGGTAAAAATATAGGTAAAGCTACAATAAAAGAAATTATTAATATCTTAAAAGAATATACTGATATAGAAATTGATGAGGAAAAGTTATTATCATGTTATTCAGATTCAAATATTGTAAAAGCTGACATTGATAGCAAAACTAATCTAAAAAAGTATTTATTAATAATTTTAAATAATGAATATAATAATTTTTATAAAGATAGAAATAATGAAATTTTCAAATTAAGATACGGACTAATTAATAATGAAATATTAACGTTAGAAAATATTGGAGATAGCTTTGAAATATCAAGAGAACGCGTAAGACAAATTATCAGTAGAATTATAAAACGTGTAAAAAGTAAGTGCAAAAGAGAATATAATCAAGGGAATCAGAATACTTTTTCCTTGTTATACAATTATTTACAAACAATTAAAGATTTTCTGCTATCAAACTCAAAAGATAATTATCTTACTCAACATTTTATTGATAAATTTCTAACAAAGGAATTTGAGAATAATAATTTAATTTACATAGATTTAATAAATCAATTATGCGGTACAGATTTTAAAGTAATGCAATCTAAAGAAATTATAAGTAGTAATGTTAGTGAGAATATAGACATAAAAAAGGCTATTTTAGCATGTATAAGAGAATTTAGCGGAAAATATGGTCGTGGTGGTATTGCAAAAATATTAAAAGGTAGTACCGGATTAAAAGAGAATGACCATAATAATGCTTCCATAAATTCAAAATATTATGGCTTATTTAAGCAATTAACTCTTTCTTATATTACTTCTGAAATTGATGAATTAATAAAAAATGAAATGTTGGTTACTACAAAAGTTAGTTTTGGCAAGCCTATTTTAAAAATTAATCCAAAATATGAAAATAAAATAGATTCTATTGCAGAAAATATTATACCAAATAATATTATTGAAACGGATGATGATGAAAATATATTAAGAGTCCTATATTTAATTAAACAAAAGAAAAATGTATTTATTACAGGACATGCTGGAACCGGTAAAAGTTATATTTTATCAAAGCTAAAAGAAAGAATACCCAAATTGGTGATTACAAGTACAACCGGAATTGCTGCAGTAAATGTAAAAGGACAAACTTTACATTCTTGGGCGGGGATTGGTATTTGTAACACATCAATAGAGCAGACTGTTGACAAGATTTTAAAACGATCATCTATAAAAAATCAAATTCAAAAATGCAAGATTTTGGCTATTGATGAAATATCAATGTTGGATATTAAAACTTTTGAATACGTTGATGCTGTATTAAAAAAGGTAAGAAATTGTGAAAAACCATTTGGCGGAATCCAGATTATATTTATTGGCGACTTTTTCCAATTGCCACCGGTGGAGAAAAAAGAGGATGTAAATCAAAAATATTGTTTTGAGTCAAATTTATGGAATGATTTAGATTTATATACTGTATTATTAACAAAAAATTATAGACAAAATGAAGAAAACCTGATAACAGCTCTTTCAAATATGCGTACAAATTCTTTAACAGATGCAGATATAAAACTGTTAAAAACAAAGGAGTGTAAAGAAAATATTTATACACAAAATACATTACATATTTTTGCAACAAATCAGGAAGCAGATAATTACAATAATATGAAGTTTAGTAAGATTAACTCAGAAGAATATAAATTATATGCAATCGACGGAGTTTATAAAGGTGAAAAGTTGGTAGAAAATCCTACAAACTTAAGAGAGGAAAATATATTAAAAAGAATTGATGTAGTTTGTAGTGCCGAAAAAAGCATATCTTTAAAAATTGGTGTTAGAGTGATGCTTTTAATAAACATTGATTTTGAAAAAGGTTTGATAAATGGCTCCTGTGGTGAAGTAAGAGAAATTAATAGCGACTATATTTTAGTATTTTTTGACAATGGACAAAGTGCAAAAATTACAAGACATGATTTTGAATTTTATAACAATGAAAAATTAATAGCTCTTCGTAGACAATTTCCATTGAGACTAGCATACGGCATAACTATTCACAAATCTCAGGGAATGTCATTAGATAAACTTGTCGTTGATTGTTCAAGAATATTTGAAAAAGGACAAGCATATGTTGCATTAAGCAGAATTAAAACATTAAATGGTTTATATTTACGCAATTTTAATCCGGCAAAAGTTATGGTAGATAACACTGTCGTTGAATTTTATAAAAATTTAAAAATTTTTAATCAAAAGATAGAGTTAACTGAAAATATTAATACTCCGAATTATCAAAAAGAATCAATTTCAATAGACAACACTGAAGATAAATCTATAGAATACTATGTTGAGAAAATAAAAAATATTATATTAGAAAATAATCGTTGGATAGAAATTTTCGAAATTGCAGAAATGCTTGGTGTTAATAGGCATAAAAAATTGGTAGAAGATGAATCAAACTCAACTATTGCACATTTAATAAACAGACGTTTGAAAAAAGAAGGGTTTATAACAAAACGAATTAACTATGATAAAGGTTATAGCATAGTAGTGGCTCCTCCGGGTTTCAGTACAGACAATATTCCCAAAAAAATACAATTAAGTTCATATAAAAACAGAAAATAAGACATTAATTACTCTTGTTTCAACAGAAGTCAAGTGTTTTCATCTCAATCTCAGAGATAATTCTGCATATCTCAAATTAGGGAATACTTTTTTACTTGCACTAAATATACATGACTAAAGCGTAAATATATTGCTAACTTTCAGAGTTTGATTTTGAAATTTATATAATTTTAGTGCAAGTATTTCTCAAAAAAGTGCAGATAAAGTCCAATTAGTGCAAGTGCATCTCATTCTATTAAAATCGGCATAAAGGGCTTTATATTTAACTTTAGCGATTGTACACTCATCTCACACTTGCACTTTATTTACACTTCCTGAATAAGGTTCAATCATTTCTGCAATTAAATTTACAATGCATTTAGGGGTATAGAACTCTACTTTACCTTTACCTTCGGCAAGTGCGAATTTTCCTAAGAAATATTCATAAACTCTTCCAATTATATCATTATCATTATCTTTATCTTTTTGCGTGTCTATTTTATTAATTCCATCTAAAAGTGTAGATAACTTGCTATTATCTAAATCTATACGCGAAAAATAGTTATCAGGTAATGCTCCTTTCAGAGCTTTGTTAACTTTTTCTATTGTTGACAATGCTGTATCGATTTTGATAGAAATATCAGGTTGTTTAGAATAAAATAAAAAATCTTTATTTTGATATATTTGTTGTCGGAGACGACTGGGTCGAAAAATATGACTATCTGGAAAATTAAAATACCGGCATGCTTTTTATTAGAAAATTCACTTGAATTTCAATGTGAAATTTAAAATTATAAAGATAATTTTACATCTCAAACCTAGTTATAGATTAAAATATGCCTTAAATAATTATTTGATTTGAGTTTTCAACTTGTCAAATCTTGGAAAACGTGTATATAATTGGAGGTATAATGAACAACAGATTGGAAATCCTTTAAGGAGAAACGTTTTAGGCAGATGAGTATTAAAATTGATAAAAACATAAATAATAACTCAATCAGGTACTCAAGCGGAGTAGTTACAGAGGACTCTGTAATTCAGAACATCTGTTCAAAAATAAATACTCCAACAAAACACAAATGCGAGCAGACTTTACGCTACATGTATGCATTCTTTATGGATCTCATTCGCTCAATTACGAATTTTGTATTTTTCATTCGACCGGTTTTGAATGTCGAAACAGAATTAAAAATTTGGAGTTTTTTGTCCCTACAAATTCCTACAGTAACAGAGGAAAATCTTAAAAACTTAGTTAAAATTCGAATAATATCAGACACAGACATAATTCCGTATCTCCTAGTGTAAGTGCAATTTTTAGTTGCAAAATTTTTGATTATCAAACTAATAAAGGAGAAAAAATTATGAAAGAAAATGTTAATTCGGCAGAAATAGCCAGTGTATTTCGTCATTTTACGGATGATATAATAGAGAGTAATTCTACTAGTAACCTACAAATGGTGAATATTGATATAATTAGCTGCAATCTTAAAAATTTACGCAAGCATTCAAAAAAACAATTACAAAAGTTGAAAAATGCAATTAACAAAGTTGGGTACGTAAATCCAATTTTACTAGATGAAAACCATATAGTAATAGCAGGAGAATTACGCTTATTAGCTGCGAAAGAGCTAAAATTCACTCAAATTCCAGCAATTATTTTAAAAAATTTGACAAATGAAGAAGCAGATGCAATTCGGATTTTGGATAATAGGATTGCTGAAGACGGAGAGTGGAACTATGAAAATCTCAAAGTTGAAATCGAAAAGTTAATGAAATTTAATTATTCATTTGAAGAGCTGGCTTTTGAAACAGTAGATTATGAAAAAATCTTTTTGAACAAGAATTCTGACGATAATAAAGTTCACAATTCAGATAAAGAAGATGAAAGTTGGTTGGATACCAATATACCTTCATTAGTTAATCAAGGAGACCTATGGAGATTAGGAGACCATTTTGTTTATTGTGGAAATTCTTTAACCACTGGTTCATTTGAGGTTGTGATGCAAGGTGAAAAAGCTCAAATAATAATAACAGATCCACCTTATAACTGTCCAATAAATGGTCATGTTTGTGGACTTGGAAAAATTAAGCATGATGAATTTGAAAATGCATCAGGAGAAATGACTGAACCTGAATTTGCAGAATTCATTTCAAAATTCATGCAAAATTTGATAAAATTCTCCGTTGACGGTTCATTACATTATCTATTTATGGATTTTAATGGGCTTAATACACTTTTAAATGAGGGGAAAAGGATTTATTCTGAACTAAAAAATATTGCAGTTTGGAATAAGGGAGTTGGAGGAATGGGTGCTTTTTATCGATCTCAACATGAAATGGTACCAATATTTAAAAATGGGAAAGCAAAACACCAAAATCACATTCAACTTGGGAAAAACGGAAGATATAGAACAAACGTTTGGGATTATTCCGGAATTCGTGTAACAAATCCAGGCTCCCTAGATTTATTAAGGCTTCACCCCACAGTAAAGCCTGTTGCAATGTTGCATGATATTTTGCTTGATGCCTCTTCTAAAAATGATGTTGTTCTTGACTGTTTTGGTGGTTCTGGCTCAACGCTAATAGCAGCAGAACGTTGTAAGCGCAGAGCTAGGCTTATTGAAATAAGTCCTCGCTATTGTGATGTAATTATATATCGCTGGAGACAAGAAACAGGAAAAACTGCAAAACTAGTTAAAAATTATAAGGAGTTAGAAAATGACGTTAGATGATAAAACCTTAAAATATATTGAACACTACAAGGCAATAAAAGAAAAAAAGAAAGCAGAAATGGCTAACGAACCCTACAAAGTAGGATATAAAAAACCTCCGGTAAGTAGCCAATTTAAAAAAGGACAATCAGGAAATCCAAGAGGGCGTAAGAAAAAGCCTATCCCAGAAACAATATACCAAGCACTATGTAATGAATTATGCCAAATGGTGACAATAGATAATCCAACTGGCAGTAAAGAAAAATTACACATATTTGAACTTTTAGTTAAGTCAATTATCCAAGATGCAATAAAAAAAGATGGTATATCTCGAAAATTTATAATGGAAAACCTACTAAAATCCAGCATTATGGAAACTGTAAAAATGCTGATTGAAAAACAAAATCCGAAAGAGGAAGAATTTACCCCGGAAGAACGAAGGCTGTTGTTGCAAGATTTGCATCAACGGTTGTTTGAATTAACAAAAGACAATCCATAAATCTAACGAGAAGCCGTCACTGTTTTAAACTGTGGCGGCTTTTACACTAATTACTTCTGTTATAATTAGTTTTTAAACAAATTATATGCTATACTTAATGATATGGAAAATGAAATTATTATTTATCAAACGCAAGATGGTCAGACAAAAATTGACGTAAGATTAGAAAATGAAACAGTATGGCTTACGCAAAATCAAATGGCTGAGTTATTTCAAACGACTAAACAAAACGTAAGTTCGCATATTAAAAATATTTTTGAAGAAGGAGAGCTTTCAGAAAATTCAACTGTCAAGGATTACTTGACAGTTCAACAAGAAGGCAACAGAAAGGTTTCAAGGAATGTTTCTCATTACAACTTGGATGTAATTATTTCTGTCGGGTATAGAGTAAAATCGTTACGTGGTACACAATTCAGAATTTGGGCTACTCAAGTTTTAAAAGAGTACATGAAAAAAGGGTTTGCCTTAAATGATGATTTGCTAAAACAAGCTGGTGGTGGCGGTTATTGGAAAGAACTTTTAGAACGTATCAGAGATATTCGATCTTCTGAAAAAGTCTTTTATCGCCAGATTTTGGATATTTATGCAACAAGTACGGATTACAATCCTAACGCGGAGGAAACCAAATTATTTTTCAAAGTAGTTCAAAACAAAATGCATTTTGCAGCGCATGGGCATACCGCCACTGAAATCGTATATTTGAGAGCAGATAGCACAAAAGATAATATGGGTTTGACTGTTTTTAAGGGAAATCATCCGAAAAAAGATGAAGTTACGGTTGCAAAGAATTATTTGGATGAAAAAGAATTGAATATTTTGAACCGAATTACATCTGCATATCTTGAGTTCGCAGAATTACAAGCAATCAGACAAAACCCAATGACAATGAAAGATTGGATTTTAAAACTTGATGATTTTATCAAAATGACAGGAAGTGAACTTCTTGATAATCCCGGTAAAATCTCAAAACTGGAAGCTGAAAATAAAGCACTTGCAGAATATGCAAAATACAAAGAAACTATTAAAGATGAACTTTCAGAAGTTGAAAAACACTTTTTGGCATCTGTTAAACAAACGCAAAAACAGTTGGAAAAGAAAAATAGAACTAAAATTAATTAGATAACAGGAAACTCAAAAAATTATTTAAAGCATGGAACAAAAATTTTTAAAACCAAAATTTGATATGATTGTTCAACTATTAAAAGAATATAGTTTTTATGATATTATAAAATCTTTATTTGCAATTACCCTGTGGAATAATAACAATTCTGCAATTTTAAAGCAGATTTTTATTATTATTAGTCTAATTTCAATAGAAGAATTTGAGTTTGAAAACAATGATAAAATTTTTAATTATTTTGAATTTAAAAAATTTACACAATCTTTATTAAGTAATTTACCGGAATTCCCAACTTTAGAAGATTATTGTCCAGAAAAAGATTGGGGTGAAATAAAATTTTTCCATAATAATTTTTATTATAAAATATTTTATGGTTCAGAGATTTGTAACATTTATGACTATTTACAATGTTTTAAATTAGTACATGGTTCATTAAATAATTTTTATCAAAATAATAATTTAGAAAATCCAGGTAAAGATTTGGAAATATTTTTATCTCTTCAAAATCAGACTATAGAGGATATTAAAACTCAAAAGAATAATGAAGTAGAACCTGGACAAATTTCGCTTCCTTCACGAGTTTTTTGGAAAGAAAGTCAAGTTTGTTTTTATTATTTGATGAAAAAAATAAATAAACAGGATAACGAATTTTTAAATAAATATTCTATTAAAGTAGGCGATAAAGAACAAGTCTACAAAAAGCTTTTAAATTTTGAAACAGATTTTTTAGAAGGAGAATTGTTAAATCATAGTTTTATTTGCTATAAGGGGAATTATTATCCAATAATACCAAGACGTTTCAGTTATGTACTATGTAAATATTGGAACAATCAGTTGGATAATCTAATAATTACAAAGAAGTTTTCACTTAATGAATATGAGTTGATTAAATCTGCAATAAAAATTTATATCCGAGAACGAAAAACGCATAATATCCAATTTATAGATAATATAAATGAATATATTAACAACGAAAAATTAAAAAATATTAGTTGCAGTTCTATTATTATAAATAATGAAGTAATATTGTTTTATTTTTTTAATCCAACCATAAAGGATGAAGAAACACACTTATTTGAATTATATAATTTATTAAAATCTGAAATTATTTCCTCTTTGCATTTACCACAGGATTTTGATGTTCAATTAATTATAGTTAACATGTTATTTCCTTTTGAAAATACAATAGTTAATTTTCCTGTACATAAAAACATATTTTATTTTCCGTTAGTAGATTTTATACAAATGATAAACGAACTGAACGATTTTTTTGAACTTGGAAAACAACTGCATTATCTAAAAAATAATCAGTTAAATTATAATCCGATGTATTCAATATCTGATAAATTAGCTTTTTATCGTGAAAATAATAACGGAACAATTTTAACAGGTGCTAATGACTTTACATATTTAATGTTAGAGGATGCGACTTATGGATCAACCACAAGATTTGAGTCATTGAAACATAAATATGAAAGTTTTCCCCTATTATATAGTATTGGTGAAATAGATAAATGGCATATTTTGCCTGATAAAAATTCTAATAAACTAAGGCTAGAAGCAAAGACTCTTTTAGGCTTTATCAAATACCAAAAAATTAATAACTCTGATATATGTATAAAACCTATATTTGGTATTTATAATAAAAAACAGTATATAATATTGGATAATATTACAGATATGGTTGAGGATATTTTTTACCATTACCTAGATATAATATCTAAACACAAATTTTTTGCAGAATATAAAAATTTATTAATAGAAGTAATTCCTTACAGTATTATAAAAGAAAATAAAGTTTTTGAATTTCTTCAAAATAAAATTAATGATAATCTAATATGGACAATGACTACCGGTTATCCGGACAAAAACACACATGGGATAAGGATTTTATATAATGAAGATTTATATTTTGATGCAATGAATAGAGTTAATGACAGTAAAATTGAAACGAATTTGGCTTTGGAACTATTAGAAGAACTTGATTTTTATGTTCCAGATGAAAATGTTTTAAAAATTAAAAATAAGATTATAAAACATAAAAATGATAAGACGCGTTTTGCATTTAATCTTTTAAATAAACCTACATCTTTTCCTGAACATTGGCAGGTTATATTGCCGGAAGATAAAGATTTTATTTTGGTTCAAAATAAAATGGCAAAATTAATTAAATCATCCGAATATAAACCAGGCAAATATACTAATAATGAGGCTAAAAATATACTTCAAATTGTCAGAGAAGGTTTAATGCCTGTATTGGACAATGAATTAAGTCAAATAGATTCTACACAAGGAATTTCATATCTAATACAACAGATGGATGCATATTATAATGAAACTGAACATAAACACCGGCTGCTAGATATTTCCACAGAACATGATGTTGACTATAATCGAACCCAAAGGTTAATTGAAATTAAAAATGAATGTCACCATAACAATATAATATATAGGTATTTAATTGAAAAATTTATATATTTGCCACACATTGGTACTAAAATTTTAACAAAAGATAAATTACAATTATTAATTGCTGAAGCACATTGGATTTTACATACATATCAATATGGAGATATTATTCATAATAATCTAACAGAATTAAGTTTAATAATAAAAGATGATTATACAATTTATGCAGATGTTTCTAAGAAAATGTTACAAAAACAAAACAAATATTTAGAGTATGAATCTGAAAATGATCTTTATAATAATTTACCTAAAGAAATGAAATTTAATGATGAAAAAGATTATTATCCAAAGCTTAATGAAGCAATGATATATGATTTTGGATTTTCATTTCAATTATTAATTGACTTGTTATCCTGTTTAAGTTCATGGGCAGCTTATAAAAATATCGATGAACAGCCATATTATACAGCATCAATACCGGAAATTATTCAAATGCTGTTAAATGAATTACCCAATAAAGATGATTGTAATGAAGAAGCTATTAAAAAACTAATAGATTTTCTCACATTAAAAGCTGATGAAGTTTCTAAAATTTACGAAGAAGATTTTCTATCAACCAAAGAGTGTAATGAAATCCCTGTATATGAATATAATAAAAGATTTAGTCGCTATATAATTAAACCCTTAATAAAAATAGACAAAAATACAATTTTATGGGGACCTCAATCGACGTATCAAGCACAAGATGTTTGGGCAAGAAGTCTTGCTCGTCCACGTTTTCCGTTTGGTCTATGTGCTTGTAAAACTAAAAATATTATTCAAAAGCAAAAAGAAAAAAGAGAAACGGAATTAAATAATAATACATATAATTTTCTGTTGAAAAATTGGAGTCAATACTGTGAAAAAAATGTATATTTGCACAATAGAGACAAAAAGGGTAATCATCCCGAAAATCTTGGTGATTATGATGTTTTGTGTTATATTCCTAAAAAAAATTGTCTTCTTAATATTGAATGTAAATATTATCTTAAACCTTATTGTTTGAAAGATGCAAAACGTTTACTCAATAACGTTTTAAAACCGGATAAAAAATCACAAAAAAATTCTCTTGAAAAAGTTAAAAACAGAGAAATTTATTTAGAGAATAATTTAAATAAGATTTTTGAAATTCTTAAATGGCCAATTCCAAAAGATATTCCCAAAATTCATTCACTTTATGTTGTGACAGATAGCGAATTCTTTGAAATTTTATTAAATGATACTAAAAACATAAAATTTATAAATTTAAAATATTTAAATAGTTATATAAACACTATTTAATATAACTGGTATAATATACAATAAATTTATCACTTTTTATTTACCAAAAATAATTGAAAATAATAGAACAAATTATTTTAATATTGAATTAAATACTGAAAAAACAAAGTTAATAAAAAATACTTCCCATAAAAAAGTTACAGGTATCACCATAAATGATGGTAATATGAAAGTATCAAAAAACAAAAAAAATAAGGTCCGAGCAATTCTTTATTTTTTATATAAAACTGGAGAATTTTCTAAAATAAATAATGAAACGAAAGAGTCTTTAATTGGGAATATTTCTTATATACAATCAATTGAGGAGGATTACTTGGTTAAATGCATAAAATATATTGAAAAATTGCAAAAGAAATTCTCAAGAGAAGACATTTGTGGCATAATAAAAACACTTAAAAAAATGTAGAATATATTAATAAATTACCCTGTTCTTTACTTTGCAGGGAAAATGTTTTAAAATTCTTATGTAACAATAGTTTCAATTATAAAACTTAACAAAAATCTATCGGTTTTCCCTGATTTTTAATTTAGCAGGGAATTTACAAATAGCAAAATTTCATTTATAATGTTTTTGAACCGAGCCTGTTGCTCTTTGGACGGTTCGCACCAAATTTTTTATATTAAGCCTTGAAAACTGTTTAATAGCGTGGGTTTTCAGAGTTCGATATTTTTATTTATATTTTTAAAATTATAAGGGATTTTGGGGTTCGACTCCCGCTATCTATAAAATACTTCTTTCTCTGCATATTTATTGTATAATATATTTTAAAGTTTAGTGTGGAAAATTTTTAAGAGGTAGATATGAAAAAAGTTTTAATTAGTTTTGTTTTAATGAACATGTTTTTTGTAGTGGCTAATGCTGAAGTTGTTCTTGCTCCACAATGGAGTGAATTTTGCCCTGTTTCTTATATGAACGCAAAATCTTCAAAATGGAATACTGATAATAATTATTGGTATGAAAGACGGGTTCAATTTGAAAATTCGATTGACCAATGTTCTTCTTATAAAGGGGATGATTTAAAATCTTGTTATCAACAGGTTCGTGATGCTGAATTAAATAAAAATAACGCTTGGAATGCGAAGGTTGAAGCAAGAAACAGAGAACACGAAGAATACCTTGATTACAGAAACAAACAGCAAACGGTAGATGCTGTTAACAGTGTTATAAGAACTATAAAATGGTAAGGATTTTTGTAACATATTTTAATGGATTTTAAAGTTTTTACCGGAGTATGCCAATATACATCATAATGGTACTACTTTAGGGTAGAAAGTAATATTATAAACAAATGGTTGCTCAGTCAACTTTGTTTGCGTATATTGATACTTTTGCCATTGTTGCATTGCTTGCATTTGTATTGATTTCTTTACCATTTTTTATGAAGCTTAACAGTAAATAATAAAAAACCCCTGTATAAATCAGAGAGGGGTTTTTATGTTATTTTAAATTTTGTATATCTTTAATAATAAGCTCAGGTGTTAAGTGATATTTTTTGAAAAGTTCTTCGGTCGGAACTCTATCCGTAAATTCTTTTTGCGCACCGTAGTTTAAAACTTTCATATTAGAATTTCCATAATATCTTGTGATTTTTTCACCAAATCCTCCGTCTAAGATTCCGCTTTCAAGTGTGATTACAATTTTATGGTCTTTTTTTAGATTGTTTAAAAGTTCTTTGTCAACTCCCGTAAGATAAACAGGGTTAATTAATGTTGCATCAATTCCTAATTGTTTTGAAATTTCTGCTTTTAAATTTTCTCCCAGTTGGTAAAAGTTGCCGGCTGCAATAATTGCGATTTCTGACCCTTTTTCTTCTACTTTAAATTTATTCAATTTAGAATAATCGGTTTTATCAGTTTTTCCTGTAGAAATTACATTTCCTGAAGGAACTCTTATTGCTACGGGATGTTCTTTTTGGGTTGTTGCCCAATTTAACATTCCTAAGTATTCTTCTTTTGTAGCAGGTGCAAGATATACAATATTTGGAATATTACTAATCAATGAAATATCAAAAGTTCCAAGGTGAGTCATATCCGCACCGCTTATATTTCCGCCAAAAACGAGAATTGTTGCAGGATTGTTGTTTAAAGCTAAATCCTGTGATAATTGGTCATAAGTTCTTTGTATAAATGAACTCATAACTTCTAATACAGGAGTAGCTCCGTTTGCGGCTGCCCCTGAAATAAATCCGACTGCTTGTTGTTCAGCTATACCGACATCAACATAGTTTTTGCCAAGTTTTGCTCTAACTTCAGGAGTTAAACCTGTTGCAGAAGGTGTTGCAGGACTTACAACGATTAGAGATTTGTCTTTTTTATATTTATTCAAAAGGAATTTTGATGTAATTGTGTTGTAATTTTCTGAGAATTGCTTTGTAGCAGGATTAAGAAATCCCGGCATTTGATAGTGATATGTTTCTTTGTTTTCTTCTGCAGGAGTATAGCCTTTACCTTTTTGGGTATGGATATGTACAACTGTTGGCTTTGTTGTGTCTTTTACTTTTGAAAATAATTTAATTAATTCATCTGTATTGTTTCCGTTTTCAAGATAATAGTAATCAAATCCAAAGGATTTAAACAGATTGTTTTCGGATTTTCCGTTTGTGTCGCGCAAGTTTTTTAATGCGGTATAAAGTCCGCCATGATTTTCAGCAATTGCCATTTCGTTATCATTTACAACGATAATAAAATTACTGTTAAGAATTGCTGCATTACTTAAACCCTCTAAAGCTTCTCCGCCTGAAAGTGAACCATCACCTATTACGGTAACAATGTTATATTTTTCACCTTTTATATCTCTGGCTTTTGCCATACCTGTTGAAAGGCTTAACGAGGTTGAAGTATGTCCGACTTTAAAATAATCGTGTTCGCTTTCGTCTTGGTTTGAGTAACCTGAAATTTCTGTATTAATAGGGTTTAAAAATCCGTCTTTTCTTCCAGTTAACATTTTATGCGGATAAATCTGATGAGAAACATCAAATATAATTTTATCTTTTGGAGAATCAAAAACATAATGAAGAGCAATAGTCGGTTCTACAAAGCCTAAATCAGGACCAAGGTGTCCACCGATTGTGTTTGCTCGATTAATAATTCCGAATCTTAAATCGTCTGCAAGTAAATTCCTTTGAGATTTAGTAAGTTTTTTTACATCTTGAGGTGAATTTATATTACCTAAGACTTTTACTTGATAATCCTTATTCAAATATTCTTGATTTGCAAATACGCAGTTACAGCTAACGTTTGTTGCAATTAGCATAGATATTAGTAATTTCTTTTTCATGTATTATTTTCCTTCTTTCTAAAATCCAAGTTTATTTAGCCATTCTTTTATTTGGGTATCTGTGTTTGAATCACCTTTGCCATAAACAACTAAAGGTTCTAAAGTTTTTGCGTTCGTCATTTTGCCCATATCTTCGGCAATTGTATATTTACCTCCTCCGCCGTGGGTAATAAAAGGTATAATGGTTTTACCTTCAAAATTGTTTTCGCTTAAAAAAGTTTTAACAGCAGGAGCCATTTCGTACCACCAAGCAGGAGTTCCGACAAAAATAACATCGTAGCCCGAAATATTACCGTTATCTTTAAGTTCAGGTTTTGTACCTTCTTCATGTTGTTTTTTAGCAACTCCATAAGCGGCTTCATTATAATCTGATGGATATGGAACAGCTGTTTCAATCCTGAACATATCGCCGCCAACTTGAGAGTGAATTTTTTCAGCTATATATTTTGTATTACCGCTCCAGGAAAAGTATGCAATTAATATTTTTTTGTCCATGAAACCTCCTTGTGAATTTGTATTATTTGCGAATGTGCAGCCTGCACAAAATTTTATTACCTTATAAAGTTTGTATAAACTGTTTCTTCTTGTTTTGGTAATTCAATTCCTGCTTTTTTACCTGCTTCTATACATTTCAAGTCTAATTTCATCCATAATATTATTATTTATATTTTTGTAAAAAATTTAAGACCTGATTCTACCTTTTTCTTATCTAATTCTCTCATTTTTGTGGTAAGATGCTATAAAAAGGGGGGGTATATGAAATCTAAATATGAAAAAATCAAAGATATAATTTTGCGAAAAATACCTTCAGAGGGAGGAAATATTTCTTGTTCGGTGAATGGTGTACGATTGGTTCGCAGAAATAATCCTACCGAGTTTTTAAGATGTTTTTATAACCCTGCTTGTATATTTGTTTTGCAAGGTAAAAAACACATGCTATATGGCGAAAATAATCTTATTTACGGTAAAGGTCAATATGTTGTTTCTTGTACGGATATTCCCGTATCAAGCAGGGTTTTGGAAGCCTCCTTTGATGAACCTTTTGTTACTATTATTTTGGAATTTGATTCTAATTTGATTTCTAACCTGCTTTTAGAAACAAAAATTTCGCAGTTGGTTGCCAATAATGAAAAATGTCTTGCCGTTGCTGATACTGATGAGAGTTTGCTTGATGCTTTTTATCGTCTTGCACAAATTATAGAAAATCCTCAAGATGAAATTTTATCGTCTATGATTATAAAAGAAATTTATTACAGGCTTCTTACAGGGCCTTTAGGAAATCAGCTCAGAATGATTAATACAAAGGGAACACGTTCAAACCAAATTGCTCAGGCAATTTCGTTTTTGAAAGATAATTTCAGACAAAAATTAAACATTGAAGATATTGCTCAACAAGTTAATATGGCACCATCTTCTTTTTACAGGAATTTTAGAAAAGTTACACAGGTAAGTCCTTTGCAATATCAAAAACAATTGAGATTATATGAAGCCCAAAGACTTATGCTGACGGGTGAACATAATGCGGAATCGGCAAGTTATCTTGTAGGTTATGAAAGTCCGACACAATTCAGCCGAGAATACAAAAAAATGTTTGGGGCACCTCCAAAAACTGATGTGAAAAACTTAGTTGCGGTTTAATTCCGACGAACTTTGTCTGTTGCATTTGGGAAATTTTGTCTTTTGAACTTGTTTCAGAATCTTAAAATTTCTACGTCTTTTGAATGTTTGTCGTTTATTTTGTTAATATATAACGAATGACGGGTGAAGATTATTTTTTTCCGATTGTTTAATAGGTTTGTGTAGTAAAAAGGAGAAAAATATGGCAACAGTTGAACCTATCAGAAAATTAAAAGATATTAAAAATATTGAAAATTTTTTGGCAAAACAAAAGGAACGTGATTTATTGTTATTTACTTTTGGAATAAATTGCGGATTGAGAATTTCGGATATCTTGTGTCTGAATGTTGGTGATGTGAAAAATAAAGATTTTATACAAATTATTGAGAAAAAAACTAATAAGTTTAAAAAATTTCCGATAAATTCAAAATTAAAACCGATGATTAATAAATTTACAGCAAATCGGGATGTGAAAGAACCGTTGTTCAAATCAAGGTTTAATAACAGGTTAGAGCGGACAGCAGCGTATAGAATTATCCGTAAGGCGTGTGAGGCGTTGGGATTAGAGGAACTTGTCGGAACTCATACATTAAGAAAAACATTTGGTTATCATCATTATCAAATGTTTAAGGATGTGGTAATTTTACAAAAAATTTTCAACCATTCATCCCCGCAAATTACTTTAAGATATATTGGTATAGAACAAGATGAAATTTATGAAAGCTGTGCTAATTTTGTTTTGTAAATTTAATAATTGCGGCTATATAAACTAATGTAATATTTATTTGTAAAACATTTACTTTTTTTTATTTTTATTATACCTTTTATGCATAAGAAGAAATGCAACATTTTAATCAAATTGTTGTGATAAAAATATATTTAGTTGGAGAATATATGAATTATAAGTTAATTGATATGAGAGTTTTTGGAGACTCTCGTGGGAAGTTGATTTCTCTTGAGGGAAACAAAAATATTCCTTTTGATATCAAAAGAGTATATTATATTTTTGATACATTGCCGGATCAAGATAGAGGAAAACACGCACATAAAAACCTGGAACAGGTTATAGTTGCAATGGATGGAGCCTGTGAATTTTTATTAGACGATGGCAAGACAAGAGAAACAGTTTTATTGAATCGTCCTGATAAAGGTCTATATATAGGTCCGGGGATGTGGAGAGAAATGCGTAATTTTTCTTATGGCTGCAAGTTGATGGTTTTAGCTTCAACTCAATATGATGAAGAAGAATATATAAGAGATTATGATGAGTTTTTACATGAGGTTGGTGCATAGTGATTCATAAATTATCAGATGTACAAACTGAAAATATTGGAAAAAATACAAATATTTGGCAGTTTTGTGTTGTTTTAAAAGGAGCTAAAGTTGGCTCTAGCTGTAACATTTGCTCTCATTGTTTTATTGAAAACGAAGTTGTTA
Organism: uncultured Candidatus Melainabacteria bacterium; assembly: GCA_945910425.1. Lineage (GTDB taxonomy): Bacteria > Cyanobacteriota > Vampirovibrionia > Gastranaerophilales > Gastranaerophilaceae > Zag111. The sequence continues at coordinate 31,584 of CAMDYM010000002.1, read as the reverse complement.
TAGGGAATAATGTAACAATTAAAAATGGTGTATATTTATATGACGGTATAACTGTTGAAGATAATGTTTTTATAGGACCTAATGCAACTTTTTGCAATGACAAATATCCTAAATCAAAAAACAAAGATTTTAAACTTGAATCTATTCTAATTAAAAAAGGTGCCAGCATTGGAGCTAATGCAACAATTCTTCCAGGGGTTACAATTGGAGAAAATGCCCTTATTGCAGCAGGTGCAATTGTCACAAAAGACGTACCTGACAGCAAAGTTGTGAAAGGGAAGTGGTAAAATAGTGGCCAGGATACTAATTTCTTATTATAGGATACAAGAAGTCCCTTTAAATAAAATTAATTGTATGTGGGATGGTTTATTCAATGAATTTGTCAAATATGGTAATGAAATATTTGTAATAAACACTGCTTTTTTCAACACCTACAATAGCAATAAAGTCCAAAATAAAAAAATTAATGTTAGAATTTTAAAACAAGTAAAAGAATTTAATCCTGAAATAATAATTACATTTAATCATCGAATTCCTAAATGTATTTTAGAAAATTTTTTAGATGTTCCTACGATAATTTATGATGGCGATGAATTAGGTTATTTTTGTGATTTGGATTATATAAAAGAAAACATTAAACGATATCAAATTTTTTCAATTGTTAAAAGTTGGGAAAAAGATTATCTTGAATTCGGTTTTAGTAAAAATCAAATTCATTATATGCCGATTGCAACATCTATAAACTCTTTAAGTATACCTCAAAATGTAAACATTTCATTTTTGGGGAGTATACACTATAATAGTGGTAAAATTATTAAATTAATCAATTCTCATGAACAAGAATATACATTGCCAAAAATATTAGAAGAACATTTAAATACGCCGACATATAATTATGAACAGTTGTTCAAAAAATATATGAAAAACAGTTATGAAGAATTAAATTTAGTTGAAAAAGATTTACATCCATTTTTTGACTATAGAATAATAACACTAATAAATTTATTAGATTTGGGTTTAGTTATAAATGGTCTTCGTTGGGAAATTGCAACTCCAACTATACCTCAGTTATGTGCTGTACATAATTCTAAGTTAATTTGGACAAAAGAAGAAAATGAAAAATATTTTAATTCTTCAAAAATATCTATTAACCCTATTCATCCACAGGCAAAAGGTTCTGGATTTTCTTGGAGAGTATTTGATATTATGGCAAGTAATGCGTGTCTAGTATGCGAATACAGCAGTGATTTAAAGGAACTTTCTAAAAATTATGTAGATATTCCAATGTATAAAACACCTTGGGAAGCTAGAGATATATGTAAATATCTTTTAAAAGATGAAAAAGCTCGTAAAGAAATTACATTAGCTTCTCAAAAATATATTGAGGAAAATGCTCGTTGGGTACACCGATTTAAAGAAATGGAACAAATATTAAATTTAAAATTAATTAATTTAGATAAAAAGGGAACAATGATAAACTTTAAGGATGATCCTATTATAAATTCCAAAAACCTAAAACATCTAGCAATAAATGGACGACTTAATAATCTAAAATTAAAAGATAAAATTCGTTATAAAATTTGGAAACATTATAATAAAATGCTAAAAAGGAAAGGTCTTATCTAACAATGGCTTTACAAGATATTATAGATTTAATTCGTGGGAAAAAAATAATAAAAATTATAACTTCTCCAAAATATAAACAACGTGAAATTATAAAAAAAATACAAAATAAAGTAAAAAATGGAAATAAAATCAAAGTTGCTTTTCTTGTAGTTTTTGACTCTGTTTTTCCTGCTGAAAATATCTTCAAAAAAATGCTAGATGACAATATTTTTTCTCCTTATATTGTAGTTATTCCTGATATTTCTAGAGGTGAATATAATCAATGGTATCAATTAAATAAAACATATTTTACATTATCTAAAAAATATAAAAATGTATATTCCTCATATGATAAAGAAAAGCAATGTTTCAAGGATTTTTCTGATGATATTGATATTGCATTTTTTGCTAATCCATATGATAGAATGACACATTTTTTTTATAGTGTCGAATATCTATTCAAAAAATGTCTAACTATACATATTCCATATGCATATTCTGGACAATTTAAATACACAACTAAAGTATTTGCGTCAAAAGAATATAGTTTATTTTGGAAAATATATATCGAAAATAAAAATACATATAAAATTGTTAAGAAGTTTCAAAAAACAAACTTAAATAATTTAGAAATAACTGGATATCCAAAAATGGATAATTTGTCTATTCTAAAATCTAATACAGCTGAATATACTCAAAAACCAATTATAATTATTGCGCCTCATCATACAATCCGTAAAATAAAAAATTATTTAAATATATCTAATTTTCTTAGATTGGCTGATTTTTATCTTACATTACCTAAAAAATATCCTAATATTGACTTTATATTTAGACCACATCCATTGTTGTTTGTTCAATTAAAAATGCCTAATATATGGGGTGAAGAAAAAGTAAATGCATACATTGAAAAACTTAAAGCAATACCTAACATGAAATATCAGGATGGCGGAGAATATTTGTCATCATTTGAACAATCTGCTGCTTTAATAAATGATTGTGGTTCCTTTTTGCCAGAATACTTTTATTTTAATAAACCACAATGTTTTGTTTTAGAAAATCAGAGTAAAATAAATGAGCAATTTACATCTTTTGGCAAAAAAATTCTAAAGCATGTATACAAAGCATATACAGAAGAAGACATTATAAATTTTGTAGAAAATGTAGTACTGAATAACCAAGATATAATGAAAAAAACAAGAGAAGAATTTGCACAAAAAGAAATAATGATAAATTTTCCTAACGCAACTGATGTTATTATGACTTCAGTAAAAAATGCTTTAGGACTAACAAAAAGGAGAAAAAAATGATAGATAAAAATTATTGCATGAGTCATTATTTGGCTTTTCGCTTTATTAAAAATGAAAATATCAATTTTTTTAATGGGTTAAAACACGAAATCTTTAAATCGCGCGATGAAAGAGAAGTGATTCCAGTTTCAACAATAGATGAAATGGATAAAATATACAAAGAAAAGATTGAAGAATTTTATATTCCAAATAAAACTGCAGTATTATTGTCAGGCGGGGTTGATAGTGCAATTTTGGCTTCATATTTACCAAAAGGAACAAAAGCTTATACTTTTAAATGTATTGCCCCTGGTGCTATTGATGAAACTGCGCAAGCAAAAAAATATTGCGACGCATATGGATTAGATCATGAAATAATTGAAATGAATTGGTCAGATTTTGAAGAATTAACTCCTGAAATTTTAAAAGCAGATGGTGTACCTTTTCATTCAATTGAAGTTCAACTATTAAAAGCTGCAAAATATGCAAAAAGCCAAGGGATAGAAAGATTTATTATTGGCGAATCAGCAGATTTAATTTTTGGCGGAATGGATAAATTAATTGGTAAAGATTGGAATTTTGAAGATTTTTATAACAGATACAATTTTGTTGAACCATCAAAAGCACTTAAAAATCCAATCAGTGTAAAAGATGTTTATGAAAAATATCGTTTACCAAATGATAAAATTGATTTTCTTACTTTCATGGATGAAATTTTCTCAATTGAATCATCAACTTCATATATGCATGCGTTCAAAATTGCAGGAATTGAATATTTAGATCCATATACTTTTACAAAAATGGCATTACCACTAGATTTAAACAGGGTTAGAAATGGTGAACCTAAGTATATGGTTAGAGAACTTTTTGCAAAACGTTATCCTGAAATCCCTGTTCCAACAAAAATTCCTATGCCAAGGGCAACAACTCAATGGTTAAAAGACTATAAAGTTTCTAGACCGGAATTTATTCCAAATTGTACAGAGAATATGACGGGCGATCAAAAATGGCTATGTTGGTGTCTTGAACAGTTTTTGAATATGCATGAACCAATAAAGGAGGTTGCTAATGTCTAAAATGTTATTAGGTTATACATCCGGAGTATATGATTTGTTCCATATAGGACATCTTAATTTATTAAAAAATGCAAAAGGTTTGTGTGACAAGCTAATTGTTGGTGTAAGCGTCGATAAGCTTGTTGAATACAAAAATAAACGTTCAGTTATTCCTTTTGAAGAAAGAATAGAAATCGTAAGAAACATTAAATATGTAGATGCTGCAATTCCTCAGGAAGAATTGGACAAATTCAAAATGTGGGAAAAGCTCCATTTTGATGTCCTTTTTGTTGGAGATGATTGGTTTAATGCTCCAAGTTGGAAAGAAATGGAAGAAAAATTTAATAAAGTTGGTGTTAGAGTTGTATATTTCCCATATACAAAGGGAACGAGTTCCACTCTTTTAAATGAAACACTTGTAAAATTAAGAGAAGAAAAATAATGTTAAATGTAAAAGAACAAAACTTTTAATTATATGTAGTTGATTTTTTGAAGTTTGTATTTTTGTTTGCATATTTATTGATTTATAGGTATAAGCATACAATTTATATTTAACAAACCTATATACTCAAATCTTTCCAACTCGTCCGAGAGAGTTCTTCCCTTGTCTGATGTGTAGTTTAAATTTTGCGTAAAAGGAGAATCAATATATGGCAAAAATATTTTTAGCATTTTTTAACGGAATAAAAGGAGCGCAAGATCCGAATGCAATTCCTTTATTTTACGAAGGTTTTATAAAGGGACTGCAAGAAAATGGTAATGAGGTTTTTGCTATTATGCATAATCATTGGAGTATGAATTTTGATTCAATTCCGCCTGCTTTACTGCAAGATATTAAAGAGTTTAATCCTGACTTGATATTTATTTTCAATAACTCCTTTTATGATCTTTCTAAAGAATTTGATTGTCCTATTATTATATATGAAGTTGATTCTCCGCTTTATTACAGAAATAAAGAAGCTCTAATTAAAAATCCTGATAGGTTTAAATTTTTTGTTGTTGCCAGTTCTTCAGTTGATATATTGAAAGATGAATTTAAAGTCCCTTCAAAAAATATTCTTCATCTTCCGTTTTTTACCTCAATTCAAGCTGAAAATATAGAGCAAACAAATAATATATGTTTTATCGGTTCAAAATTCAGAAATTCTTGCAAAAATTGTTTTAATAATTTTATGGTAACAAATCCAACGGATGAAGAACGTAAAGAGTTTATGCAATTAATGGATGTTTTGCAAAATGATGTTTTTATTACAAAAGAAGATTTATTTAAAAATACAACATCTGAAAAAATCCTTAAAACATTTGTTCCTTATGATATAACTTTTTTACTTTCAGATTATAGGCGTATAAAGGTATTATCAAAAATTGCGGATTTGGGTTTAGATATATGGGGAACTCCGAATTGGGCAGATGATACATATAATGAGCCTTGGTTAATTTTGAATTTCCATAAGGAACCTGTTTATACAATACAAGATAACCAAAATGTTTATAATTCATCTAAAATTGGGATAAATATTGGACATTTACAGGCAAAAACAGGATTTCCATGGCGGGTATTTGATATTATGGCATCTAATGCTTGTCTGGTTACAGAATATCATGGAGATTTTAATAAATATTTCCCGGAATTGAAACTTCCATATTTTTCAAATGATTGGGAAGCATATGAACAATGTAAAAAATTATTGACAGATGAATCTTATAGATTTGATATTGTTCAGCAATCTCAGGAAGTCGTTAATGAAAATTATAGATTTATTAATATTTTAAAAATTATGGAAAATTATTTAGATATAAGTCTTTCCTCTACTCATAATAATATAATCAAAATGGACTCAAAGCCGCTCGGGGGGGGTATTTCGCTGAAGAACCTAGATTCTTGGCTTAGTATGAATGATTTTAAAGCTCCAAAATTAAAAATGAATTTTAGAAATAAAATTAGGTATAAAATATGGTCGCATTATAATAAAATATTAAAGAGAAAGGGTATAATATGATAAAATTTTTAGATTTAGAAAAAGTAAACAATAGATTTAGAGATGAGATTGATTCAAGGATAAAGACAGTTTTAGATAAAGGCTGGTATTTGCAAGGTGAAGAAAATGAAACTTTTTCAAAAAACTTTGCAAAATTTTGTGGTACAAAATTTGCCCTTGGCGTTGCAAACGGTCTTGATGCTTTAAATTTAATTATTAAAGGGTTTGGATTTGGTCCGGGGGACGAAATTATAGTTCCTGCAAATACGTATATTGCTTCTATTCTTGCTATTAGTGAAAACGGTTGCACTCCTGTTTTAGTTGAACCTGATATTAATACTTATAATATTAATCCTGATTTAATTGAGGAAAAAATTACAGCTAAAACCAAGGCTATTATGGTTGTTCATCTTTATGGTCAAGCTGTTCAAATGGAAAAAGTTTGGGCTTTAGCTAAAAAATATAATCTTAAAGTTATAGAAGACTCTGCTCAAGCTCATGGTGCAATTTATCAAGGCAAAAGAGCAGGAAATTTAAGTGATGCAAGCGGTTTTTCTTTTTATCCGGGTAAAAATTTAGGATGTTTTGGTGATGGCGGTGCTGTTACAACCAATGATGAAGAGTTGTATAACAAAATAAAAGCTATTGCCAACTATGGAAGCCATAAAAAATATTGTAATATTTATAAAGGTGTTAACTCCCGACTTGACGAAATTCAGGCTGCGATTTTGGATGTTAAATTAAAACATCTTGATTCAGACAATGAAAAAAGAAGAGAAATCGCTGATTATTATCTTAAAAACATCAAAAATGATAAAATTATTTTAAGAAATACTTATGAAAAACTCGCTAATGTATGGCATGTTTTCCCTGTAAGAACACAAAAAAGAGATGAATTTCAAGAGTATTTAAAACAAAATGATATTCAAACACTTATTCACTACCCGACTCCACCACACAAACAACAAGCATACAAGGAGTGGAACAATTTAAGTTATCCTATAACAGAAGAAATTCACAATACTATAATTTCATTACCGATTTCTCCTGTTATGACAGATGATGAAGTTAAAAGAGTTGTAGAGGTTGTTAATGCTTACAAATAAAAAACCGTTAGTTTCTGTTTTGATGCCTGCTTATAATCATCAAAATTATGTTCAAGAGGCAATTAATTCAATAATTCATCAAACATATAAAAATATTGAATTAATAGTGCTTGATGACGGGTCAACAGATGATACTTGGGAAATATTAAAAAGCTTGAAACAACAATGTGATGAGCGTTTTGTTAATGTTGTTTTTGAAACAAAAGAAAATGAAGGAATTTGTGCTACATTAAATAAACTTTTAGATAAAGCTCAAGGTGATTTTGTATATTTGATTGCATCTGATGATATATCAAAACCAATTGCAATTGAAAAGGAAGTCGATTTCTTGGTGAACAATCCTGACTATTGTCTTGTAGTTGGTGATAATGAGATTATTGATTCAAAAGGTCAAAAATGTTTTTGGACAAAAACAAGAGAGAATACTTATGACAAGTCACTTATGCAATATAAGACTTTCGGGGACTTTCTTAAACATAGTCGACAAGATGTTGATTTTAATACTGATGATTTTGGTTCTTATGAATCTTTAGTTATAGGGAATTATATTCCAAACGGTTATTTAATTAGAAAATCCGTATTAGATTTGATACCAAGCATACCGCAAGGTGATTATTTGGAAGATTATTATATGATGCTTCAATTATCAAAATATATGAAATTTAAATTTTTAGATGAAGTTCTGTTTTCATACCGCTGGCACGACAGTAATACCATTAAGAATGTGTCAAAGGCAAGAATAATGACAAGTAACACTAAAAATCTTGAATCCGTAATGTTAGAAAAATTTAAAGAAAATTCTGAAAAAAGTATTTTCCCGTTAGAAAAAATAATGTTATCAAGTAAAATCGGAAGAAACTATAAAAACAAAAAACTCTTGTTTTTGACAAAAGCATATTATCGTAATTCCAAAGGCAAAGAAATTAGAAAAATTAAATTAAAGAATTTTGTGTTATTTACGTATAAATGTAAGCGATAAATTACTTATTCCCTAAAACATGAATATGCAGGTGAAAGACCTCTTGTCCGGCTTCTTTACCTGTGTTGATTTGTGTTTTGTATGATCTTAGACCGATTTTTTTAGTAACATCTTTTACGGTTTGCAAAAGTTCTGCCATAAGGTTTTTGTCTTCTAATTCATTAAGTGATTCTATATGTTTTTTGGGACATACAAGCATGTGGATTGGAGCTTTAGGATTAATATCGTTAAATACGACAGTATTTTCCGTTTCGTGAACAAACTCTGTTCCGAAATCACCTCTTATAATCTTACAAAAAATACAATCTTCGCTCATTATTTTCTCCTTTAATAATTATCGTATCTTCTTTGCCAAAGACAGTCCCGCAGGTAATGGTAGGATTACATTTTCGTAATCAGGGTTTGCGTTGATATCATCAATAAATGTTTGAACTTTAGCGGCATGCGATATTACGTTATCACAAGCGATATAACCTCCGACTTTTAGGTGCGGTGCTATCAGGTGGAAAAATTTTATATACTGGGCTTTATTTGCATCAATAAACGCAAAATCTACTTCAAAATCCTCAGGCAGATATTCCAAAATTGTTGCAGCATCACCTTTTTTGGTGTCAATAATATCAGATACACCGCATTTTTTAAAATTTTCTTTAGCAATATCAAGACGTTTATCGTAAAACTCGATAGTTGTCAGTTTCCCGCCTGTCTTTTTTAGGGCTTTTCCAATCCAAATTCCCGAATATCCGTTAGAGGTGCCGACTTCTATTACACTTTGTGAGTTTGAATCAACAATTAAGTTATACAAAAACTCTGCTGTTGTTCTTGAAATATTCCAGAATTCTTTTTGTGTTTTTTCAAGTTCTTTTAGGATTTCTTGTGTTGTATTATCAAAATTTTCTATCATTATTTTATTGTTTTCACCTTATCTGTTATAACTATTGCTCTTACAGGAACATCAAGCGGGCTTGTTTTTACTACTTCTTTTAAATCAGTATCAATAACCGAATAAAGTCCTGAGCGGGCATTTGTAACCATTATCAAATTACTGTTTTCAATTGGTGTCATTTGGGTTGCAAAAGCATTTGTGTTTAAAAACAGTTTATCTGTAATGGTGTCATCTTCTGTGTTTAAGACTTCTACAATATTATCTTGTGCTCCAAGAATAAATAATTCTTTATTGTGAGTGTATAAATCAACGGGTTTTTCGCAGACTTCAAGTTCTGTTATAAATTCGTTGGTGTCGTAATCTACTATTGCAAGTCTGTTTTTGGTACGGCTTATCACGTAAATTTTACCGTTTTCGTAAACTATTTTAGAAACATTCGGGAAACTTCCGATATTTTTTAATAAGTAATTATTGTCAAGTTCGATTGCCCAGATATCATTTTTGTTGCGGTCTACGTAGAATAATTTTGTACCGTCTTGAGATAGTGTGAATTTTTCACATAAACCGTTTATTTTTAATTGTCTTTTTAGTGTCATAGTTTCAAGGCTGAAAACGTATACACTTGAATCCGAACCGGATGTTATATAGGCAATTTTTTGGTCGTTATCGATAAGAATTTGCTCAGGACATATCTCAAAATTAACTTCTTTAATAACTTTTTCATCCATTAATGAAATTATATTCATTACTTTTGAATCAAAATAAGTCACGAGTAAAAATTGGTCGTTGTATGCTTTCAAGTCATTAATAACGTGTTTTTGCTCAAGTGCGTATTGCGCGTTTTTAGAATCCGTATGGATTACCTGAATATTTTTATTTGTTCCGCTTGAGATGTAGAAAGTTTTATTATTTAATGGTTCAACAGGAGTTGTTTCGGATTTTTTACCTTTATTTCTTGAATTATTTATTCTCAAGCCTGTTTCTTGAGTTACACCGACATCAATATCACCGATAATTCCTTTTAAAGATTCAGGAATTACAAGCCCTTTCGGCAGTAAAATATCTTGCGGTAATAAACCGTTTTGAAGCTCTTCAGGCGGAGCAGTCATATTTATAACCGTTTTTTTACCGTTTGTGTTAATTACTTTTAGCAAAACATAGTTGTTATCTAAGATAATCATGTCGGGCTTTTGTTTCATTGTTGTATTAACAGGGTATGCTGATTTAATATTTAAGCTTTCGTTTTCTTCTGTTTTAGCCGGAAAAACAGGAAGATACATTGTGTTATCAGGCAGGATTATCGCGCCGTCAAATCTGAAATTTGTATTCGGGAAATCCTTGTTAACAAAATCCTGAACAGATTGCGGAACTTGCTGAGCCAGTGCTTGGGTGCCTGTCAGTAAAACCATACATAATGCTGTTAATAATTTACGCATATTATTTAAAAACTCCCTTAACCTTTGACATAATTGATTTTTGAGGTTTTTTACCCCCGTTAATTTGGTATAATCTTGTATAAAGATTTTTTTCTTCTTCGCTTAATTTTGTCGGTATTTTAATTTTAATTATAACAATATGATCACCTCTTTGAGAAGGTTTTGTTATAATAGGAATTCCTGCACCTTTGATTTTTATAATGTTTTCATGCTGAATTCCTGCAGGAATTTGTATTTCTTTATAGCCGTCAAGTGTTTTTATGGTAACAACATCACCTAAAACAGCTTGAGCAGGTGAAATTTCGTATTCGGTGAAGACATTTATTCCGTCACGTTTGAAGTAGTTTGAATGTTCTAAATGAATTACGACAAACAAATCCCCGTTAGGACCACCGTTAATTCCGCAATCACCTTCGCCCGTTACTCTTATTTTTGACATATTGTCAACGCCTGCGGGGATTTTTATTTCAATTTTCTTTTCTTTTGTTACAAACCCTTGTCCGTTACAGGTTTTACAAGGTTTTTCAATAATTTGTCCTGTGCCGTGGCAGTGCGGGCATGAAGTTATTTGTGCAAAGTTACCCAAAGGTGTTCTTGTAACTGTTTTTACCTGCCCTGATCCGCCACATTGAGGACAAGTCTTTTTACCTGTACCTTTTTCGGCACCTGTTCCGTGACAGTCTGAACATACTTCAAGGTGGTCAAATTTAATTTCTTTATTAACACCGAATGCGGCATCTTCAAATTTTAATTTGATATCATATCTTAAATCATCACCGCGCTGAGGAGCGTTAGGGTCAGGTCGTCCGCCAAATCCGAAACCTCCGAAACCGCCAAAAAAGCTTTCAAAAATATCGTTAAGGTCACCAAAACCGCTTGCAAACGGACCGTTTGTATCAAAACCTGCGTTTTTAAGCCCGTCTTCACCGTATCTGTCATACGTTGCACGTTTGTTATCATCTGATAATGTTTCGTAAGCTTTGCCAAGTTCTTTAAATTTTTCCTCGGCATCAGGGGCTTTGTTTACATCGGGGTGTAATTCTCTGGCTTTCCTGCGGAAAGCTGATTTTATTTCGTCTTTTGAAGCATCTTTTGATACTCCTAGTATTTCATAATAATCTGCCATATCCTCTTTTTAATTCTTCCTTTTTTAATCTTTGTCATCAGCATTGATAGACTCCGTACTCGGTACGGAGTGACGTTTAATTACTCAGCCGTTGCAACGTTAACAAGTGTTGGTCTTAAAACTTTATCACCAAGTTTGTAACCCTTTTGTAATTCCGCGATTACCGTATGTTCAGGGTGTTCGCTTGTCGGTGTTTGCATTACAGCTTCGTGGAAATTCGGGTCAAATTCTTCTCCGATTGCTTTAATTTCTTCTAATCCTAATTTTGCAAGTGTTTCAAATACTTGTTTATGAACAAGTTCAAAGCTTTCTTTTACCTTAACGCAGTCTTCAACATCTTGTAATGTTTTTTCACCGCGATCAAAGTTGTCAAGAACTTCCAGCATACTTTTTAATGCGTTTTCGGTACCGAATTTTATTAAGTTTTCGCGTTCTGCTTCCTGACGTTTTCTGTAATTGTCAAAATCAGCCGCAAGACGTATATATTGCTGGTTTAATTTGTCATATTGTTCTTGAAGTTTGTTATCTTCTTTTGCAGAAGTTTCTTCTTGAACCTCATTTTGAATTTCTTCTTGAGCGGTTTGATTTTCAGTATTTGTATTTTCTTCGTCTTTAACGATTTCTTCGTTCTTAAACGGATTAGTATTTTCGTTTGTCATAAATATTTCCCTTCACAACCTAACATATACTTATATTATAAGCTATCAACAGGAATTAACAAGGGAAATTTATTATTTTTTAATATTTAGGGGGTAAATAAAATGGGTATGGTATTCCCCGTTTTGTCATTGCGAGCGAATGAAATGAGCGTCGCAATCTCATTATGTTTTTGTTTTTCAAGTTTTTTTAGGCTCGTACTTTTTGTATTAATTTGATTATAAATGAGATTACTACGTCGCTGCGCTGTCTTGAATTTTGCTCCAGCTCACGGAGTTTCGTCTTCGGAGCGTGCTCCTATCGACTCAATCCGTTCGCTATCCGAATTCGCTTCGCTCCATTTGTCCGCAAAATCCGCTCCTCGTGATGACAGGGGTAAATAGCAATAAGTAGGTTGGGCTTTCAGCCCAACAAAACAACTACCTGTTGGGGTAGAAACCCCAACCTACTATTTATACCCTCACTAAGTACAAATCCCTCATCTAAGGAATTAAATTTCGCCCAGGCTGTCAATTTTATATGAGCAGCCGATTTCTTCGTGCGCCAGAACCGTTATATCGTTCATATAAAGTGATAACAGCGTGAAAAATATTTGGCGGTAATCCATCGGGACAATTAGTTTCGGGTTATGGATACCGAGTTTTTTAGATTTTTTTATAATCTTATCTGCTAATTTTTCTGCCAATTCTCCATCTATTGATATAATACTGTCTTCCCCTTCTTCACAGCCTAATACTAAATCAGAGTATGTTTTTTCTGATAATTCAAACGCGCTGATTGTTTCTGAGTCTTCGTTTGTATAGGCACTGCAAATCTGTCTTGATAATGACAACCGGATTTTGTTTAAGATATCAGCTTTACTTCCGTCTTCTGCAAAATCATTTATCTTTTCAAAGATGTATGTAATATTTTTTATCGAAACTTTTTCTTTAATTAAGCTTGTTAAAAGATATTTAACATCAGCATAAGTCAATAAATCAGGAATAATGTTTTCGATTAAAAATTCGTTTTCTTTTTCGACAACTTCCAGATATTTGTCGATATCTTCGTAATCAATTAAATCATCAACATATTTTACCGCTACATATTCAAGAGCTTTTGCGATATATTCTGACGGCGTAATCCCTTTTTGCCAGAAGTCTTTTGTTTTGTCTTTTTCAACCCAGATAATTTTTCTGTCAGTGATTGCGTCAACTCCGTTTATTGAGTTTTTAATTTTGTGTTCTGTGTGAAGTTCATCAGCATAAAACATTAAGTAATTCGGGCAAACGCCTGCTTTGAATACTTCCATTCCTCTGATTCTTATGCTAAATTCGCAAGAGTTAAGGTTCTCATCATCTTTAAATACAACTTTCGGGATAATATAGCCTGCGCGTTCTGTCAGTTTTAAGCGTGACTTAACGGTTTCTGCGATAAGTTCTTCCCCTGAATTATCACGGTCTGAGTCGACAAATCCTAAAAGTTCTTCGCTTAAATAAATTGTAAGCTTTTCTTCATGAAGTTTTGAATACATCAAATCAGGTGATGTTGCTTTGTTTAATTGGCTTTTCAAGTCTTCAAGCTCTTTTAAGCCTGCTGAAATTTTATCATTAAGTTTCTTTCTTGAAACAGAAGCAGGAGCTTCTCCTTCAAGTTCTGCTTTGATTTTATTTATCCTTGCTTTTTCACGTCTGATTTTTGACTGAATTTCAAGGCATTGTTCGTATTCTGTTAATTTTGGAGAAAGCATTTTTTCCATTTGGCTTTTGAAGTCTGAAATATTAATTATGTCACTGTCTGACGGGTTTTCGCTTTTTGCTTCACGCATAAAAATGCAGTTTAATTGAGCGCTTTCTTCTTCATCATCGCCAACTTCATGCATGCTGTATAATTCCCAGCCGTTCATTGACATCTCGTTAAGAAGATTTTGAAGTTCCTGAGCATTTTCTGCCGAGCAAGTTTTAATAACGTATTCCATTCTCTTTTTGAACATAATTTTATCCTTTTAATAATTTAATTGCTTCAATAGCTGTTTTTATTGCTTTTTCCGTATCGTGTACTACAGGATTATCGAGGTTTTGTTTTTCTCGTTCCTGATTTGCAACGGTTAAAAATACAGAACCGACTTTAACGTTTAAGTGGCTTGCAACAATAAACAATGCCGCGGATTCCATTTCAGAAGCCAGACAGCCTAAACGTTTCCAAGCTTCCCATTTATTTTGCAGTTCATAACTTATGGGTTTTGTTTCAGGTGAATGCTGTCCGTAGAATGAGTCTTTACATTGAACAACACCTGTATGATAATTGTAACCTAAGTTTTTTGCGGCATTAACAAGTGCGTTTGTAATATCAAGGTTAGCTACAGCCGGAAACTCAATCGGAGCATATTCTTTGCTTGTGCCTTCCATACGGATAGCGCCTGTTGCTATGACAATATCACCGCCTTTAACATCAAGCTGCATACCGCCACATGTTCCAACACGAATGAAATTTTGCGCACCGACTTTGACAAGTTCTTCCATTGCAATAGCTGCTGATGCTCCGCCAATACCGGTTGAAGTTACACTAACCTTTTCGCCGTTTAAGTAACCCGTATAAGTTACAAACTCGCGCTTATCAGCAATAAGCTTTGGTTCATCAAAATACTGTGCGATTTTTTCACACCGTTTCGGGTCCCCGGGAAGTATGACGTATTTCCCGACATCACCTTCTTTCAACCCGATGTGATATTGTCTTCCGTCTTCTGAATAGTTCATTATTGTCCTTTTAATTTTTGGATAACTAAATCCGTAATATCAACACCGCCGACAAATATTACTTGATCAGATACTATTGCATCAAGTTTTTGTGCTACCATAACTGCTTTTGCTGCTGTTTGAACTTGGTTTAAAATTTGTGTTTCTTTAGTATTTCTTAATTTGAACAAAGCTTCTTGTTTAGCATTAAATTCAGTTGCGGTTTGTGTTTCAAAGTTTTGTTTTTTTAAAGGTGTATCTAAAGATTTGTATTGTTTTTC
This sequence comes from uncultured Candidatus Melainabacteria bacterium, assembly GCA_945910425.1. Classification (GTDB taxonomy): domain Bacteria; phylum Cyanobacteriota; class Vampirovibrionia; order Gastranaerophilales; family Gastranaerophilaceae; genus Zag111. The sequence goes on along the minus strand of CAMDYM010000002.1, from coordinate 16,471 downwards.
TTTATCAACCATATATTGCTGTAATTCTAAACTTTTTGAATCAATTTCTTTTACGGCTTGTTGAGCTGCGGGATAGTTTTCCAAAACTTTTTGATAATTGATATAACCAACTTCTGCGAAAGCTTGGTTTCCTAAACCAATCATTAATCCTGCCGTTAAAGTCAGAGCCATTAATTTTAAGTTTTTCATAAGTCCTCCTATATTATTATTAATTATTATTAGTAAATTAAGTCACCTACACCGAATGTGAAGTAACCGTGTTTAGAGCCGTTATTACCCGGATTTGTAAGCGGAATACCATAGTCGACTGATAATGGTCCCATTCCCGGAATAAATACTTTCAACCCAACACCCGCTGATACTGCGTATTCAGGTCTGTCGTAGATTTTGTTTGAAACTGTGCCGTCAAACACTTTACCTGCATCAGCCCAAACTGTGAATCGGATGTTGTTTAAGAATGCAATTCTTGTTCTGTCCATAAATGGAATTGGTGTTGCAAACTCGGCAGAACCCATTACAAAGGCGTTACCTGTACCGACCCCGCTCATTTTGAAACCTCTAACAGTATAAGGTCCGCCTAAACGATATGCCATAACTTCAGGAATATCTCCGTGGATTGCGCCTCCGCCTTTTGCGGTGAATGATAAGGATGATTTTTTACCTACAGGAATGTATTGTTTAATCATACCTGTAAGTTTTCCGTTAGTTTTGTCAAATCCGTCTAAGCCGATATTTTCGTCAAATCTTAAGCTTGCCATTGTTCCGCGTCTTGTTACGGTGCCTGAATCTCTTGTATCATAGATTAATGCAGGGCTTAATGACATAAATAATCCGCCTTCTAATTGTTTTGCACGTTCGGAAATCGGAATATTGTATTTTTGGTACATGCTTAAGATGCCTTTGTAATCACCTTCGCGGACGTCAATATTTTCAACACCTAAGCTAAATGTTGCGTTTGCATGGCGGTTTTTCTTAAGTCTGTGAGCAACGGTCATTTCTCCGCCGAATCTTCTTTCAATTGCCAGCGGTACCTGATATGAACCGAAATCTCTAAAGAATAATCTGTTATTTAATGAGGTATCGGCATTAAAGAAATATGGTTTAAAATAGCTTAATTCAGCTTGAATATTCATGTGGTCTTTAACGGATGAATCATTAAGCATTACCCCTGTACCGGCTAAACCTGTTAAAGATAATCTTTCGCATCTTCCGCGGAAGTTGTTTTCACTAATTCCCATTGACCCGAATAAACCTGTAACAGTATCAAGACCCCCACCGACAGAAATACTTGCGGTTCTTTGTTCCTGAATTTTTATTGTAATATCGTAAGCGTCAGGAATTTCTTCACTTGGTTCAATTTCGCGGGTTACATCTTTAAATGCTTGGGTAGCGTAAAGCCTTACCAAATCTTCTTTGATAAGGTTTTCGTTATAAATCATCCCGGGTTCGGTTAAGATATTACGTGCGATAACATAATCTTTGGTTTTTTCGTTACCTTCAATCATGATTTTATCGATAATACCTTCTTTAATACTTATGTTAATTGTTCCGTCAGGGTCGTCTGTTACGGAATCAATTCTTGCAAGGATGTAACCTTTGGAGTTGTAAAGTTCTTGAACTTGAGCGATTGCAATATTTAACTGTGCGATATTTTGAGGCTTACCTTTCATATCGCCAAATGCAGCCAAAATCTCTTCTGTTGATACTACAGAATTACCTTCAATTGTAAAATCTTTAACAGGAATATTTTCTTCTAAAACGATTTTAATGGTAACAGTGCCGTCAGCGTTTTTAGAAGGAATAGCTTTCATTTTTTCCGTGAAATATCCTGTTTCATAGATTGCTTTTAAGTCTGTTTGCAGTAAATCTCTGGAATAATCGCCGCCTTGGTGCATCTGCATTTTTTCTCTTAACTCATGTTCTGAGATAGAGTTTAAGCCGTAAAATTCGATAGCTTTAATAAGTCTTTTTTCTTTATCTACAGGATCTGATGTTGTTTTTTGCGAAGAGAAGTCTGTCGGGTAATTATCTGACATATTAAATTTTGGGGTATTTGAGTCAGTAGAATTTGTGTATTTATCAAAAATGGTGTTAGCGTAGTTTGTATTATTTTGGACAGCATCTTCACCTAAGCCCATAGAACCCCAGGCATCATCAAGTGCGAATGCTCCTGCTTGGGTTGTCATTGCTATAACTGCAGCTAATAATAAATGTTTGGTTATCTTTTTGAAATTCAAGAAAAATTTCCCTTACAAACTCTCACTACTCTCCAACAAAATTGTAGCATAAAGTATTAAAAAAGTACAAATTTTTTACATCTGTTTACTGATAATAAATTTGTAAACTTTATTTTTATTAATTTGATAAAGTTCTGACAGGATAACCGAAATATCTTTAGCGCTGAAACCTTTGTCTTGTAAAAGTTTTATTTTATCTTCATACTCGGAAATTTCGCCGGCTTCTTCATCTGCGAAAATCATACATACAAATTCACCTTTGGAAATATTTTCATTTAAGTGATTAATGACATTGTCAATTTTATCGACGACGATTTCTTCAAAAACTTTTGTAAGTTCTCTGCCAAAAGCTGCTTTAGCCTGCGGACGTACTGCTTTTATTATTTCAAGAGTTTGCACAATCCTGTTTGGTGATTCGTAAAAAATTACATTTGTGTTTTTATACTCTCGGACAATAATTTCTATTTGACTTTTACTTTTAGGCAAAAATCCAACAAATGAAAATTTCTCATCTTTTCTGGAAATTTGAGAAAGAAATGTTATAACCGCGTTTGCTCCGGGAAGTGCTGTTATTGAAAAACCGTTTTGCCGAAGTTCTTTAACTATTATTGATCCGGGGTCACAAATTAACGGGGTTCCCGCATCAGACACAAGCGCCATTTTTTTACCGCTTTTTAAAGTATCCAAAATTTGGTTTATTCGTTCTTTTTCGTTGTATTTATGATATGAAACACATTTTGTTTTGATATCAAAATGGTTTAAAAGTTTTTGTGTAACGCGGCTGTCCTCGCAGGCAATCAGGTCAACCGATTTTAAGACTTCGAGTGCTCTTAATGTAATGTCGCCTAAATTCCCTATCGGTGTCGGTACGATGTAAAAATCAAATTCTTTCATAGAATAATTTTAACATGAAATTATTTATATGCAGAACAAGCTTTAATTTTCCACGGGTACTGTTTTCTGTTTGAATTTAGTGACCATTCTGCGGCAGCTTTGACTAAATAATCAGGACTGTTTTGTTCGGTATAGCAAAGTTTTTTTATAATCCTTTCATCTCCTGTTGCGAAAAAATATCCCCAAAATGCATCCAAAGCTGCAGGGCTTTCTAAATAATAATTATTGCGCTTAAGAATATCTTGTACAATAAATTCATATTCTTTTGCAGATTTCAGCATCTTGCGGGTGGAGTCGGTGACATTCATCTTTTCTAAATTCCCAAACTCGGCTGGGGTTTCATGTTTAATCCCCGCAAAAAATCCGTATAACGGGGATTTGGAATTTTTGACTTCATAAAGATTGTTTTCTGAAATGAAGTTTATCATTTCGGGAAGTTGAGCGGTATTTTTTTTGATAAAATAGTTCATAAATATACCGTTAAACTGTTTAGAATCAGTAATTTTTGCAACAGCGGCACAAGTGCCTGAAATAAGAACAATAAAGGTTAATAAAATCAATTTTTTCATATAATAATTTTATCAAATATTTTTATTTAATCAAGATTTATGCTATTATTCATATATGAAATTTGAAGAGAAAACACTTAATTCCAAAGTCGTTTATGACGGAAAAGTAATGACTGTAATTCGTGATGATGTGGAGGTTTCAGACGGTCACAAATCGTTTCGCGAGGTTGTAATTCATTCAGGCGGAGTTGTTATTATTGCCTTAAAGAATGAGGACACAATTCTTTTGGTAAAACAATATCGCTATCCTTTAAAACAGGTTAATTTGGAACTTCCCGCAGGTAAACTTGAAATCGGCGAAGACCCTGATGAGGCTTGCAAACGTGAGCTTGAAGAAGAAACGGGCTACAGAGCAAAAAATTGGAAATCTTTAGGGTATATTAATACGACCCCGGGAATTTGTACGGAAAAACTTTACCTTTACTTTGCGTCAGGGTTAGAGTTTGTCGGAGAGCATCCTGATGAAGGCGAGATAATTAAGTGCTTTGAATATAAATTAAAGGATGTTTTTGAAATGATTAAAAGCGGTGAAATTAACGATGCCAAAACAATTTGTGCAATAACAAGAGGGTTTTGTTTATGATAAAAATGATTGCCACAGATATTGACGGAACAATACTGAAATGGGGTTTGGATTTTACTCCCGCAATGAGGCAATGTGTAAAAAGGTTAAAAGAACACGGTGTTAAAGTTGTGCTTGTGACAGGCAGAATGCACTGTGCAGCGCTGCCTGTCGCACGTGAACTCGGGCTTGATACTCCTATAATTTCTTATCAGGGTGGGTTAATAAAGGATTTTAGCGGTAAAACTTTATATCAAAGGAACCTTGACTCAAAGTATGCGAAAGATATTGTCTTATGGGCAAGGAAAAATAATATACATATAAACCTCTATATAGACGATAAGCTTTATGTAGAGCGTGATAACGACATAGTTAAGCAATATACTGACGGAAAGTTTATTGACTATAAGGTAATAAACTTTGACTCATTGGCAATAGAAAACGTTAATAAAATTCTTGCAATAGATTTGAATGACCCCGATAAGGTTACGGGTTGGGTCAATGAACTTAGAGAAAAATACCCCGAATTATATATTGTAAAATCTACTCCGTATTTTTGTGAAATAGGGTGTAGCGAAGCCAAAAAATCTTTAGGTGTTGAGTTTCTTTGTAAGATGTGGGGACTTGACAGAAGCGAAGTTTTAACAATAGGTGATCAAAATAACGATATTGACTTAGTCAAAGCAGGCGGAATCGGGGTTGCAATGGGTAACGGGACACCGGAATTAAAGCAATGCGCTGATTTTATCACTGATACCGTTGATAATGACGGGTTTGTTAAAGCTGTTGAAAAATTTGTTGGGGTAGGGGTAAATATATAAGAGTGTTGGTATCCTTTTGCCGGATTATAGTACCTGTGGACTTGTGCAAAATTGATATTATTCAGGTCTTTCTATTTTAGGTAATGTCAACTTTGCTCCGCATCTTGTACAGTATTCGGGAATATCATTTTTAAAACAGTATTGTTTTTTACATCTCGGGCATCTGTATTTGTTCATTGATGTGAGGATATAGATTAAAAAGAATCCTGCGCCAAGGATTGCAATAATAAGTATAACAATTTCTATATAAAAAATTGTTTTAAATGCTCCGTCAAAAGACGGCAGTGAAAATCTCGGATAGTAATAAACTATTCCGTAATCTTCCATATCATATGTTGGTGCAGGCGGTGCGGGAGTTGATATCCCTCTTGTTACGACAACGCCGTTATCTTGTGCCATTGTTTCTCCTTGGTTTAATTATATTATATAATATGTTATAATTAATTAAAAGAGGTATTAAAAATGTTCAGAATAGGAACGGGTTACGATATACATAAACTTATTGAGGGTCGTGATTTAATTATCGGCGGGATTAAGATTACACACGAAAAAGGGCTTTTAGGGCATTCCGATGCGGATGTATTAATTCATGCGATAATTGATGCTATGCTGGGAGCTTTATGTCTTGACGATATCGGAACACTTTTTCCCGATACTGACCCAAAGTATAAAGATATTGACAGTACGGTATTATTAAAACATGTTTATGAACTTATCTGTTCAAAGGGTTATGAAATAGTTAATATAGACAGTAACATTATCGCGCAAGCTCCAAAAATGATGCCTTATATTCCGAAAATGAAGGAAGTTTTATGCAGAGTTCTTACAATAAACCCCGAACAGCTTTCGATTAAGGCAAAAACCAAAGAAAAAATGGATGCGGTAGGTCAAAAGCTTGCTATTGAAGCGAATGCGGTGATTTTAATCCGTAAGGTATAATTGTTTAAATTTTGTTAAATTTTTTACACCAAATCTGACATTTACTCAAAAAAACTTAAATAAAACATGGCATAAATCATACGAAAGAATGAGTCATTCGTACTTGAATTATGTTAAAAATATAATGGTAAGAAAGCAGACAAGGGTGGATTAAAAAAGATATGGGTCTTAGCCTGAACAATATTTATCAACGACCTTTTGTAAGACAAGATGACAGACGTCTTGTTAAAAAACGCGAGGATGAAGAAAAATCTTCGGCTGCTAATGCCCAACGTCAGGAAGAATCTAATCAAAATTCAAAAAGTAAGGGTTTACAATATGTTGAACAAAAGCAACCGACATATACTCCCGCATATGAACAAAAATTTTCACTTCCTGCCCAAAATGCTTATAATAATGTAAATATCAACCCTCATCAGGCGCAAAATACTCAAAGAATAACAGAAGATACTGCCCAAGGGGTAATTAATAATAAAATTAATATTGCACAAATTCTGAAAGATTTTCGTAACACGGCGTTAGCTATCGGAACTCCTGATGATTTAAATGAAATTGTTAACAGTTATTTAAGTGCCGTAGAAAAACAGGTTAAAAAAGAAGGTGCTGACCAAAAGCTTGTCAAATCAACTCTTAAAGGTGCGGCATCAATTCTTGACCGCCATATCTCTGAAACTTTAGGAAGAGATTCAAATGTTGTAGAAAAATGGGTTGATACACTGTTTATGCAGAAAATCAATCTTCGCTACAACGAAGAAGATGTAAACGAAAGATTTCTTGTTAAATTTCCTGAAGGTTCACCGACCCAAACAAAACGCCAGGAAGAATTACAAGAAACTGCGCAGCAAGAGGTTCAAACCCCTGTTGAACCTGAATCAAACGTAATTCCGATAAGTGTTGCAGGGCAGACTTCACAAACAAAAATTCCGCAAGATAAACAGTTAAAATCATTGTTCATTCAAGCAAAAAAACACGCTTACGCAAATAATCCCGAGCAAGCTATAAAATCATTTGAACAAGCGCTAAACCGAGCTATGGAAATTGATGATACCGAAACTTCAGGTAAAATTTACTATGAAGTTGGTAAAATTTATGATGACCATGATTATTTGGCTCAAGCTTTAAAAAGTTATAACCAATCATTAAAGTTAACTACAGATGAAAATGTTAAAACAAAAGCACATTATTCAATGGCGCAAATTTACGATGATATAAATCAAATTACACCTGCAATGGATCATTATTTTAGTACTGTATCTCACGCTGGGGAAGCCGAAAATCTTCCTGCTCAAAGTGCATCTTTAACAAAAATCGGTAATATTTACACAGATATGTACGATAGAGAAGCGTTTGAATACTACGATACAGCAAGTGATATTGCAAATGAAACAGATAATTATAATTTGAAAGGTTTTGTAGCATCAAATCTTGGTAGTGCGTATATGAAGTTTGATGAGCCTGAAAATGCTCTAAAATCATATTCAAAAGCTACTATGAATTATACAAAAGCAGAATCACCCGTTAAAAGTGCTCAAAATTATCTTGCAGCAGCAGATATTATGGTTGAGTTTAACAACTTAAATAAAGCTTACAACCTTTTAACAAAAGCGCAAAAATTCGCACGTCAAAGTGATAACGTTAATCTTATGAACGAAATCAATACAAAAATGCGTCAATTACAAGCACTTGATGTTAAGTAATTATCTTACTTTACCGCGAAGAAGTAATGTAGCTCCTGTAATTAATGCTGTTACAATTGCAGTGGCAGCTCCTGTTATAAGTGACATTATTTTTGTAGCTTTATTCAGGTTTTTCTTAGCTTCATCAACGGTAACTTCACCATCCCACATTTTACCGTCTTCAGTCATGCCGCCGATAGGAATCTTACCGTTTTTTGCTGTTGCTTCAATGTTTTGCATTAGTGCTTTGCCTTGTTTTGATTTAGCATAATATGTAGCTCCCGCACCTAGTGCAAAACCTGCTGCCGTCATTATTCCCATACATTTTCCAATACCTGCCATAAAATAAACCTCCTATTACTGATTGCATTTTTATTAAAGCAGATAAAGCTGAAAATTTGCTACTTTGTAACAAAGCATTAAGAATTAATACACAAGGACAGCTTGCTTTTTTGTTTTTTAAAGCGTATTATTAAGTTAACTTTCTTTAAGTGAGTGTTTTTATTTTTATGTTGTTAGGGTAAAATTATATTTATGGTAACGAAAGAAAAATTATATTCGGATATTCCGCCGACAAAGTTAAGAAACAAAGAAGAAAAGTTTAAACCTGCAAAAACAAACCGTTTTTGGCTAACTATTGCGAGCTTGTTTTTCTATAATATGTTGCAAAACAGATTTTATGCTTTTCGATACACGGGGGAAGAAAATTATACAGAACGTGATAAAAAAACTCCGACTATTCTTTTTGCACCGCACTGCAATTGGTGGGATGGAATAGTTTTATATAATATTACTCACAGAATTTGTCGTAAAGAAATCCGTTTAATGGTTGAAGAATTAAACAGATTCCCGTTATTAAGACGCGGGGGAGCTTATTCTGTTAACAAAAAATCAGCTCAATCTGCAATGAAAGCACTGCAATATTCGGTTGATGTTTTGGGTGATTTAAGAAATATTTTATGTATATTTCCTCAGGGAATTATTCGTCCGCCTCATTTCAGACCGTATGTTTTCCAAACCGGTTTAACTTATATTGCACAAAATGCCGTAAAAAGATACGGTAAAGTAAATTTGATTCCTGTGTCTATTGATTATTGTTTTTTAAGAGATAACAGACCTGAGGTTATTGTAGATTTTGGTCAAAGAATTGAATTAACTGATTCTAATATTGACAGAAAAGCTTACACGCAGTTTTTGGAAGCTAAGTTGACAGAAACAAGTGACCAGCAGTTCAAAAACATTTCTCAGGGTAAAATGGACGATTATAAGATTTTATTTAAACAGCATTTAAAATGGTATCGCAGGATTGAACAGCGATTAAAACGAATTGATTTACCTGATGTTTCTGAAGTTTAGTTATAAATTTTAACAAATGTAAACAATTTGACAAAATCTCATGACAATTGCTTTTCCTTATTCTATTATTTTAGTAAATTCGGAGGCAGAATGTTAAACGATATGTTAGATTTGACTTCAAAAAGCGCGTTTTCAAGTGAGAATGATACTTTTACATCAAAGTCTTTTGCGGCACTTTTGGCAAAAAATAATGTACCAAATTCGCATAAAAGAATTGCGGATAATTACTTTATTATTAAAAAAGTGTTTAAATTTCAGGCATGTTTAAGCAGAATTTCTAATGTTGAAAAGTCTTTGCTTGAGAAATATGATTTTAACATTTTGGAGTTTACGACAATGAAGCAAATGTATGATGAGTTAACATTATTGCAAAAATGGTCTGCTTCTGATGATGAAAATTTAAGAAATGTTTCTGATAACATACTGTTAATTAGGGTTAAGGAGTTAAAGTTCTTAGAGGCAAGTCGTTATGCTACAATTTCTAATGAAATTTATAACGGATATAAGGCTCTAGAACAATATTTGAAAGAAATCAGTAAATTTCAAACAGCACAAAATTTGAGATTGTTAAATTATTAATTAGGAGTTTATTTACCCCTACCACGGATAATCTTTTTCAAATTTCCATCTTGCATGCAAGATTTTTGCCGTGCAAGAGAACCCTGATGATTTATTTTGGCAGTTTGTATTAACAACGTCATTTGAAAGGTCGTATCCGTAGGGTCTTACTTCGCTACTATCTTTGTTATACACGGGTTAGTATGAACAAATCCTTATCCGGCATGTTTGGTTCGTTTCCACCATTGATATCTACATAAATACAATAATACCGACTGAAGGATATTAGTATAAATTATGTAGGCGAATTTGAACGGGGCGTTATAATTCCAAGTGCTCAGGTGATTTTTAAACTGTCTAAAATTTTAAGAGTTGATATTAACGACTTTTTTAAAGAGATTGAATAATTTACCCCTTTACCCCTCTTGTTGATAGCCAAAGTTTTTAAGAATTTTTTCTTTTTTGCGCCAATCTTTTTCAACTTTTACTTCAAGCTGTAGAAATACTTTTTTGTCTACAATTTTTTCCAGTTCAAGACGAGATTCTGTGCCGATTTTTTTAAGCAGACTTCCGCCTTTGCCGATTAGTATTCCTTTTTGGCTTTTTTGTTCACAGTAAATTATTGCAAAAATTCGGTCAATAGTTTCTTCTTCCGAGTATTTCATAACCTTAACCGCAACAGAATGCGGAATTTCATCAGAGGTGTTAAGAAGAATTTTTTCTCTGATAATTTCTTCTGTCACATCGCGCATTGTTTCTTCCGTGACAACGTCATCAGGATAAAGCATTTCACCTTCGGGTAATTTTTTATAAATATTTTTGATAAGAGTATCAATATTACGTCCTGTTTTAGCAGAAATTCTGACAACAGGAAGATTTTCGTTGAATAAAGTTTTATATGATAAAAGATTTTCTTCGACTTTTTCAGGTTTTTTAATCTTGTCAACTTTGTTCATTACAATAATAACAGGAATTTTAGTTTGCAAAAGGTTTTGCGCAATCCATTTATCGCCTTTTCCGGCGGGGTCTGAACCGTCAACCAAAAATAATATTACATCAGCATCAGGCACTGCAATTTTGGCTTCATCAAGTAAAAATTCACCAAGCTTGTTTAACGGTTTATGAACTCCGGGGGTATCGACAAAAACTATCTGACCTTCATCCGTTGTTAAAATCCCTTTAATCCTTTTTCTGGTTGTTTGGGCTTTATCGGTTGTTATTACTATTTTCTGCCCGAGAATTTGGTTTAAAAGTGTTGATTTACCTACGTTCGGGCGTCCTATTATTGCAACAAATCCGCTTTTCATGAAGATATTGTAACATAAACCTTATTTTTTTGAAATAAAGTAGCAAAATTTTTTACTCTCGGGTATTATATTATCAGGTACGTGTAGTTTTGATTGACGAGAAACAATGGGAAACAGAAAATATATAGTTGTTGCAGCGGTTTTAGCGATGTTATCAACAGGCTTTAACCCCTCAAACGCTCAAGATATAAGTTTAACTCAGGTAGATGTAAAAAAATCATCAGTAGCTGATACTGTTGATGTAACTTTTTACACGACAGGGCAATCACAGGCTTCTGTTGTTACAAGAAAATCAAACAACAAATATGTGGTTTTGCTGCCGAATATTTCAAGTTCATCATCAGCAACCCCGAGCCTTGGCGCTGTTAAGGATTTAATTTCTGATGTTGAAGTAAAACACGTTAATGACGGTATCGGCGGATATACAAAGATTACTTTTTCAACAACAAAACCTGTTAACTTTAAAACATACACAAAACGCGCAAATCCTGTAACTGCTGTTCAAAAGGATTATAGAAATATTATTGCCCAAAATAATACCCAAAAACCTGCTGTTGAAAATAAACCTGCACCTCAGGCACAAGTTAAGCCGACTCCACAGGTACAGCCAAAAGCAGAAAAACATGTTTCAAATACATCAAAACTGCCAGAAACTAAAAATGTAAAACCTGCCGTACAAAAAGAAACGGCAAAACCTGCTCAAAAACCAAAATTAATACCTGTTGATATTCCAAAAATTGCAAAAACAACTACCGCTCCAAAAGTTGAGCAGGTGCAAAAACAAGTTGAACAAAAACAAACTACAGCCACACCTTCATCAGATTACGTACCTAAAATGAAGTATGATGAAAACGGCAAACGTATTATTGATTTAGAACCGAGAGTTTCTCATAAAGAAGAAAAACAAATCGTTCAGAAAGAAGTTCCAACTCCGATGGTAGCGGAACAACCAAATACACAAATAGAAGAAAATAATAACAACTCTAAATCTCATCATATCCCTATGTGGATGTTGATTGCAGGCGGTTCTGTTTTAGCATTCGGAATTTTATTCTACGTATTGAGTTCTGTGGCTAGAGAAGCTAGCAAAAGAAAAAGTTTGGAATCATTTTTCTCAGTTTCATCTTCTGCAAAATTTACAGCTCCAAAAAACAAATATTCAGATATTGTTAATGATTCAGAATTAAATTGGCAGGAAAAATACAAACGTTATAATGCTAAAGAACAAGCTGAGAATGTTAAAGAACCTTCGTTTAAAGAAATTTCTTACGTAACAAATCTTGGCGCAACAAAAAAAGCTGTTATAACAGAACAGCCAAAAACTGTAGTTGAAGAAGTTGTTAACGAAGCAGAAAAACCTATTTCAAGTTTGTTTGCGAAAAAAACTGAAACTCAAAAAAGTCAAAAAGTTCTTAAAGGTAACAGCGAAGAATTTAAGAAACAAATGAGAGCAAAGATTTCTCAATTGGAACATTCTTTTGCGCAGACACCAACCTTGAAAGAGCCTGAAGAAGTTACAAATGAAGTTAAATCAGAAGATGATACAATTATCAGTAAAATCTCTGATGTTAAATTAAAATCTTTCTCAAAACCTGTTTCTTTAAAAGGTACAGATAGAAACCTGCTTAGTGATAACAAAAAAACAAAACACTATCGTGAAGGACAGTTTGTAAAATTAAAAGATTCACCGCTTAGTGTGAGCAGGAGACATTCGGCATCATCAGAAATTAATGCATCTGATTTAATCAATACGGGAAGTAAATATTTAATGAATAATGGGGAAATGAAAATGACTAGGGAAAAAGAAAATTATTTACTGTCATCATTGGATGAATATTTATCAATTTTAGACAGTGAAGGAACAAGTTCAAGAAATGTATCAGTAGCAGATAGTTTGGCTCAAATCAGACCAAATTCCGAACCAATGAGTCGTTCAGGGATGACTAATCCTATTTCAAGAAGCAAATCGGCAAATTCTTATATGAACGGTTTAATTGTTAAATCAGGCTACAATATTGATTCAGAAAAAGGATTTTATCTTGTAAATATGGACGGAGTTTCAGCAATTGTCGGCAGAATTAAAGACAGTACTTATGTTTTGAAAAAGTTTGACCGCGTAATGGATCAACCGCTTCAGGTAAGACAGGATGATGCTAACGTTTATATTGTGAAAGTCGGAAGATATAAATGTTTAGTTGATGTTTCAAAAGACAAAATGGGAACACTTATTGAAATTTAGGCGGGGTAAGTTTTGCCGTTTAAGAAACTTATATTACTTTTATTCATAATCGGAGTGAGTATTTTTTGCTGTGTTCATTTTCTCAAAAAAGCTGATACATTGCAAAAAACAACAATACAATTTTCTTCTTGGGGTTCTGAGTCGGAGTTAAAGATTTTGGAGCCGATTTTGGCTGATTTTGAGCGTGATAACCCTGATATAAAAGTTGATTTCATGCATATTCCGCAGAATTATTTTCAAAAAATCCACCTGCTTTTTGCCTCAAATACCGCACCTGATGTTATTTTTGTGAATAATCAGTATTTACCGATTTATATTAATGCGGGAGTCTTGGAGGATTTGTCGGGGTATGATTTTGAGTTTGATAAGTTTTACGATAAGTCTTTGAAGGCGCTGAGTCGGGATGATAAAATTTATGCTGTGCCAAGAGATGTTTCAAATCTTGTAATTTATTATAATAAAGACCTTTTTGATAAGTATAATGTTCCTTACCCGAAAAAAGGTTGGACATTTGATGAATTTTTGCTTACAGCCCAAAAACTGACTCACCGCCCTGAGGTTTTCGGGGTTTCGTTTGAAGATGAACCGTTGTTTTATTTGCCATACTTAACAAGTATGGGGGTTAATGATTTTTCTGATTTTAATGATGAAAAAATGCAAAAGGGATTAAGGTTTTATGCCGATTTAAGGAATAAATATCACGTTGCACCGAAAAAAGAGGAATCAGCAAGTGCAACAATGGCACAAATGTTTTTGCAAGGGCGTTTGGGAATGCATTTGTCGGGGCGTTGGCTTGTGCCAAAATACAGACAGGAAGCAAAATTTGACTGGGATGTGGTTGAATTTCCAAAAGGAGAGAAAGGTTCTGTAGTTCCGCTTGATTCTTCGGGGTGGGCTGTTGCAAAATCTTCAAAACATAAGCAGGAATCCGTTCGTTTAATAAAATATTTATCGTCAAAAGAAAGTTTGGAGAAGTTTACCAAAAGTGGTCTGATTGTACCGGCAAGAGTTGACGTTGCAAATTCAAAGTATTTTTTAGACGGCGAAAAACCCAAAAATACCTGTGTATTTTTGGATGTTATAGAAACTTCTGTTCCGACACCTGTAACTGTCAATTTCCGTCAAGTACTGGATAATTTGAAAAATAACACGGAATATATGTTTAGTGGAAAATAATCCATGTTTATAGTAAACTCGGGTTATGAATTTAGATAGCCGTATAGATAGTATCTTATCTCCAATAGCTAATAAAATTTCAGGGATAATCTTTTCTCACGTAACCATTCAAGGGGTACGTGTGGAATTTTTGATTGTGCTTTTGATGGTTGCGGCGTTGTATTTTACTTTTAGAACACGGTTTATCGGTTTGTGGGGATTTCGTCACGCGATAGACTTGATTACAAAAAAATACAAGCACGATGATGCCATAAAAAAGAAAAAACACGGAGAAGTTTCATCATTTCAGGCTCTAACTGCGACGATTTCGGCATCTGCCGGCATGGGTAATGTTGTGGGTTCAGCGTTAGCTGTATCTGTCGGAGGTCCGGGGGTAATTTTTTGGATGATGGTCGCGGGTGTGTTTTCTATGGCGCTAAAGTTTGCAGAAGTTTTATTAGGGATTAAATTCAGACAAATAAATAAAGACGGAACATCCTCAGGCGGTCCTATGTATTATATTATCAACGGACTTCGCGCACCGTGGATTAAGCCTTTTACTCCGTATCTGGCAAAAATTTATGCAATTTGCTGTGTGTTTGCAATGATTGGCGGTTGGAATTTGTTCCAAATTAATGCGATAACAACCCAAATAACAAATGTTACGGGATTGTTTTTAGGTCAACGTTGGATTTTCGGGTTTATCGTTGCTGTAATTACTTATGTTACGGTTATTGGTGGAATTAAGTCTATAGGTAAGTTTACCTCAAAAGTTACACCTGTAATGTGCAGTTTGTATGTGTTTTCGGCGTTTGTAATTTGTTTATTGAATATTCATCATGTACCGCATACGATTTCTTTAATCTTGCATGAAGCGTTTAAACCGACAGCTGTCGGAGGCGGAGTTTTTGCTTGTATGTTATGGGGATTTCGCCGTGCAATGTTTGCTAATGAAGCAGGTTTAGGAACTGCGCCAATTGCATTTTCTGCGGTTAAGACAAGTAAGCCTGTAGCTCAAGCCTTTATTGCAATGTTACAGCCGTTTGTTGATACGGTTATTGTCGGGGCATCAACCGCGTTTATTATTGTTGTTACGGGTGCTTATCTTAACACAACAGGAATCGAAGGGATTGAATTAACTTCAAAGGCTTTTGCCTCAGTTTGTCCGTTCTTCCCTGTTTTGTTAACTTTTATGGCAAGCTGTTTTGTTTTATCTACAATGCTTTGCGGCTCATATTACGGTACAAAAAGCTGGACGTTTTTGTTTGGCGAATCAAAGTTAACCACAAGAACTTTCCAGATAATATATTGTTTATTTATCGTAATCGGTTCTGCTATGAATTTAAAAAGCGTTGTAAACTTATCTGATGCGTTTACATTATTTTTAGCCGTACCGAATTTGATTGCAGTATTTTTATTATCTGATATAATAATTAAAGAATTAAAGCGTTATTGTAAAAAATACAATATCGGCTGGTTTAAGAGCAAAGACTAATGAGGAGAGAATAATTAATGATTAAGAAAGAATGTTTGGATATAGTTCAGGCAAAGTGTGAAAATTGTCAGGATTGTATTTTGGGAAAAACCCGTAATAATGTAGTATTTTCTGACGGAAACCCTGAAACTGCAAGAATTGTACTAATCGGTGAGGCTCCCGGAGAAACTGAAGATGAAACAGGAAAACCGTTTGTCGGCAGAGCAGGAAAACTTTTAAACCAATTTTTAGAAGAAGCAGGAATTTCAAGACAAGACGATTTGTATATAATTAACACAGTAAAATGCAGACCGCCTGAAAACAGAGTTCCAACCGATGTTGAAAAAGCTTTATGCGAAAGATATTTAATAGCTCAGATTGATATTATGAATCCGCAAGCAATAATTTTCTGCGGTGCAACTTCTTTAAAATCTTTCTGGTCAGATAAAAAAGTTCAAATATCAAAAGTTCGCGGTAACTGGTTTGATGTGACAATTAATGGAAAAACTTACAAAGCAATGGCTATTTTCCACCCGTCATACCTGTTAAGAAACCATTCAATGGAAGAAAGATCGCCAAGAAGACTTATGCAGCAGGATTTGGCTATGATTAAGTCTGAAATTCTGGGTGATAAAATGGTGTGTTCCACCGAATCTCACAATCAGGAAATGGCAATGGTATAGT
>CAMDYM010000001.1 GCA_945910425.1 uncultured Candidatus Melainabacteria bacterium | reverse complement strand
CATCAGCATCGGCGTCAGCGTCGGCATCAGCATCGGCGTCAGCGTCGGCATCAGCATCGGCGTCAGCGTCGGCATCAGCGTCAGCATCAGCATCTGCGTCTGAGTCGCTATCTGTATCGTCTTCAATTTCTAATGGTGTATCATCAACTACATCGTCATCATCGTCAACATCTGTTGACCCGTCAGAGAAATCTCCGTCACCTTCGTGATAATAGTAGTTACGATCGTGTTCATCGTATCCTTCTTCTGTTACATCATCAGGTCTTACTGCATGTCCTGTCGGAATTTCTGAGGCTCCTACAACTTTATCTGTAGAGTCATCAGCTTCTTTTGTGTAACCTGTTTTACCGAAATCAACGTGAACTCCGTTAGCATAGATTTGATCTGCTGTAATATCTAATGTTCCGTTATCTAATACTGCATGGTTAACTCTTACTGTTGAATCAGCATCACCATAGTATCCGTTTTCATCATAAGTTCCGTCAGGTCTTACGAACTTGTTAATATCAAGAGCTTTTAGTTCAACGTGGTTAGGAAGAGCTTCATCTCTGTAATCTTCGCCCATGTAACCGCCGTCTTTTTGACCTTGATTACGTTCTCCGAAGTAATCTTTTGGAGTTACAGAAGGATCATCGATATGTCCTAAGTTATTGATTGTAAGGTTTTTACCTCTTGTTACAACTTTGATGTCGCCTTCTGCGGTGATGTTTTCAATATATGTATTGCCTGAAAATTCAACACCGATGTCGCCTTCTCTTGCAATCATATTGCAAACTTTATTTTCTGTGTATTTATCATCTAAACCTTTCATATAGATATTTTCGTTAGCAAGTACATCCATACCGTAGTTAGCTGCATCAGTTTGGTTAAATGTAATTTTGTTATCTTTTTCACCAACGCTGCCGTTAGAGATAAGTGAAATACCCCAGCCTTCAATGTTAGCTTTTGAAGGGTCTGTTGAAGCGTTAACCATATTGTAACGTTTGCCGTTGTTATTATATCCGTAATCATCGTCAACTGTAAGAATTACTCTACCATCAGCTTTTATATGATCGATATTCATATCAGAATCAATAGCTGCATAGTTAATAACTAAATCTTCAGGTTTTATAGCAGATTTTGTGTTTTCGGTTGTAGCATTTACTTTACCTTTGATGTTAGCATTAATTGATTTAGTAAAGTCACGAGAACCGTCTTCTTTAGGTCCTACGCCTGTACAACCTGAACCTGTGCAAGCTTCTTGCTGAACAGCTTCACCGATTGTACCGTCTGTAACTTTCATTGTTAAGTTACCGGCGGCTTTTAGTAAAGTCTTTTCAACACCGTAATTTAGAATATTACCGTCAACCACAACGATTTTAATATCGTTACCTGCTGTGATGTAGTTGTCATTATCAGTTTTATCACCGATTACAACGTTACTGTCTTTGTTGTCGATATTAACGTTTTTGCCTGCATTAACCAAGCCTTTAACATTAACACCGCCTTTACCTGTATTGGTAATATTGATGTTATCTGTAGAATTAACTCTGCCTGTGCTGTTTAAGTTAATTCCGCCGTTTGTGTTTATAAGGTTAACGTTATTATTTATACCTTTCACGGTACCGTTAATATCAAAATTTGTACCGTTGTTGGTCATTGTTAATTCTGCATTATTGGTATCAACTGTTCCGTTAACTTTTAATACTCCGCCGTTATTTGTAATTGTTGTATTGGCACTGTCTTTATCAGAATCTTCAATATTGACTTTTGAATTGTTATTTGTAATATTTCCGTTAATTTCAAAATCACCTTTGTTATTGGTCATTGTTAATTTTGATTTAGCGCTGTCATCTGAAGATGTTATTGTTCCGTCAACAATTAATCCGCCTTCGCCGTTGTTAACAAATTCAGCTTCGTTAAGGTATTTGAAGATGCTGTCTTCACCAACAGTTAAAGCACCTGCTTCGTTTCTTACATCTGCATCTTTTGTATTAACTTCACCGTTAACAGTAAGTCCGCCAGCACCGGTATTTAACATTGTAAGTTTTTCGCCGTTGTCAATTTGAGCATCAGTTGTTACATTCAAACCGCCGTCTGCATAGTTATTAATAGTTGCATTACCGGTGTTATTGATATCTCCTGAAATTGTTAAAGCATCAATACCCGGATTATATTGCGAACCGTATTGTCCCGGAACGCCGTTTTGAACAAATAATGTTCCGTCATTGTTAACGGTTCCTGAAATGTTCATACCTTTTGTACCGTTATTGTAAATATTTAATTCGCCTTTAGTATCAACTGTTCCTGAAATATTTACGCCTGAGTTACGGTCAATTTCATAAGTATAAGATTTTCCGTCATCCCAAATTGTTACGGTACCTGTTGTAGGAACATTCGAAATATCTGTTTTTCCGTTGTTTCTTACGGTACCTGAAATATTCAAATCGCCCCAGTCGTTATCTAAGTATAAACGACCGTTTGCGTTAGAAACTTCGCCTGAAATATTCATGCCGTTAGCGCCGATATTTTGGATTGTTGTATTACCTGTACCAAAGTTTTTAACTGTACCTGCAATATCAATTCCACCGGGACCGTTATAACCCTGTTCTGCGATAATTGAAATGTTACCGTTGTTACTTGCAAAAGAGTTTGCAGTATTAATATTATCAGTATTAACTAATTGGTTAAATAATGTTTCGGCTTGATTATTTGTAGTCATTTGAGCCATTTTTGTTTCGTTAATACCTGCAAATACGCCTGCGCCTTTAGCTACGTTAACTTCGCCTGAGTGAATTTTAATATCATTTGCAGCAAATACTTTACCATTGATAGTTACTTCGCCGCCTTTGTTGAAGTTTGCTAATGTATCTAAATCTGCACTAGGATTGCTTTTATAAGCATTATATTTAGCGTTGCTTGGTGTATAAACGCCCAAAGACCCAACGTTTAATACCCCTGAAGCTCCGACAATCATTCCGTTTGGTGAAACAAAGATTGCTTTACCGTTGTAGAATTTACCATCTCTCATAGTGTTTACTAAACCGTTGATATTAATTTGGTTATCTACAAGGTTTACAAATGTTTCAACGTTGTTTTTTCCGTATTTGTAAATAAGGTTTGCAATATCACCTTCAGAAAGGTTAAAGTTTGTGTATTTCCTGTAACCTATATTTGTACCGTTAATCATTGCTGTCGGGTCAATATTGTATACTCCGTTATTGCCCGTTACTCCTGAAATTTCTGTAGCGACAACAGATAATAGCATTGTTTGGTGAGATAAGAATAACGTAGTAAGAGCTGCTGCTGTTATTCTTCTTAAGCGTCTGCTGCGATTTCTCATTTTAAATCCTTTCATAACGTTATATTAATTCTATTTATTATCGATAATCCGGCTAGATAAACTTATTCTAGCCCAAGCACACTGTAAAATGTGGATTTGTTACTTTTTTTTAAGCCATGTCACATCATGACCTTATAAAAAATATAACGTTTGAAAAAAAATAAAATTGCTAATAGTACTTGAAATATTACGATTTCTTAATAATTAAATTTTTCGCTGCAACATAATACAGGACATAGAAAATGGCTAATATTAACAACATCTGCACCTTAGCAGGAATATGTATGTTGTATATCTTGAATGTATACAAAATACATCCTGTTGGTATAGCTGAAATAAGCATTTTTGCTACGGTATTTGTTGGAAATTTTATGTTAAGATTTGGTAACACAATTATAATACTTAACAAAAAGTATAAGAAATTTGCACTAAAGGTTGCAATACCAACACCGATTAAACCAAATTTCGGAATCATAACAAAGTTTAGTATAACCCCGATTATTCCTGAGATTACCTTGATAATAAATTCAATATGGGTTTTATTTGCAAGGTGGTATTGAAGAGTTGTGTAATCAGTCATCGCAAGGAAAAATACCCCAAATGAGAAAAATGGTACAAGTTTATAAGCTTCATACATTTTAGGGTTTGCGACAAACATGTGGGTGTATTCTACGCTATATAAAGACATGACGGTTATTACAGGCAAAGCTACAAGAATGTAATATCCTAAAAATCTTGATATAATCGGTCTTACGTCAATTTTGCCCTCGTAAAGATTGATAATTCTTGGGATTGCAGCAACCGTAATCATTGCAAACAATGTCATTAATATCGGTAAAGTTAATCCGTAACCTACACCTACTAATGCGGCTTTTGAAAACCCGCTTATACTGTTCATGATGAATTTGTTACTTTGGGTGATAATCCAAGCGCTAAGCGACGTTGCAGCTATCGGGATACCGTATTTTATAATTGGTAATATAAATTTCCACTCTATTTTTTGGAATTTGAATACTTTTAAAATTTCACTTTGGTATAACAGTAAAATGTCTATAAGTGAGATAGAAACACCCATTGCAAGTAAAATTGAGGCTGCTCCTAAGTTAAAGAATTTTGCAAAAAATACAGCTAAGAAAATTGTTGCAAATTGATTAAGAATTGTGGTTAAAGAGTATGATATAGATTTTAGCTGAGCCCTTATAATCTGTGACAGCAATGCTCTTACCGCAACAGGAATTATCAGTAAAAGTACTGATAAGAAGTACTTAAATGGCACATGGAAAAAACTGTACAGGCTGTCTTTGAATATAAATGAGATTGTAAACATTAACAGCATGTTGATGGTTAAAATTGTTACCAATGTTGTTAAATATTTTGGCAAATCTTCGCTGATTTGGTGATGTCTGAAAAATCTTAAACCTGAAAGTCCTACCCAATCGGAAAAGATTATGCAAAGAAAAGACAGCATTGCAATTGAAATTGTATATAAGCCGTACTGTTCTTGCGAAAATAAGCTTGTATAAATCGGGACTGTTATAACATTACCAAGCATTCCGCACAGTTTAGACGGTGCATATTTAATCATATCCGTAAATATGCCCTTAACTTCTTTTTCTTCCAACTCTTTATTTTCTATATATTCCATATTTTTAACCTATTTCTCCGAATAAATCGTATTCATCTGCTTTTGTAATTTTAACTTCTTCTATATCTCCCGGAACAACGGGATTTTCTGATGTTGCATATACGACGCCATCAATTTCAGGTGCGTCGTGTTCTGAACGTAAAATAATAACTCCGTCATCTGAGTATCCCTCAACGATACATTTTAGAGTTGAACCTATATATTTTTCGTTATTTTCTAATGAAATTTTTTGCTGTAATTTCATTAATTTATCTCTTCTGCTTTTTTTGATTTTAGCAGGAATTTGTGGCTTTAACCCGTATGAATAGGTGTTTTTCTCTCTTGAATATTCAAATGCACCCATTCTGTCAAAGCGAATATTTTTAACAAAACTATACAAATGTTCAAATTCTTCTTCAGTTTCTCCCGGATAACCTACAATTAGCGAGGTTCTGACAGATACTCCCGGAATTTTTTCTCTTATTTTGTTAACAAGTTCTGTGTAATCCATGACAGGGCGTTTCATAGATTCAAGAACTCTCGGGTGTGAGTGCTGAAGCGGAATATCAACATATTTAACTACTTTATCAAGTCTTGCAATCGCGTCAATTAATTCATCAGTCATTTGAGTCGGATAAGCGTACATAATTCTTATCCAGGAAATTTTTTCTATTTTGTTAAGTTCTTCTAACAATTGAGGTAAAGCCTGTTTCCCGTATAAATCAATGCCGTATGATGAAGTATCCTGAGCGATTAGTATAATTTCGGTTACACCTTTATCGGCAAGCTCGTTTGCTTCTTTTACAATGTTTTCAATCGGTCTTGAAATGTATTTACCACGAAGTTTGGGGATTATACAATATCCACACTGGTAATTACAGCCCTCGCCGATTTTAAGATATGAACTGGCTCCCACTGTAATTTGTTGGCGCTTAACTTCTTCAGGGTAAATATATTTAGGTTTTTCTTCAATTAAACTTTTATATTTACCTTCTTTTTCGATATTTTTAATTATATCAACAATATCGTTAAGATTTGATGTCCCAATCATTCCCGAAATCTCCGGGATTGCGTCTTTTAAATCCTGATTATGTTTTTGAGAAAGGCAGCCTGTTACTATAACTTTTTTACCTTCATTAATCAGGCGTAAAATGCTTTGAACAGATTCTTTTTCCGCATCATGAATAAATGAGCAGGTATTTACAATGACAATATCTGCTTCATTATCGTCTAACGTTATTTCGTATCCGTTTCCATCCAGTATCCCAAGTAAAAGTTCCGAGTCTACCAGGTTTTTTGCACATCCGTGATTTATCAGTGATATTTTCATGTCTTCCTCTTATTAAAATTCTATCATTAATTGTAAAATTTATTCTAAATATTACGATTTATTGATAATTTTGTTATAAAATATGACTATGAAACAAGTAGAATTACTGGCTCCGGCAAAAAATTATGAAACAGCAATTGCTGCAATAAATAGTGGTGCGGATGCAATTTATATCGCAGCGACAAATTTTGGCGCACGTAAGAATGCTCCAAACTCTTTAGATGATATAGAAAAACTGGTAAATTATGCTCATAAGTTTTATGTAAGAATACACGTAGTTATTAATACAATTCTTAATAATTCTGAGTTTAATGATGCTATTGAATTAGTGAAAAAACTATATAATATTGGTGTTGACGCTATAATTGTTCAGGATATGGGATTGCTAAAAGCAGCAATTGAGGAAAAAATACCCAATATTCAAATTCATGCAAGTACCCAGTGCGATAACAGAACACTTGAAAAGGCTAAATTTTTCGATAGTTTAGGGGTATCTCGTGTAATTTTGGCAAGAGAACTTTCTTTAGAAAAAATTGAAGAAATTTGTAAAAATACATCTTGCGAGGTAGAAACATTTGTTCACGGGGCTTTATGTGTTTCATACAGCGGTCAGTGTTATTTATCATACGCTAACGGGGGACGTTCGGCTAATCGCGGCGAGTGCGCTCAACCTTGTCGTAAAAAGTATTCTTTAGTCGATTCTAACGGAAAAGTTATATTAAAAGACAAATATTTATTGTCTTTAAAAGATTTTAATGCCTCTGAAAGTATTGAAAAACTTATTAATTTCGGGGTAAAATCTTTTAAAATTGAAGGACGCTTAAAAGATGTTAATTATGTAAAAAATGTTACTTTATTTTATAATAATTTGTTAAATAAATACGCAAAAAGAGCGTCTTCAGGGAAGGTTTTTGCAGATTTTGAACCTAATGTTGATAAAACCTTTAATCGCGGTTATACTGATTATTTTTTGAATGAACGCGGTCAGTGTTTTAACTTTTTATCGCCAAAATCTCGCGGTGAAAAGCTCGGCAAGGTTAAACGCATATTCCATAATTATTTTGAAATTGATGCTGATATTCATCCGCAAGACGGTATTTGCTTTATAAAAGACGGTAAAATGACCGGATTTTTAGTGAATAAAGTTGAAGGGAAGAAGGTTTATCCAAGTAAAATGGACGGAATTACTTCTAATACCGTGCTTTATCGTAATTTTGATGCTAAATTTGAAAAACTATTGGAAAACTCTAAAACTGTACGTAAAATCGGGGTTTCTTTCTCTATTAAAGACGGTGTTGTAACTATTGTAGATGAAGATTCTAATAGGGTTTGCGCTAATTTACCACAGGGTGAAGTTCCAAAAGATTTGGAAAAAATGAAAGAAAACTTAATATCACAGCTTCAAAAGACCGGTAATAGCGAGTTTTACGTAACTTCAATCAAACTTGAAGATGATAATTTATCATATTTACCCCTATCAAAAATCAATGAATTTAGGCGTGAATTGTTAAGTTTGTTAATGAATGAAAGATTGGCTAATTTTAAACGATTACCTCAAAAGCCTATTGGTTATAGTGAATTTCCAACAAAGCAAATTGACTATAGAGGAAATGTTTATAATAATGAGGCAAAATCTTTTTATGAAAAGTGCGGATGTGAGGTTTGTGAAGGTGCGTTGGAAGAATGTACTAAAATTCCGTCAGGAATAGAACTTATGCGCACTAAACATTGTTTGAAATTTGCATCAGGACTTTGTGGTCAACCTTGCAAAAAACTCTTTTTACAAGACGAAAAGGGTAAAAAGTACCCTCTTCGCTTTGATTGTAAAAATTGTGAAATGGCTGTCTTAAATCCTTAACTTACTTGATAAGTGTTTGAATTTCTTTGAAATTAGGATGTTTTGCGGTTTTTAACAACTCAAATAATGCTATTTCAACACATGTCACTTTTGCCCCGTATTGTTGAAGAAGTGACAGTCCTGTTTTGTACTCGCTTTTATTTCGACTGGCGCAGGCATCTTTTACCACATAGACTTCAAATCCTTCTTTTATTAAGTCTGCGGCGGTTTGAAGGACGCAAATATGAGTTTCTATTCCGCCTATAATTATTTGTTTTTTACCCGCAGCTTTTAATTCTTGAATTTTTTTATTAAATTCAGGTGTTAACATTGCTGAAAATGATGTTTTTTCTGTTACAAATGTATCTGCTGCCAATGTTTCTTTAAGCTGCGGTACTGTAGAGCCAAGTCCTTGCGGATATTGTTCTGTTAGTATTGTCGGAATTGACAATATATTTGCGGCTTTAGATAATTTTGTCATATTTTGAGCTGATTCTGCTCCGTATTTTGAAGCCGGTACCAGTCTTTCCTGAATATCAATTATTATAAGTATTGAATCTTCTATATTTAACATATTTATTTACCTTTCTGAGTATGTTGTTTGCTTATATTCATCTTTTAGTTGATTTAGCAGCGAAGTTAATAATTTGTTAGTCAGTTTGTTTAACGGAATTTCTATTTTTGTATCATCAGCACTTTCCAGTCCGCTGTGAGTAAGCTTTATATTAAATTTTGCATATCCGTCATATCTTATTATAAGTTCGCTGTGTATTTTTTCGTTTTTCAGGCTGAAAACGCTTTCTATGTCATTTGCATATTGGCTTACCTGAGTGTTTGTAAGTTTTGTTTCAAAGTCTTTTTGAAACCTGAAAAACAGAGGTGTAATAATATTATCCAATTTATTTGAAAAAGCATTTTTAAACAATTTAAATGTTTTTTGTGGTTCAATATTGGTATCATCATCAAGCCAGGAGCTTAATCCATTAATACTGTTATCTTCAAGACAAACTGTTGTTACATCGTTTTGTGATGCTGAAATTAAGCTGTCGTTAGCAATTTTGTCAAGGGTTTCAAATGATCGTATTCCGATTTTTGCAAGTCCGGCTCTTATTGGTAAATCTTCTCCCATTTTGTTTTGCAGTTTATCTATAACGGCTTTTACTCCGCATAGGTCAATATTTGGAAATATTGTATAAAATTTCCCGCCTTTTGCGGCTGCTGCGATATCGTCTTTTCGCAGGCTGTTTTTAAGTAGTCCTGCCAATCTGTTTGTGGAAACTTTTGTTCTTATCTTTTTATCTAATGTCAGAACACAAAATATTCCGTTTTTTATGCGTAAATTTTCTGATAAATCAATAAATATTTCTTTTAAATGCTTATAATCATATAAATTTGTTTTGCTGTCTATTACTCCAAGCTGGTATAAAAACTTTTCGTTTCGAAGTTCTTTTTCTTTATTAATACGAAATTTAATGCAGTTAACTGTTTTAATAAGCATTTCGTAGTCTTCAGAGTCAATGAAAAAGTAATCAAAAATCCCTTCATCGTAAGCTTTTAGAATCAAATCTTTGTTTTTTTTATTTAAAAGCAGCAGCAGCTCTGAGTCAGGGTGATTTTCTTTTAAGTTTCGTATAATTTTTATTGTATAATCAGGCTCTTCAAATTCGTGTAGAATAATAACCGGAAAATCAGCTTTCTTAAGATACTTTTTATAATCTTTAAGAGCGCAGACCTCAAGCCTGTCATTTGCTCTTAATAAAACGAGCTTTGATAATAACAAGTCTGAAATTTCATTTTCATCCGTAATTAATAATATATTATTATTTGTCATAAATATTTATACCTGAAGATGTTTTTTTATACAAGCAAAGCTTCCGACAGATCCAAAAAGTATACTCATTGAAAACATAACAAGTATTACTAAGCTTTGAGCATGCGGCGGTGACGGTATCATAAAGAATTTATGAACATTAGCAAGTCCGTTTTGAATGTAATTTAGCGGAATCAAGGCAAGAAGAGAGCCTGCAAATCCGTAAAACGCACCCTGCATAATAAACGGAAACCTTATATACCAGTTGCTTACACCCATGAGTCGCATAATTTCTATTTCATCTTTTCTTGATTGGATTACAAGTTGAATGGTATTATTAATAATTGTTACTGTTAAAAGTCCCATAATCGCGATTACAACAAGTGTAATTGTTTTTAAAACATGGTTAACAAGCTCGATTTTTGAAGCCAAATCCTTAGCATAACTCATATCTTCAACTGATGTTATCTGTTTTATATTGTCAAAAACTGGTTGTAAACTTTCAGGTTTGTCTACTCTGACATGAAGGGTATCAGGCAGTGGATTATCAATATTTGGCAGGCTCATTTCGTTTTTAAGTTTATTCCATGATTCAGCTTTCGGGATTACTGTAATAAGTTCGACATGTTCAAATTGTTGAATTTCATGCTTAACTGTTCCTATATCTGCGCTGTCTTTTAAATATACAGAAATTTCTAAAGCACTTCCAAGTTCTTTTGAGAATGCTGAAATTGATAATGCAGAACGAAAGCATGCCCCGAATATCATAAGGATTGCAGCCATTGTGGTAATTATAACAACATTAACCCAACCTGTTCTTATAATATCGTTTAATGTTTCTTTTCCCAGCCTGTATAATATTCTTAACTCACACAGCCAATCTTTTGGTATATGTCTTTTTACGTTAGATTTTAAATTTTTATTCATAAGTACCTGCTTGTATATCTCTTACTATTTCTCCCTGATCCAGAGTTATAACCCTTTTTCTGAAATAATCAACCATCGTATGATCATGTGTTGATACAATGACAGTAATTCCTCTTTGGTTGATTTGAGCAAGAATTTGCATAATTTCCAAAGAATTTTTAGGGTCTAAGTTTCCTGTAGGTTCATCCGCAATCAAAAGCGGTGGTCCGTTTACGATTGCTCTTGCAATACCTACTCTTTGCTGTTCTCCGCCTGATAATTCGGTAGGTTTTGCATTCTTTTTCTCGTGTAAACCTACAATTTTTAATGCTCCGTTTACTCTGGCATCAATTTCTTTACTGCTGATGCCGAGTGTTCTGATAACATATGCAACGTTATCGTATACGGTTTGATTGTTTAGTAATTTATAATCCTGAAAAACAATTCCCATACATCTTCTTAAATTTGGAATGTTTTTGTTTGCAATGTTTGCAATATTAAGTCCGCCGATAGATATAATTCCGCTGGTCGGTTTTTCTTCACTGTATAAAAGTTTCATCAGTGTAGACTTACCCGCACCCGAAGCTCCTACTATGAATACAAATTCACCCGAATGTATCTCAAGGCTTACGTTTTTTAAAGCGTAATGGTCGTTTTTATATCTTTTGGTGACATTTTGAAAAGTTATCATTATATATTTCCTTGTTCTTTTTCTTGTTTAAACATTGTTCTGATTCGTTTAGCCAAAGTTTTAGCATCCAGTCCGTAGTATTCTACAAGTTCATCAGACTTGCCGCTTTGACCAAATTCATCATGAATACCTACTCTATATACTTTAGACGGATATTTGCCTGCAAGTGTTTCACAAATTGCAGAGCCTAACCCCCCGATAATTGAGTGGTTTTCAACAGTAACGGCAAATTTTGTTTTCTTAACACTGTCAATTACTGTTTGGAAGTCTAAAGGTTTTACAACAGGAACATTTATAACTTCAACAGAAATACCGTCTTCTTTTAATTCTTCTGCAGCAAGTAAAACTTCTGCAAGTGTTTCTCCGTTTGTGAAAACAGAAACATCCGTACCTTCTTCTAAAACAACGGCTTTATGAATGTTAAAGTGATAATGCTCATCAAATATATCTGGAACATTACATCTTGAAATCCTAATATACATCGGTCCGTCATGGAGAGCCGCGTATTTTATAACTTCTTCGCATTCTCTGCTGTCTGCCGGAACAATTACTGTCATATGCGGGATTCCGCGCATTAACGAAATATCTTCTAATGCCTGGTGGGTTGCTCCGTCTTCTCCGACAGTTACTCCGCCGTGGGTTCCTATAATTTTTACGTTAAAATCAGGGTAACAAACACCGTTCCTTATTTGATCGTAAGTCCTTCCCGTAACAAACATTGCAAAACTTGCGACAAAAGGGATTTTTCCTTCTGAGGCTAATCCTGCCGCGGTTGCAATCATATCTTGTTCTGCAATCCCGCAGTCAAAGAACCTGTCAGGGAATTTATCTCCAAAGATTTTTGTTTGTGTTGAACATGCCAAGTCTGCGTCCATGACAATAATTTTTTCATTAAGTTCTCCGACTTGCGCTAAAGTTTCGCCGAAGGTTTTTCTGATTGAAGTTTTTTTTGTTTTGTCTATTTTCATCGATATCCTCAAATATATCTGGCTTTTGACCAATTAAACCATATCCTTGATACTAATTTTATCACAAAAAACAAATTCTATCCAACGTGTAAAGCTAAAAATAGAAACCCTTATGCTGCTTACTTTTCGGCTTTTAATGTAAAGTTTTATTAAAATATGAACGAAAATTAGCAATATTTTCCCTTTACGCTCATTTAAACGGTAGAATAGTAATAGACTCAATTTTATGTAGGAAAGGAAATAGTTTATGAATCAAATTCCAGTAGTACCAATGACAAACCCTTATATGGTACAACAACAGACACAAGTAATGCCGGTTCCACAGCCGAAGAATAATGCAGTTAACATTGAAATTAACAATCCGACAGTAGGAACTCCATGTGCACCGCAGTTCCCTGTCTATACATATCCGCAAGTGCCGGTTTATACATATCCGACAGCGCAAGTTCCTGTGTATTACCCGCCGGTACAAATGCCGCAATCATTTCCACCTGTAGATGCACCTCAACAAGTTCCACAGGTTACAATTCCACAACCTCCTGTTGTAGAAACCCAACCTCAAACTCAACCGGTTCCGGCTCCTGTAGTAACAGAACCTACAACTAATCAACCGGCTCAAGAAGTACAACCTGCTCAGGAAACAGCACCTGCTGAAGCTAAAAAGCCTGAAGTTGTACCCTCAGAACCTGTAGCTCCTCAAGTTGATATGAACTCTTTTATTGCTAAATTAGCTAACCCGGATTTTGATGTTCAAGCAGCAGGTATGGAAGATATTGCAAATTTAGTTAACGAATCACCTGAAAAAGCTACAGAGTTAGTTGATTCAAAAGTGTTTGACGCTTTAACAAACATTGTAAACTTTGACTCTTCAAAACTTGAAGATGTAACTCCTGAACAAGCTGCTGCAAGAGAAAAAGTAGCTTCAGGTAAAGATGTAACAGATGCAGATAAAGCATTAGCAGATACATTCTCACCAAAAGAACAAGCTGAAAGAAATAAAAGCTATGCATTATTCACATCTGCCCTATTACAAAAAGTATACGGCGATGAAGTAGCTCGCTTAACAAATACAACAGTTCCTCTAACAGAATTACCAGGCGCAATGACAACTGTTGATACCTTAAAAGACAACCCTAACCCGGTTGTAAGAGCATCAGCTATTGAAGCTTTAAGCTATATCCAAAACCCTGCGTACAAAAAAGACTTAACTACAGTCTTCAAAATCGCTCAAAACGACTCAGACCAAGGTGTAGCAGAAGCAGCTAAAATCGCTCTTGATAAATTAGATCAAATTCAATAAGTTTGATTTATAAAGAATAAAATTCCTTTCTTTAAATAAAATAAAGCCCCTGAAAAGGGGCTTTTATTTGTTATACTAATTGTTTTTCTTTTTGTGTTGCTATTGTTTCAGGTTTTGGAGTACAGTTTTCATACCCTGCAAGCTCCGAAATTTGTCTTGACCATTCATAAACAATTTCTTCTTCGCTTAGGTTGTAAGAAATCGGAGTACCGATTTTTACGGTGACTTTTCGTCTAGTAAACGGTTTTAATTTCGGGTATCCGTTCCAATCAGCAATAGCAATCGGTACAATATCGGATTTTGCGGATTTTGCAATAGCAACAAATCCTTTTCTTATTCCTTCAAGCTTACCGTAAGGTCTTGTGCCGCCTTGCGGGAAAATCCCCAGTGACCAACTTGTACTTACAACATCTTTTACGGTTTTAAATGTTGCAATTTCGGGTTTTGTACGGTCTACAGCAAAGGCTCCCAATCTTTTAACAAGCCAACTTAGTTTTTCTGTCGGCTCAAAAAGTTCTTTTTTTGCCATAAACGCTATTGGTCTATATGCTGCCAGAGCAACAAGAGGCGGATCAAATATTGATACGTGGTTTGCGGCATATATATATTTACCGTTTTTGTTTTTTCTTGTCGGAAGGTTTTCGCGTCCGACAATTTTGTAATCATAAAAAATGTTAAAGAAGTTATAAACAACTATAGACAGAAATATCATAAAAAACATTGTTCTGAATATGTTGTATTCTCTTGCATACCTCCGATTGAAGTTCCTCGCTCCACTCATATTATTCTTCGCCTCCGTCGGTTGTTTTAGTATCTTCTTCAATATATTTAAATCCCGTTAATTTTTGGATTTCTTCTATCCATTTATCTTTAACTACATCAGGGTTTTTATCATACGGGATGATTTTCCCTATATTTACAATAATTTTCCCGGTGAACGGTAATCTTTTTACTTCGTTTGTTCCAATAATTCCGACAGGTAAAATATTACATTTAGTAAGTTTAGCCAATCCTGCAAAGCCTTTTGTAATACCTTTAATTTCTCCCGGGACTCCTCTTGTTCCTTGAGGAAACATTCCTAAAACCCAGTTGCTGTCTTTGATTTGCTGAACAGTTTTTATTGTTGAAGGTCCTAAACTTTCTCTGTTTACGGCAAATGCTCCGAGCCAGTCAATCCACCAGCGTAAAAACGGAATATCAAAAAGCTCTTTTTTTGCCATAAACGCAACACTTCTTGGCATAACCGCTACCATTAACGGAGGGTCAAGTGTTGACAAGTGGTTTGGACAAACTATGTAATTATTATCTTTCGGAACATTTTCAAGTCCGTTTATTTCTATTCTATAAACCAATTTCAGTCTTACCATATAGCCGATTTTGCAAACTAAAAATTGGAACAATCTTCTCCAATTATTAAATTGAGAGGCTTTTCTTACCGAATACTGTTTCTTTTGTTTTGTCATAAGTGCTCTCCAATATCTGTTATTTATTATTATACATAAAAATATTAATAGGGCTATTTATTAATTATTTTTTATTGTATTATTAGAATAAAAATAGGGAGGGATTTATGACTGCATTAAAAGTATCTGATACAGCTTTAGAAAATGAATTATTTAAAAGTGTTTACGAGAAGACTCCTGATTATGTAAAAAATCTTGAGTTGATGAATTTTGATAATAAGGGTGAGTTTTCTTTTATATTAAAAAAAGAACACTTAAAACCTTATGATGAATTTTCGAATCCTGAAGGTTTGAATCTTGAAGATTGGTTTGCAAATTACGCAAAAGAAGCAAAAGTATCAACAGCAGGTATTAGAGGTCCTCAAAATATTTTATATCCGCAAGATACAAGGTTCCCGATAAATTTAGTCGGAATTGTTCTTGCTACTTTAGCAAAAGCTCTTGTTGCCAATGAAAAATATTCAAATAGTCGCATTGTAAAAGTTGCAGGATGTGAAGTTCGATATAATTCAAAACTGTTTTTGGATGCTATAGCACGTATTCAAGCGGCTAACGGGATTGAAACTTTGGTTCCTGAAAACAAACAAACTATTCCGATTTGGCTTGCGTCGTTTTTGGCGTTTAAATTGGATTTATTGGGTGGCGAGTACATAACTTCAAGTCATGGAATTTCTGTTAAAAACGCGACAAAAGACTTAAACTCTCAAGGAAGCCAGTATTTACCTGAGGAATCTATGGAATTTGTTAATAAAATTCGTCAAATTTTTGATGAAGTTAACGAAAAAGGTTCTTACGAAATTAAGATATCGTCTGTTGATAATCCTTTAATTAACCAAACAGCAATGAAAAATCTAAATGACGGGGTTGATTTGTATGTTGAATACTTAAAATCAGGGGTTGCAAAAGATGTTAATTTAGATTTAATCAAGTCTTTTGACTCTAAGATTGTTATTGAAAATGTAGGCGGTTCTGCTTACAGAACTTTATCAAGAGTTTTAGATAAGTTAGGAATTTCAGATAAATTTGTTTGGTTTAACATTGAAGAAGACCCGTTTTTCCATTCTATCGGTAAATATGATGTTACGCCAAAGGGTGAAAAAGCATTTTATGACTATTCTGTTGATGCGACAGTTCTTGCTAAAAAAGCTGATGGAACAAAGTTTTTCCCTGTAATTGATACATTGCATTATGATGAAAAACTAAAAAGTTTCCCTGTCGGAACGGCTGTTTTAATAACAGATCCTGATCATGACAGGTTAACCGTTGCTCAAACAGAACCTGCTGAACGTATTCCTGAACTTAGAAAGCTCGGAGTTGATTATATCGAGCTTGATAATGACAGAGTTCTTACTGTATTTACAGCAAATCAGGCATTTTTAATGCTTATGGATTTTTGGGCAAAACAGTTAAAATCCGAAAATCTCTGGTTAAATCACCCGAGATTTATGATAAAAACAACGGCTTCTGCTCTATCTTGGGATGAGTGGGCGTCAAAAAATGATGTGAAAGTCGTTAATGTTCCTGTCGGATTTAAAGAAATTGCAAATATTATGAAAAAAGTTGAGTTAAAACTTAAAAACTCTCCAAATGAAGAAGTAGTTGTTGATGATGTTTTTGGAACCCCTATAAATCTCGGCGTGAACCCTCGTTTGTTATTTGGCGGGGAAGAATCAGGCGGAATGATTATGGGTACCGAAGAATTGATAAAATCTCAGCATGGCAGGTTTGCTGTTGCGATGAGGGAAAAAAGTGCAACAGAGGCTATTGTTGTTGCTTCAGCTTTAATTGCAAAACTTGCTGAGGATAATACTTATTTATCTCAATACTTGGATGAAGTTTTTAATTCAAATAATATTATCGGTCGTTTTGATACCCGTGTAGATATTGCTTATTACAATGAATCTGAACCGGATATTAATAAATTGAAGCTTGCCAAGGTTGAAGGTGAAGTATTAAGAACCAAAAATGATATGTTTTATCTGTCAATGGCTATTGCAAAACGCAAGGGTAAAATTTCGTTAGGCGATATTAAGTGTATACTAAATGACAGATTCTCAATTGACGGACTTAATTTTGATAACTTGAAATCGATAAAATTTGTCGGCGACGGAACTTATCTTGAATTTGATGATAAGTATATTGAAATCCGCCCATCAGGCACTGATGCGAAAACAAAAGCTTACGGCGGCGGGTTAAATAAAGAGGAAATCGAAAAATACGCCGGAATTTTAGGTAATTATTCGGGCGAAAGAACGACTTTGCATAAAGAACTTATCTCAGAATCGGATTATGACAATTGTAAGTCTGATGCTATGGATTATTATCTGGCATTTGTTGATAAGGATGCAAATAATGAACCGTTTGTGATTCCTGAATATGAGTTTTAATTTAAAAAGGGGGATTTAATTTCCCCCTTTTTATTATATAATTATCTTATGTGAAATATAAATAAGAGGTCAGTATGTTAAGAGATTATTTTTTGAATAAAATTGAAGATGCGATAGTTAAGGCAGTTGATGCAGGTAAATTGGGACAAATGAGCGAATATACAAAAGGTTCGTTACCTGTTGAAAAACCTAAAAATCCTGATTTTGGAGATTTTGCAATAAACGTATCATCATTGGCTCGCAGTGCTAAAATTGCACCTCCGATGATTGCAAATGCTATTGTTGAATTTGTTGAAAAAGATGATTGTGAATATTCTGTTATCGGCGGATTTATTAACTTTAAGGCAGGAGATTCGCTTCTTGTTGATTTAATAGATGAAGTTTATTCAAAAAAAGAAAATTTCGGACGCCCTGAAAATATTGAAAAAGAAAGGATAATTTTAGAATATATTTCCGCAAACCCTACAGGTCCTTTCCATATCGGACACGGTCGTTGGGCTGCTATGGGAAGTGCTTTGGCTAATCTTTTGAAGTTTTATGGACATGATGTTTTCCAAGAATTTTATATAAATGATGCGGGTTCTCAAATTCAAAAACTCGGACGCTCTCTTGTAATAAGAGTTAAACAGGAACTTGGTGTTAATATTGATTTCCCTGAAGATGAACTTGAAAGAAAAAATTACTATCCGGGTGATTATTTAATACCTGTTGCTAAAGCTTTCTTGGCGGAGCATTCCTTATTAAAAACAGTGGAAGATGTTGATAATATTGAACTTCAAGTTTATTGTGATTTTGCAAAAGATTATGAAGAAAAAGTTCAACGCGATTTGCTTGATAATTTTAGAGTTAAATTCGATAAATTCTATTCTGAATTGACTTTGCATAAATCAGGCAAGGTTGATGAATGTGTTCAAAAACTTAAAAATAGCGGTAAAATTTATCAAAAAGAAGGCGCGGACTGGTTCAAATCCTCAGATTATGGTGATGATCAAGACCGTGTAATTAAAAAAGCTGACGGGTCAAATACATACTTAACCGCGGATATTGCATATCACGTTGATAAATTGGAACGCGGATTTGACAGAATGATTAACATCTGGGGAGCAGACCACCATGGTTATGTTGCCAGAGTTAAAGCCTCTTTGGAAGCTTTAGGTTATGACTCTTCAAAATTGGAAATACTTCTTGGACAGCTTGTTAACCTTGTAATCAACGGTAACGAAGTCCGTATGGGTAAACGTAAAAATATGGTTACGTTAGAAGACTTGATTGAAGAAGTCGGTGTTGACGCTACCAGATTTTGGATGTCTATGAGAAATATTGACACAACACTTGATTTTGATATTGAACTAGCCAAAACAAAATCTGATGAAAATCCTGTATTTTACGTTCAATATGCTCATGCCAGAGCTTGTTCTATTATAAGAAACGCAACTCAGGATAAGGTTGACACTGAAACAGGCAAAACTATTCCTGCTATTTTGACAGGTGATGAGTTTGTACAGCTTACGACAAATTTTGATAAAAATCTTATCAACTTATCTGTTAAAGACGCCAGAAAACTTATATTAAAACTTGAAGAGTTTAAATCTATGATTGAAATGTCTGCTAAATCCCGTCAGGTGTATACAATCTGCCGTTATGTTCAAGAGCTTGCTTCTGAGTTTCATTCATTCTATAACTCAACAAGGGTTATTACAGACGATTTAGAATTGACAAAATCAAGATTAGCACTTGTTTATGCGTTTAAACAGGTATTGGCTAATGCGCTTGCTATATTGGCTGTTTCAGCACCTGAAAAAATGTAAGTGCTCGGCCGCACGAGGTATTATGCTACTAACTGCCTTGCACTTTGCCGGGTAAACACTCTTCGACTTGGTGTTATCCCGATTTAATGGCATGCGGGTTCTTGTTTGTCAATTTTCCCGTTAAAATTATTATCAACTCCATCAGAACATGAACCGATTGAGTCGGGACCTTCAGCATGGGCGTTTTGTTTTAAGTATTTATTCGGTATCAATGTCCATAAATATAAGAAAAAGTCTTTGTGAGCTTTAGTAAGTTTCGCGTTTTTAATAATTACGGTATTTTCATCGTTTTTCTTTTCTCCGCTGTTTGATAAG
This sequence comes from uncultured Candidatus Melainabacteria bacterium, assembly GCA_945910425.1. Lineage (GTDB taxonomy): Bacteria > Cyanobacteriota > Vampirovibrionia > Gastranaerophilales > Gastranaerophilaceae > Zag111. The sequence continues at coordinate 48,539 of CAMDYM010000001.1, read as the reverse complement.
TTCATTGAACCGATAATTAAGTATTCATCATCAATTATCATTGTTTTTGAATGAAGTTTTCCTGCATAGTTTTCAGTTTTTAAAAGTATTCCGTTTTGGCGCAAAATCACGTGTTTTGAATTTCTTGTATTTGTGCTGTTTGCATCAATTATTACCCTGACATCAATTCCTCTTTGTTTTGCCAATATCAATTCGTTTGCGATATCTTTATGTGTTATTAAAAACGCAGGGATATAAATATAATTTTTGGCGTTATGTAAAATTTGTGTAATTCTTGAGGCGGTTTTGTCTTTTGGTGAAAAGTAAATTTCAACCTCGCTTGAGCCGAGTATAAATTTATTTGGAAGGTTTAGTTTCTCTTTTTGTTTATGAAATTTGCCGTTAAGCATTTGTTCAAATTCTTTTGTGTAAAGTTGTGCAATTTCTTTAGAATTAATAATCACAACATCATTAACGTCATATCCTGACAGACCTGTCGGTGAGATATTCATAGAACCTGTGAAAACCTTTTTATTATCTACGATTAAGAATTTATTGTGCATAATCATATTACTTGAGGTTTGGTTTTCGGTTTTATCGGATATATGATTTGTGGCAAGATTTATTATGATATCGTTATTTTTATAGTAATCCCTTATTGTATCAAAAGATTTGTCATAAACAAGTCTTATCTTTACTCCTCTGGCTTTTGCCTTAGTTAAGGCAATCGTTATTGCGGGAACTTCCTGATATCCGTAGATTGCAATATCAAGTGTGCTTTGCGCCGAGTTTATTGTGTTGACAAGTTCTTTACAAACATTTGCCTGACATAAGTTATTCGGTTTTAATTGTTTTGTAAAATCTGTGTACAGTATTTTTATATTTCCGTCAGATAAAACTAATGGCGGCTGCGGAATTTGAGGAAGTTTTACTATATCTATATCTTTTTTGTGTCTAAATTTCTTAGGCTTTTGTTGATGGCAGAATTTACAAGGCTTTGCGTTTTTCGGAAGCTGTTTTTGAGGGATAATAATACTATCATGTGCCGAGTTACCATACGGGCAATTAAGTGTATGATATTTGTTTGAGTGGTGGTTAAGTATTACAAGATGAAGTTTTCTTGCATTTCCCAGATTCTTATTAAACTTGTCAAGATTAGCGGGTTTGTTGTTTTTTAGTCCGAATCCGCTGTTATTTATAAGATTTTTATAATCAATACCGTTTAATTTTATTGTTCCAAAGTCACATTCACTTGTAACTTTACCTGATAAATTTAAACTAATATTTTGGTTCTGAAGAGTTTTCTGTGCGTATTCCTGCGCAAGATATCCAAGCGAAATCATATCGGCTTTGCTTAGTGAAAGTTCTTTGGAGTATTTGTTAAAAAATTCTTCTGTAGGTTCTAAGGAAAACGCTTCGACATTTTCAATACATATTATTTCATTACCGTCTTTTGTGTCTATTTTAATTTTATCAGGTGTAATTACATCTAAAACAGTTTTTGATTTTCCGTTTATTGTTATAAATACACAGAAAAATATAAATAATATTATTAGAAAAATTGACGTTATGTGTTTTTTCATTATCCCAAATTTTTGTAGTTTGTAATTTTAAAACCAAGACGGTTTATTGTATCTTGAAGGGTTTTGTTTTGTGTGATGCTAAATTCTTTTGTGTGAGAGTTTTTTGTTGAATTATCATATTTGCAAGGGTGAATCAGTGCTTCTGCGATACATTCTTCTTCAAGGTTTTTTAATCCGTATTCAATAGCATCAGAATCCATCATGCCTGTATAGCCGACTCCAATTATAAAATCGTTTGTTTTTAGTTGATATTTATCAAGTGTTTTTCGGTTAATTTTTGTGAAATATTGTAATAATGCGATTTTTATTAAGTTAATCGGATAACTTATGTTAAGGTGTTTTGCAAGTTTTGGTATAAAGTACAATTCTTCAAATTGTGTTCTTACATATTTTATCCCGTATTCTTTTGCAAGCTTGCAAGTGATTTCAAAGATTTCAGGGATTGCATGAGTGTGAACATGTGAATCCAAATGGTCAACTTGTACAGCATTTGTAACTTTTTCTATCTGAGCTCTAAATTCTGTTTCAATTTGAGAAAGAAGCTCTTTATTTTTACGGTTTAAAAGTAAATAGCCGTAACCTTTATTAAAGTTTCCGTTACCATCTGTTAAAAGATTGCACTCAGTTAACGATTTCCCTTCCATGATATTTAGGTGAACAGCAATTCCTAGATTCGGACAGTCGGGTATAACATCATGCACTGCGCTGTCAAAAGCTTCTCCGTTAGCGCATAAACTTGCACTTGTTAAAAATCCGTTTACATAACCTTCCAAAACCGCTTGATTGTGGTACTTACTTAGTCCGAAATCATCGGCGTTTAAGATGAATTTTTTATTTATCATTTACATATCCTTGCATAATTCCTTTAAAATAATATAATTATAGAAGAAAGAGGGATTAAATGCAAACACCGAGATTAGCTGTAATTATACCGTGTTATAACGAAGAATTATGTATTGAAACGACTGTAAAAAGACTTTTAGAGGTCCTTCAAATACTGTTTGATAAAAATAAAATAGCATCTGACAGTTACCTGTATTTGGTAGATGACGGGTCAGGTGATTCAACTTGGGAAATAATTGAGCGATTGCATTCCTTTAACCATAAGCATGTGAAAGCGATGAAGTTTGTAAGAAACTATGGAAACCAAAAAGCCTTAGTTGCGGGCTTAGAAGGTGTTAATAATATCGGATGTGACTGCTGTATATCAATTGACGCGGATTTACAACAGGATGAAAATTCTATTGAAGATTTTGTTGACGCGTTTATGGACGGGAATGATGTAGTTTTAGGTGTTCGTAATGACAGAAAAGGCGATTCTTTCTTTAAAAAGACGACTGCTGTTTTATTTTATAAGGTTATGAATCTTCTTGGTGCAAAAATTCCTATGAATCATTCAGATTACAGGCTTGTAAGTAAAAGAGCGCTTGATATTATGAAATTGTATCCGGAAAAAGCTCTGTTTTTACGAGGATTTTTTCACGAAGTAGGGTTAAAAACTAAGATTGTTAAGTTTAATGTAAAACCTCGTATGGCAGGTGAATCCAAATTTAACTTTATGTCGTTAATGACGCTTGCATTAAACGGTATAACCTCATTTAGTGTTGTTCCGTTGAGAATTATTGCGGTACTGGGGTTTGTAATGTTTATCGGCTCAATTTTAGTCGGATTAGAAACAATATTTGAAAAAGTATTTTTAAATGATTCTCCAAACGGGTATGCAACGGCGATAATTATGCTGTCATTTTTTGGCGGATTGCAGTTATTTTGCCTTGGGGTAATCGGCGAATACGTCGGTCAGGTTTATCGCGAGGTTAAGGCAAGACCAAGATATATTGCAGAAAAAGAGTTAAAATAGAAAAAGTTGTAATAAAAAATATTTATGTTATATTAAACTTAAGTCGTGCTCCACGGGGTGTTGCGAACTCTCGACCCGAAGCTAACGCGGGGTGCAGAGCCTGTTGTGAGGGGTCTATGAGCACGTTGAAGTTTAATACGATTGTTGATAGTAACAGTTGCGGTGGCGTAAACTTTCGAACCGTGTCAGGGGGGAAACTCAGCAGCACTAAGATTGATTTTGCGGGTGTCGTTTCTGTTAAAGTAGAAAGTATTAAAGGACAGCGGGTTTGTAAATTTCGATAGACAGTGGCACGACTTTTTTATTTACATGAATGTTTGCCATTCCAACTTAAGTCTTTGCATCTCAAATAATCCATATTTTTGTTCTCAAGTACCCAATAAGTACAACTTCCAAGATTTTTGAATGCAGTTCCAAGGCAATTCCCTTCAAAGTTTTGTTGACTGTGTGCTCCAAGTCTTCCCATTGGTGCAATACCGTCATTGTACATTTTAAACGCGAACAAATCTCTGCCGTCAGTATTTGGTAGTGATTTCCCGTTTAAATCAACCCATAAGGTACCGCAAATTCCGATATAATCCCAATATGCTATATTAGATTTGCCCTGATTTAGTATATTAGTACTGGTCGAGCACCATTTTTTTGGTATCCGTCACCTGCTGCCGCATTAATCATTACAGATACTCCGTTCATTAGTGTAAAGCTTCTGTGCATGCCATTCGCTCTTGCTATATCTACTCCTTTACGATTTTTATATGTTTTGGCAAAACAGTTATCCTCGCCATTACCACCATATCCATTATTACAATGGTTTGCGACTTTTAAGTATTTGGTAAACATTTCATATATTTTTATAGAACAATCATCAAAATCACGCCAATCTCCTTTTACGCCCATCGTACACCAACCTTCAGGGCTTCCTTCTTCTGAGATTCCTCTGCGGTATGCCTGAGAAAGAATTGCATAGGTATTATTAAGCTTGTTGATAGTTCTTTTTTCTTCCAGCTTTGCGCTTAATATCGGTATTGTAAGTGTTGCGACAACTCCTATTATGCCAAGAGTAATCAACACCTCTGCCAACGAAAAAGCAAAATTTCTCATACTGATTTCCTTTTTTATAATAATCTATTTAAAAATAACGTAATCTATATATATATAATCTAACATAACTTATTTTACATTCAAAGTCAACATAATTTATAATTTTGAAATGATTATAAATGATATGACTGATTACCAGTTAGTCAAATTTTTATTGAATAAAGAATATATGCTGCAAAAGGACTTGTCTGATAAGCTTAATGCCTATTCCGGCAAGAACACTAAACCTGCAAATTTTTCAGCTAAGTTAAAACGCGAATATTTGACGTTTAAAGATTTAAAAAATATTTGCGATATCTTAGGGTATGATTTGCATATTGAAAAAAGAAAATAAATAGCTCCTGTCTATCATCCGATTTCCTAATGAAATAATCCTTTCAAGGTTTATTCTTTATCGTGAAAGGAGAATTTGTAATGACCGAACGATTAGATTTATATAAATGTAATGTTTGCGGAAATATTGTAGAAGTTATTATAGATGGTGTCGGTGAACTTGTTTGCTGTGGAGAGCCGATGGAGTTTTTAGAAGCAAGAACACAGGATTCCGAGTACGGTGAAAAACATGTGCCTGTATTTTCTTCAACTGATGATAAAGGTGAAGAAGTTCGAGTGGGAGCTCAGTTACACCCTATGACAAATGAACATTACATTCAGTTTGTTGAAACTATTGCAAAAGGTAAAAAACGCGTTGAATTAGAATATTTTTATCCTTCAGATGAGCCGATAATGCTTATCAAAGATAAGTTAGGTTTAGAAAAAGCCCGCGCTTTCTGCAACATCCATGGCTTATGGGAAGTTGAACAGGACTAGTGATAAATTTAAAAGGAGGAATAATGATTAGTGATAAAATCAGAGATATACTTAATGAACAGATTAACAAGGAATTTTATTCTGCGTATTTATATTTGTCAATGTCTGCTTATTTTTCTGAAATTGGTTTATACGGCTTTTCTAACTGGGCTAAAGTACAGTCTAAAGAAGAAATTGACCATGGAATGATTTTGTTTGAGTATGTTTTAGGCAGAAATTCTCAAATTCATTTAGGACAATTGTCTGCGCCAAACTTTGATATGAACACTCCTCTAGAAGTTTTTGAACAGATTTATAAACATGAACGCTCAATAACTTCTGCGATAGACTGCGTTGCAAACATGTCGGAAGGCGAATGTGATTTATCTACCAGAAACTTTATTGATTGGTATTTGAAAGAACAAATTCAAGAAGAAGCCACAGTATCAAGAATTATTGCCAAATTGAAAGCTTTTGGTGCCGAAAAATCCGCATTGTATTTAATTGACAGAGAATTAGCCTCTAGGGAATATTCGCCTTTAGAATATTAAAATATAAGAAATATTGCGGTTTTGTAAACAATTTGTTTCTTTTATAAAAATAATTTATCATATAAGTATGAATTTAGGGAAAATATTATACGTTGATGATGATAAGTTATTGACTTCGACTTTTTCTACCTTGATGAAAGTTGAAGGCTTTGAAGATGTGGTTATTTACAACAACCCTTTAGAAGCTGTCGAATACCTTAAAACAGAAGCTCCTGACTTAATTATTTCAGATTTTTTGATGCCTGAAATGAATGGTCTGGAGTTTTTGCGTGAGGCTAAAAAACTTTACCCTGAAACCAGTATGATTTTGTTAACGGCTTACGCTGATAAAGAAAACGCGATTAAGACTATTAATGAAATCGGGGTTTATAAGTATATAGAAAAACCCTGGGATAATAATGATTTGATTATGAATATCAAAAACGGTATTGAAAGAAGTCATCTTTTAGCTTCGTTAAGAGAAAAAATCACCGAGTTAGAAGAAGCAAAAGCTCAGTTAACCGTTTATTCAGAGAATCTGGAAACTCTTGTTGCAGAACGTACTAAAGAATTATCGCTTGCTAATTTAAAGCTGTTCGGAATAATTAATTATTGCGCTGACGGTATTATTATAATTGATGCTAAGGGTAATATCGAACAGGTTAACCCGGCTTGTGAAAACATGATGGGACTTCCGTCAGATGCTATTTGCAAGATGAAAATACAAGAAGTAGCTTATACCGATAACCCTGAATATAATCATGTTTCAAAGTCTTCCGTTAAGAATACTATTTTAGGGTTATCTTGTGATAATTCAGAGTTTTTACTCAGAGATTTGTACATTAGAAATGCTATAAATGGTGAATCTATACCTGTAGAGATTAATTTTGCATCTTTGACAAATGAATATTCGGATGAAGAAAAATTCGTCGGGGTTATCCGTAATTTCAGTGTTCAAAAAGAAACAGAACGTTTGAGAGATGATTTTATTGCCACATTGACGCATGATTTGCGCACACCTTTACTTGCAGCAATTCAGACTTTAAAATTCTTCCTTGACGGTTCTTTGGGTGAATTAAAAGACCAGCAAAAAGTTTTATTATCTACAATGCTTCAAAGTAACGAAGATTTGTTGGGTTTAGTTAATGCGTTACTTGAAGTTTACAGGTTTGAAAGCGGAAAACTTTCGCTTTGCAAGACCGTGTTTAATATTAAAGACTTGGTAACTCAGTGTTATAACGAGTTAGAGCCGATTTCCAAAAAGAAAAATATTGAATTTAATCTTCACTGTGAAGTCGATGATGAATTGTTAATTGATGCTGATAGAGCAGAGATAAAACGAGTTATTACAAATCTTTGCGGAAATGCTTTGAATTATACTAATAAAGGCGGAACAATTGATGTTTACGTTAAAGCCCAGTGCGGAGATTTAATATTTTCTGTAACCGATAACGGTAACGGTATCCCGAAAGAAGATATTCCGCATCTGTTTATGAGATTTTCGCAAGGGACAAGTAAAAAACGCTCAACAGGAACAGGTTTGGGCTTATATTTATCGCGTCAGATTATAGAAGCGCACGGCGGTAAAATTTGGGTAGAAAGTAAAGTTAATAAAGGCAGCGAGTTTTCGTTTCTGTTAACTAATGTCGTTGCAAAATCAAGAGTTTAAAGGTGAAAATATGTCGAAAAATATCAAAGTAACAATAATTGAAGATCATGATATGACAAGAATGGGGTTATCGTTTGCATTGTCTAATAACGAATCAATAGAGGTTTTGGGTACATCTGCCGATGGAATGGAAGGTGTTGAACAAGCGCTTGAACTTAACCCGGATTTGGTTATTATGGATATTGGGCTTCCTACTATTGACGGTATTGAGGCTACACGCAAAATTAAAAATTCAAAACCTGAAATAAAAGTTTTGATGAATACTTCACGCGATAATGAGAATGACATATTAGACTCTTTTGCCGCAGGAGCTGACGGTTATATTACAAAAGGTGCGACCTCTGAGCAGACAATTTCCGCAATTAAAGCAGTAAGTGAAGGTGTAGGCTGGCTTGACCCTGCAATTGCAAGAGTTGTGTTGTCAAATATCAGGAAAAACAGCCAATCAGAATCTAAATCAGGAGGAATTAACTATCAAAAAGGTAAAAATCTTTATGGATTAACCGAACGAGAAATGGAAGTTCTGGCGCTTTTGGTTGAAGGTTTGAAAAATCCTCAAATTTCTAAGAAATTGGTTATTACAATTGCGACAACAAAAACCCATGTTCATAATATTTTGCAAAAACTTTACGTAAAAACTCGTTCAAAAGCCGTTGCAACAGCCATGAAAGACGGCTTGGTATGAAGCTGCGCGCGGCTGTATTAATAATTACTCTTTTTATTGCATCAAAGGCTTGTGCTTTTGAGATTAATAATCCGTTTGTAAAAGATACGCGCTCAAGAGAATTAAAATATCAGTATGAAGTTTTAAAAGATGATGAAAAAGACAGAATGAATAAGCGTCTTTTAGAACTTAATCCTTCAGGATATATGACAGTTGATGAGTATGAAGCGCTGTCTGAGTATAAAGATAAGTCTACAACAGAAATTGCAGTTCCTAAAGTTGGGACTCCTTCTGATTTTAAATATGTACCAAAACCGTTATATAGGATTGTCAAATATAATGATCCTCCGGGAAGCGTTGAATTATCTTTAGGAAAACGTTTGTACGTTAATCGTCAGATTAATGCTCAGGGTATCATTTCTCCTGATTATTCAATGCTTGTTTACCCTGCAATATATTATTATACGGATAGTGCCTCAGTCGCCGCGGATATGTTTGTAATTCCGCTAAGTAAAGAAGGGACAAATCTTAATAAAATATTAACCGCAAATGTTGCAAAACGTATTCCTGAGCCGATTTTATCAACAGACAAGGCGATAGATAATTATGCGGCATTTAGAACTTTGACCCCTGTAGATTTTAATCCTGACGGTTCAAAGCTTCTTATAAAACAAAAAATAGGAAGTCGTGAAGACGGTATCTGGCAGACTCGAATTTATGTTTATGATTTCCAGAATAAAGTAAGTTATGATTTGGTAGAAGTTCGTGACGCTATTGTTTACTTTTGGGAAGAATATATGAATCTGCGTCTTGAAGATAAGCGCTGGGATATTTATCCTATCGGTTTTGACAAAGAGGATTCTGAACGAATTATTGTTCAAGGATTTGCCTTTACCGGTGAAAAACCTGTGTTTTTAGGTACTTGGAGTGTTGATTGGCAGGGAACTCAGTCAAGAATAATGTCTTTTGATAAAAATGTTGATAAACAGGTAAGTGTTAACGGATATAAAGTTGTTCAAGACGGTATTGAGCAGTATCAGGATGTTATAAGACAGGAAGAAATACTTAAAAAAGAATCTAAATATGTTCTGAAACAAAGAAAAGAAGAGCGGCAACGTGTAATTGACGAGATTAAAGATGATTATAAGTTTGCGGTTCGTAATTTATCTGATAATTACAAGGAAGAATACAGAGATTATAAAAAGCTTCGCTCACTTGCAGGAACTACAGAAGATGAAGCCTTGCAGGAAGCTTATAAACAATATCTGATTGACCAATATAATAAAGATATTGAAAAAAATAAATTAAAGATTGAGAAAAAGAAAAAAGAAATTGAAAAGTTAGATGCAAAAATTGATGAATTATATGGAAAATCAGGTGAAACCTCTACCTCTGAGTCTTCAGAACCTCAGGCTCAGTCTGAATAAGCTTAAGTTTTTCTTCCCGTGATAATTTGTGTTTAATCCGATATTCCTCTTTTAGAGCATCAGATTTGTTATTAAATTCTTTTGTATAAACGATTTTAACGGGCTTATTTGCTCTTGTATATTTAGCGCCTTTCCCTTCTAAATGTGCCTGAAAACGTTTCTCGACATCATCTGTATACCCGCAATACAGTGTGTTATTCTTTGTTAAAAGTATGTATACAAAATGTTTTTCATCCATTACCTTATTATTGCATATTTTTATTTGTTTGGTATAAACTAAACGTATGAAAAAACGCTATTCAATATGTTATAACCCGAAAATAGAAAATTCTATTGAAGTTATGGAAAATTTAAAACGAATTTTAGTATCAAATTCTGTTGATTTTGAGGTTTTGGATATTGATAACTTAAAATCAGGTTATGATTTTGCATTTATTATTGGCGGAGATGGAACAATATTAAAAGCTGCAAGGTTTTTTGCAGAATTTAAGACCCCGATATTTGGTATAAATCTTGGCAGACTTGGTTTTTTATCTCAAGCAACAGTTGATAATTTGGATTGTGCAATAAATTCTGTTTTAAACTGTGATTTTAAAATAGAAAAACGAATGATGCTTGAATGCGGTGAAAATAATGCTTTAAATGATTTTGTCGTAAAAGGTTCGTCATCTTCAAGGACTTCACGTTTTGCGTTGGAAATAAACGGGAAATTCGTTTGTGAGTATCTGGCAGACGGTATCATTATTTCAACTCCGACAGGTTCAACAGCTTATGGTATGGCGGCAGGAGGTCCGGTTTTGGCGCCTGAGGTTGAAGCTATTACTATAATTCCGATTTGTCCGCATACATTTTCGGCGCGTCCGATTGTTGTTTCTTCTGATGATGAAATTAAAATACTGCCTTGTAAAAATAATGAATACAGAGTGTCCGCAGATGGGCAGATTGCGTTTTCTACGGATTCTGAACTTTTAGTCAAAAAGTCTTCAAACAAGGCTTATTTGGCATTATTAAAGGATAATGACTTTTATTCGGTATTAAAAAATAAGCTTAATTGGGGCTATTCTCCCGCTAAATGTCAAGATTAAGGGTTTATATTAACTTTTGTACATAATTTATTTAAAATTATTGTACTTTTTTTCTATTTAAAATACTATATTGTTGTATTATATGTTTTAGGAACAATTAAAGAGGTAAATAACGTGGAAAATATCGTTTCAGATATCTTTGCAAGAAAAGATGAATCATCAGCTAATCAGACTTCAAGATTAGGTGCAAACCCTACTAATATTAAAGTAATCGGTGTCGGCGGCGGCGGCGGAAATGCTGTTAACCGAATGATACAATCAGGGTTATCAGGTGTAGAATTTTGGTTAATGAATACAGACTTACAAGTATTGGTTAACGGAAAGACAAATCACAGAATCCAATTAGGTTCATCTTCAACACAAGGTTTGGGTGCAGGCGGCGATCCGTCAGTAGGTGAAAAAGCAGCAGAAGAAGCTCAACAAGAAATCACCCAGGCCTTAGAAGGTGCTGATATGGTATTTATCACAGCAGGTATGGGCGGCGGTACAGGTACCGGTGCAGCCCCTATTGTGGCTAAAATTGCTAAACAATTGGGTATTTTAACAATTGCGGTTGTTACAAAACCTTTCTCTTGGGAAGGTAAAAAACGTCAAAACCAAGCAAACAGCGGTATTGATAAACTTAAAGAATCAGTTGATGCAGTTATTGTAGTTCCAAACGATAAATTGCTTCAAGTTGTTGATAGACAAGTTTCATTACAAGAATCTTTTGTAATCGTTGATGAAGTGTTACTTCGCGGTGTTCAAGGTATTTCTGATATCATCACTGTTCCGGGTATTATTAACGTTGACTTTGCCGATGTGAAGACTGTAATGCAATCTTCGGGTTCTGCGTTAATGGGTATCGGTAGAGCTCAAGGTGAAGGCAGAGCTGTTAAAGCTGCTCAACAAGCTATTAACTCTCAACTTCTTGAATCTTCAATTAACGGAGCTTCAGGTGTTATTGTTAACATTACAGGCGGTCCTGATATGGGTATTCACGAAATCAGCGATGCTGCTTCTATTATTCATGATGCGGTTCTTGATGATGCAACTGTTATTATCGGTACAGCTGTTAATGAAAATATTCAGGGTGAAATCCAAATTACTGTTATTGCAACAGGCTTTGAGCTAAGAAATAATTCTCAAGGTTTGATGTTTGGAACTTCCAATGAAGCTAAACCTGATAATCAGTTAAATGCAGCAGATTTCTTCTCAGGTGCATTTAATACTCAAACTAAATCAGTATTGTCTTCATCAAGCAATAACTTTACAAATATAGAAATTCCTGATTTCTTAAAAAGATAGTCCTCGCCGGACGGGGTATTGTGCTACTAACAGCTTTGATTTTTGTTAGATAGATGTGCTCCGCAGGGTCGGCTTCGCCGTAAAAAGTGAAAAATTTTATAATTACGCAAAAAGGAGAATCTAAGTTCTCCTTTTTGTTTATTCACTTAAAATAGAAAGATTCATAATTTCTATATCATCATAGTCAATATGGTCGCTTGGCATAAGGTTTTGTCCTGTTTTTATTGTTATTTGATTTCTTTCATCAGGTCTGATTAAGTTGTTTGGAATTTTTATTCTTTGGCCGTCACCGTTTACGTGCAGTTGACCTATCATTCTGCCGTTAAAATAGATTTCGGCAGGGCTTGAGTAGGCTGAGCGGATACGGTTTTGTCCCATTGATTTTGCCAGTTTTGTATCAAGTCCGACGATTGAGCCTATAACAAGGTAGTTTGAACTTTGTTTCGCGTTGTTTGTCATGATAAAATCTTTTGAATAGTAAGGACCAATTGATTTAAGCTTAAAATCTGATGCATTAGCTGAGTTTTTAGAAAAATTGTTATCTCCAAGATGAAGAATTTCTGAGTCAAGCGCTATATCTGTCGGATTACTTCTGACAATTGTTATTTTCATTGGTTCTGAACTTAGGCTTTGACCGCTGTTTATTGTAACCGAGAACGGTCTGTAACCTTCTTTTTCAACGTTTAAAATAGTTGGTGAATCAATTTTTATTGCAGGAAGATTAAAATTTCCGTTAGCGTCAGTATAGGTATAGTATTTCTTTTGTGGAATAGTAACTTTTGCAAAATCAACACCTTGTTTGGTATCCGAGTCTATAACACGATTACTTTCCTGTTCTCCGACTTTTGAAACTCCGCCTGTGAAAATTTCGCCGTAAGCCGTGTTTGTCATGAAAATTGCTAATAATAATGTAAAAATTGTTCGTTTCATAATACAAATTTTATCCTGTATTTTATTGTTTTTGTTAATGGTTACGGGTATAAAACAATCAGGGGATTATAATTTTGAAAACTTCTTGAAAAAAAATATTTTTGGGTTAGAATTAGTTTATGACAATTTAAAATTAAGCCGATGTGATGGAATTGGTAGACGTGCTAGACTCAAAATCTTGTGAGGTTCAACCCTCGTGCCGGTTCGACCCCGGCCATCGGCACCATTTATAAGACTCCAAACGGAGTCTTTTTTAATTCTTTTATTACTATTTTGTCGGATTAAATTATATATTTTTACCTTAAGATATCCTTATGAAAAAACGATATTTCTTTATAATGCTTTCAATTATTACCGTAATTGCATATTGTGATTTGGCAGACAGTTGCCGTAAAATTAATACTACGGTTGCTTCGGTTTTTAAATCTGAAAAAGTTCAGCCGTTGTCTAAAAATCAAAAATTAAATCATCCGCGGTTGTTTCTTTATAAAGCTCGTTAAGTTCTGTTTGCAGTTTAGGTTTAGAAAGATGTTCAAGTGCGTTTGGCATAAACTGCGATTCTTGGGTTTCTTGTTTTTGTAGAGAAAATGTCCTAACATCTTTTGGGAAAAATCTTAACCTGATATTTTGGCTTATTGTTTGTGAAACATTGTTTTTGTAGTATTGTTTAATCTTTTCTAACTGGGAAGCCGCTTTTGCCTGATTCTCACCGTTGAAAAAGCCGTTAGAATCTGTTATGTCAACAGCATACTTTCCGCTCCACATGACAGTATTATTAACAGTATCTGTTAAAACTGCATTAGTATTTAGTTTAAAAGGATGAGAAATCTTAAATGCGCTTGTTATTTCAAGTATTTCCCACAGATTCCGTTTTGTTAAAGTTTCTTCATTGCTTACCCAACTTGAAACTAATATAACAGATTTTACGTCAAATTCATTTGATATATCTTTTAACGGTTTAAAATCTATTCTGTCTATTTTAGAAAATTTATCAAGCATTAAAGCTGTTTCTTCTTTTAATTCAGGGTTAGCGTTTAATTTTGCCCTTGTGTCTGCTAATGAGTAAGCTGAAATATTCTTATAGGAATTTAATTCTTGTATTATACATTCTGAGGCAATTTCAGAAGCTTCGGGAAAACAAAAATAATTGTCACAAATATTAAAAATGTCTGTTGGTAAAACAACAACATTAAATTCTACCGCATTAACTTTTCCTGCTGTTATTATTGCAACTAATAATATAAAAAAAATTTTAAATATTTTCATAATAAGATTATAGCATAATTGTGGATAATATGATATAATATACGTATGGATAGAGATTTGGTTAAAATTTCGGGATATGGAGTTGATAGTTTTACTTTTGACCAAGCCGTAGATTATGCTTATAGTCATGGAGGTCAGATTGTTACGATTAACCCTGAAATGATAGAAACAGCTTCAAAAAATCCTGAATTTGCTCAAATTATCTCAGAGTCGGATTTGGTTGTTCCCGACGGAATAGGTGTTGAAATAGGGCTGAAGCTTCTTGGGTATAATGTAAAACGTATCCCGGGGATAGAACTTGGTAAAGCATTAATTGTTAAGTTTTCTAAAGAAAATAAAACAATAGCACTTGTGGGAGCAAAATCTGAAGTTGTTGAGTTGGCTGTAAAAAATCTTAAAAATGAAATCGAAAATGTTAATATTGTATATTTTCATGACGGATATTTTACGGATGATGAATCAATACTTAATGACCTAGTTAATGCTAATCCTGATTTGGTTTTGGTTGCACTGGGTTCTCCAAAACAAGAATTTTTTAATGCGGAATTAAAAAAACGATTGCCGAATGCTCTTATGATTGGGCTTGGCGGAAGTTTTGATGTTTGGGCAGGTGTTGTTGAGCGTGCACCGAAAATTTATCAAAAAATGGGCTTAGAGTGGCTTTATAGAACTATAAAAGAGCCTAAAAGGTTTAAACGTATTTTCCCGACACTTCCGTTGTTTATCTTAAAAGTTTTAAAAGAAAGGTTGTTTAATAAATAAATGTTGACAGATATTGAAATAAAAGAACTTGAAAAGTTATGTTTAGAAAACAGACGTAATATTCTTGATATGGTTTATGAAGCCGCATCGGGTCATATCGGAGGTTCTTTATCCTCTTGCGAATTAATGACTGTTTTGTTTAATAAATGTATGAAGCATGCTTTGAGGGGTAAATTGTCGCAGGAGTATGATTCTCGTGACAGATTTGTATTATCAAAAGGTCATGTTTCACCTATTTATTATTCGGTTTTAGCTCAGGTTGGTTTTATTGAAAAATCCGAGTTAAAAACATTTAGAAAGCTTGGTACAAGACTTCAAGGGCATCCTTCTCTGTGGTGTCCGGGGGTTGAAGTTGCAACAGGCTCTTTAGGTCAAGGTTTATCAATAGCTTGCGGTATTGCAATGTCTTTAAAACTAGATAAAAATCCTGCAAATGTATTTGTTCTCTTAGGTGATGGAGAAATGCAGGAAGGCAGTGTTTGGGAAGCTTTAATGGCTGCTCCGCATCGTAATTTGAATAATCTTATCGCAATAATTGATAGAAACGGATTGCAAATAGACGGTTCAACAGAGTGTGTTAAACCGCTTGGAAATTTGAAAGATAAAATTTCAGCATTTAACTGGAATGTTATTGAAATAGACGGACATAATATCAGGCAGATTTATTCTGCGATTGAAGAGGCTAAAAAATCTGATAGGCCAACGGCAATAATCGCTAATACGATTAAAGGTAAAGGTGTAAGCTTTATGGAAAATAATGCCGGCTGGCACGGAAAGGCACCGTCTAAAGAAGATTATGAAAAAGCTTTGCAGGAATTAAAATAATACTGGAGGATAGATGAGTTTTAAAAATAATATTAAAAAATCTGCGTTTACGTTGGCAGAAATCGTTATTGCTTTATTTATTGTTGCAATATTAGCGTTTGTAACGTTACCTATAATTAATCGTCAGCTTGAAAAATCTGATGAATACGCTTATTATATGGCGTTTAAGTCTGTAGAAAAAATGGCATCTCAAATTGTTATTATGGGTGAAAAATATGAAGAAAGTGAATCTACTTCTGCCCGACCTGCACCTAATAGGATTGCAAAACATCATGTTAAAAACAGTTTGGCAGCAAGAGTAAAAGGATTTTTTAACGATATTACAAAACGTATCGCTTTTTCTGAAAACTCATTAATGCGAAAACTTTTCCCTAAGGCGTTTGCTGAAGACGGTTATGTGGATTTTCAAACAGATACTCAACTTTATACAACCGATGATTTTATACAGCAACTATGGTTGCCATACAAAGTATGTAATGGTGGTTCAGTTGTAAAAACAAGTGTACCCGAAAAAGATGAAGCAGGTAATATAATTAAATATCATCAAACTTTCTATCAGAAAAGTGATTTCAATAATTGTTACGGTTATACTAAGGATTGTGCTAAAAATGCAGTCTGCGGTACAGTTACCGAAAAGGATGTTAATGGCGCTCCGGCTAAAGATAATAATGGAAATATTATTACTCACGAAATTAAAGGACCAATCGCCGTACATGAAGTTTTTAAAGGAATGTTACCTTCGGAAGATTCTTTGACAGTTCCAGTTTCAAGTTTAGTAAGTTATATTGGGTATACAAATTCTAATCCTGATAGTGGAGCTAATTTATGTAATAATGGTATTAAACCACATATTAAAGCAAATTCAACTGACTCTGTTACCATGGATAAGTATGAAAATTCGATAGAATTTAAACACGATGATGAAGACACAGGTGATGATGACGGTGAAGATGATGGTAAGGAAGATTCAGGTGCCGGTTTTGATTCAAGTAATTTCGTAGATTATACTTCTGTTTCAAATAGAGGGACATGTATTCTGCAGCAAATTGTAAAGCGTAAAATTGGTGATGGTTCAGGTTCTGCTGAGGTTAAAGTTGAAAGACCTACTTTTAACGACACTTTTTGTAAGGCTGCAAAAGGATTTTATACCGGGGATTCTACTGATGCCGGATGGCAAAATGAAGATAGAACTTTTGAAACTTTAAATTGTGTTCCAAAAACGGGGTATGAAGTTTCTGCAAATAATCCAAAGGTAGCGTGTTCTATTTCTTCTAATAATAGATATAATTATGCAGTAAAAATTTCAAGTGGTTATAAATGTGTTGCTTGTTCAAATGATTTTAGTGAATCATTAGGAGCTTGCTGTCCTGAAAACTCTGTGGCAAGCGGTGATGGTTGTGCTTGTATCCCGGGATTTAAAAGACCTGATGGCGCGGCACAATCTGTCGGGTGTACAGTTCATACAGCTTGTCCGACAGGGTATTCTTTAGATGAAGAACATAATATCTGTATTCTTAATCCTCCAATTATTCGAGCAAGCCGTTTTTCAGAATTGATTGCTGAAAACTGGAATATTAAGCATGATTATAGTAGTGAGATAGCTTATACTGATGTTCCCGGATTAAGCGGTGCAAAGTATTATAAAGAAGTTTATGAAGCTGCTTTAGGCAGATCAACCGAGACAAGTAAACGATTAATGTCTATTGATTCAAAACCCGGAGCTTTTGCATTTAATCCTAGAACAGGTACAGGGTTAAAACCAAATATTATATTAGCTAACGGGTTACATTTGTGGATTATGAGTGACAGATTAGCTTCTATTCCAGGGTTGACCTATTCTACGGATAATAGTACCGAATCTCGAAATATTTGTAAAAATTTAAACAAAAAGACACAAGCAGATTGTAAAAATGCGTCAAGTGATGCTTATTTCTGCGCTTCTGAAAATGCTTGTTTTGCTTTAGCTTCTTCAAGTATAAAAGATGGTACTACAGGTGGAATGGGTGATGCCAGAAATTGTTGCGCTTCCCCTGATTTATCTGATATCGCTGCTGCAATGACTGCAAGTAGTGGAGGATATTCAAAGGATGATTATGAAAATGATGTAAGGGTCTATGCGATAAGCGGGTTTACAGTGTTTGTTGATATAAATGGATCAAAAGGTAACGGTACTTTATGGGAAGATGTATTCCCGTTCTATATAGCTTCAAACGGAACAGTTTATCCGGGTTATCCTTTAGATGGTGTAAAAGATAAAGATACAGCTCATTCAAATCTTTTCTTGGGTGGTAACAGTCCAAACCAGCTTCCTGTTGATGTTTATTATATGGAAAGTACAGGTGATGCAAGAAAGAAAAAAGTTGTAATGTCTAATGTCTCTTATGCCCGTGCAATTTGTACAATGCGTAAAATAAGTAAAAATACGCCTTACTGTAAAAACCTAGGTGAAAAGTTCTATGAAAAAGCTGCTTATAAGGATTCAAGTAATGTAGAACATGAGGTTGAGCTAAAAGGTACTGATTATTTACGCAATGACAGTACGACAGCGTCTACTGATAAATCAATTAATCCATGCGATTACGAATCGTGTGTAATGACAGTAAGACGCAGATTACGTTCATTCTAATAAGTGTGGATTAATAAAGGCGGGTTTTATATCCGCCTTTATATTTAAAGAAAGGTTAAGCATGATTATTGATAAAATTGAAAATATTTCAAAATATAAAGAAATTCCTGAATTTGCGCATACCTTTATAAAAAATATAACTCCTGATATAAAAGAGGGAAGATATGAACTTGGCGAAGATAATTTTGCAAATGTTGAGTCTTATTTGACAAAACCTCATGAAGTTGCTAAGTTTGAAGCTCATAGGGATTATATTGATATTCAGTTATTGTTAAGCGGTAATGAACGTATTTATTATAATGATGTTGAAGGGCTTATTGAAGCTGCACCTTATGATAAATCAAGGGATATCGTGTTTTTTAAGGATTCTGTAAAAAAGTCTGATTACTTGACTTTAAATGGTACAAATTTTGCTCTGATTTATCCTCATGAAGCTCATGCTCCGCAAGTTTCTGTTAATGATTACGCTGAACAGGTAAAAAAAGTTGTTGTTAAAGTTAAAATATAATTACTTTTTTAATTTTTCAGGGTAAACATTCCATTTTATTGATTCGTTTTTACGAAACCATGTTAATTGCCGTTTTGCATAGTTTCTTGTGTTTTTCTTTAGTAAATTACAGGCTTCATCAAGTGAGTACAAATTATCAATATAACCCAGGATTTCTCTATATCCGATTGTGTTTATAAGGTTTGGGATTCTACCATGACGATTTAGTAGTTTTTTTGTTTCTTCTACAAGTCCTGATTCAATCATAATGTCAACTCTTTTATCAATTCTTGAATAAAGCGTTTCCCTGTCAAAATTTCTTCCCAGCCATTCAATTTCATATTCACTTTCACCGATTGAGCGGACATTATTTAGCTGTTTCCCTGTTTTTTTGACTATTTCTATAGCTCGGATAAGTTTTTTTCTGTCATTTTTATCGATTGTTTCAGCCCCTGGCTTATCAAGCTTTTCCAGAATTGAGTAAATTTCTGAAGTTTCAAAATTTTTTAGTTCTTCTCTTAACTTTTTATCGGCTTCAATTTGCGGTAAATCATAATTTTTTAGTAAAATATCTATATATAAGCCTGTTCCGCCTGTAATTATAGGTGTTTTACCTTTTGCTAAAATCTCGTTAATTTTTTCTTTAGCTTGTTGTTTGTATAATCCTGCTGAGTATTCAAATTCAGGTTCAACAATATCTATCATATAATGCGGAATCCCGCTTTGTTCTTCTTTTGATGGTTTTGCTGTACCGATATCAAAACCTTTATATACAAGCCTTGAATCGCAGGAAATAATCTCAGCATCAATTTGTTTTGCCAGTTCAATTGAGTAAGCTGTTTTGCCGCTTGCTGTTGCGCCGACTATTGCTATTACTTTTGGTTTATTTTGTGAAAGTTTGTTCATAATAGCTAAATAATAGCACAACAATGTAAACCAAGAAATAGTAGTAAAGAATCAATACAATAAAGTATAAAAACGGATTAAACATTAACACTGCACTTGATACGGTAACAAATGTTATTAAAAATGTAATGTAAAGGTATAAAATCAATGTCTGCGGTAAGTTTTGGAAATTCTTTTTTATTGAGTAAAAAAGAGCTTTAAATGCATTTTTTTCATTATATACAATTTCAGGAATCCAAAGCATTGTAATGAAATTCAGAATAAAGCTTCCTATTATTGTAATTATGTACCAGTACAAAAACGGTGGAAATTCATCAACTGTAAGTTTGTTTACTCCTTTTAATATTTCATTACTTGTAACAAGTTGATCTATGTGTAAACCTAAAATTTCAGGATCAAAAGACGGATAAATATTGCTAATGATAAAACCTGTTATAAAAAATAATATTCCAAACAGAATAATATAAATTCCGATAACTCCAATCAGTGGTAAAAATAGTCTTCCAATACCTTTTGACAGGGAAAGAATAAGTGTTCCGAAAGATTTAGCTCTGTCAGAGTCAAAAATAACTATTTTTTTTGATAATTGAATTGTTTTTTTGCACATGTATAACCAAGCCGATAAAAATCCGCTAGCCATAATAAGCAGTGTTATTCCGCCTAATATGATTTTTGGTACGGTGTCCGCACCATTCATTGTGAATTTACAAAACCACCCTAATATTGACATGAATATAATAAGAGGGGTTGCAAGAATTATACAATCATTAGTAGTATTGAAGCTGTTTTTAAATAATTTAAACATAAGAAAAATCCTTGTTAATTATTTTACTGATTCAGTTTCCTTATTTTCTTCAGCTTTAGTTGTTTTTTCTTGAAGTTTACGTCTTCTTTTACGTCTTCTCATCAAGTCAACAAAAGCTTCTATTCTTGTAATATAACCTGCTCTGCCGGTTTGTTCATCCATAATAAGCGGTAGTATAGGTATCTCACAATTTTCTCTCATTGCAGGGAAAATGTTTTGCGACATAATTTCAGGCATACAGGTAAACGGTGAAATATGGATTATACCGTCAATTCCTCGTTCGTTAGCATAGGCAACATCAGATACACATTCTAAAGCATCACCGCCGATATCTCTCATCAAGTAAGGTTTAGCAAGTCTATCTGCACGTTGAAGGTGAGTTTCACCTTTCCTGAATATTTTAGGGATAATTGCATCTTTTAAAAAGCTGCTTACAGTAAGACTTCTTCTTACTTGAACTCCCATTCTGCCAAGTTCTTTTTCAATATTTTGGTTAGAAAATTCATCATTTACAACGTAAATTTCACCTGTAATATCAACATTAAGAACTTCTCTGTCTTTATTGATTTCGACTTTTTTCATCTCTTCATCAACAAGTTTTTGGGCTTTTCTTAATCCTAATAAAGTATCATTTTCATCAATAATTTTTAGTGCTTTATGATAATGTTTTTCGGCATCTCCTGCTTTTATTTCTCTTGCTCTGTAGTATGATAACTTTGTTTCAAGGCTGTCTAATATGAAAACTTTTAATATAGCAATTATAATGGCACGGGAAAATAATACAGGGTTATTTTTACCGCTGACTTCTTTTAAGAAGTTATACATACCTTGGATTCCGTCATATAATTGCATTTCGATATATTTTGCTTCGTATCCCAGATCTGCCAGAGCGTTTGCAATACATTTGCCGTATTCACCCAAACGGCAACAGCCCGGAGAAGATATCATTGCAACGTAATCCGTTCCGCCTTCGATTGCTTCAATAAAGTTCCCTAAAATAAGCTTATAAGGCAGACAAATTGCTTCAGGGGCGTGTTTAGTACCTAAAGAAAGTGCTTTTTTACTTGTATAAGGTTCTACGTATGGCTCACAGCCGATAATCCTTAAGGCTGCTGACCATGCGTAACTTATTGTTCCCATGTGCGGGAAGGATACTTTTCTTTTCTTTTGTTCTTTTTTATTTGTCATATTTATATTTCCTAACTAATGTATTTTAAATCCGGGTGTCTTGCTGCTGTTACTTCATCAATCTTTTTAACAGGAGTTGTGTGAGGCGCTGTTAAAATCTTTTCAGGATTATTTTGTGCTTCCTGTGCGATTTTAACCATTGTATCAACAAATTCATCTAATTTTTCTTTGGTTTCAGATTCTGTTGGTTCTATCATTATAGCTTCATGTACGATTAATGGGAAATAAACCGTTGGCGGGTGTGTGTTCCCGTCCATTAAAGCTTTTGCAATATTAAGCGTTGAAACACCGTTTTCGTGTTTTTGGTTTTCTCCTGTTAATACAAATTCATGCATACAAGGTTCATCATATGGTAATTCGTAGTAACTTTTTAATTTTTCTTTCAGGTAATTAGCATTTAATACAGCATTTTCAGAGGCATTTTTAAGGTTTTTGCCAAGCATAAGAATATATGCGTATGCTTTTACTAAGACTGAGAAGTTTCCGTAAAAATCTTTCACACTTCCGATTGAGTGTTTTAAATCATAATTTCTAAAATATTTTCCGTTTTTAAATTCAATAACAGGTGTCGGAAGATAATCTTTTAGTTTTTCGACAACTGCAACAGGACCTGCTCCCGGACCTCCTCCGCCGTGAGGAGTAGAAAATGTTTTGTGAAGGTTAAGGTGAACTACGTCAAATCCCATAAGTTTTGGATTTGTCCAGCCCATAATCGCGTTAAAGTTTGCACCGTCATAGTATAACAATGAGCCGTTTGCGTGCATTAAATCAGAAATTTCTTTAACCCCTTCTTCAAATATACCCAAAGTGTTAGGATTAGTCATCATAATAGCTGCAATCTCTTCATTAAGCACTGCTTTTAAAGCTTCGATATCGACTTGACCTTTATCGTTTGATTTAATTTCAATAATATCAAAGCCTGCCATTTTAGCACTTGCAGGGTTTGTTCCGTGCGCAGAATCAGGTATGATAACTTTTGTTCGTTTTTCCCCGATTGAATCAAAGTATTTTTTGATAATCATCATGCCTGTCATTTCGCCGTGCGCACCTGCTGACGGCTGCAAAGTTATTGCATCCATTCCTGTTACTTCCAGCAATGCTTTTTGAAGGTTGTACATCAATTTTAGCGATCCTTGAGCTAAATCATCATCAGATGACGGGTGGATATTAAAACCTTCTAAAGAGGCGAGAAATTCGTTTACTTTCGGATTATACTTCATTGTGCAGGAGCCAAGCGGATAAAATCCTTTTTCAATACAGAAGTTAAGGTCGGATAATTCTTTATAATGACGCATAACATCAAGCTCGCTTAATTGCGGAAGATTAGGAGTTTCCGTACGTAAATAATTTTTCGGTATATAATTTGCAAAATCTGTGTTTTCGTCTGTAAGATTTATTCCGTCTATACCGTTGCTTTTTTCAAAAATTGTTTTCATCTTTTAAATTATCCCCTGTTTTGCCAAGTCTTTTTTTATTCTGTCTAATCCTGTTTGTATAATTCGTGAGATTCTCGATTGCGATATGTTAAATTCTTCTGCAATCTCTCTTAATTTTTTATCCTTAAAGAATTTATATTCAATAAGTTCTCTTTCTCTTGGCGGAAGTTTTTTCATAGATTCTAAAATACCGTTTTTAAGTTCTGAAAACTCAATATTTTCTTCCGGAGTTTTATCTTTGGCTTTAAACTGAACAGGAACTTCACCTTCTTGAAGTTCATCAATTGAAAGTATGTTTTTATAAACTTCAGCTCTTAGTTCTATGTTAGCACTTTCGTCATCTTCTTCAACAGTTGAACGATTTTTAAGGGTATACCATTTGTATCTTCTTCTTACTTCGTTTCTTATTGCCCATTTTATTGCTGTTGAAAGATATGTGCTGTTATAGTCTTCGGGATTATGATTTTTAAAAAGTATATATAAAGCATGAGTTCCTATGTTAACAAGCTCAGGCAATTCAACAAGGTGTGAATTTGAAAATTTTTGGTACTCAACTTTTGCTATGATTTCTATTAAATCTTTGTACTTTTTTAGTTTAATATTTTCTTCAGCCGACATTACTATAACTAATCCTAATAATAAAATGTATACATATTTTACTCCTTTATAATATCAAAAAAAATCATATATGACCAGCTAATGTAATTTTCCTTAACATAAGTTATTTTATTCAAAAAAGAGGAGAGTATATGAGAGTATTATTTTGCACTGACGGGTCTAAAACGAGTTATTCATCTATCAAGAATTTTTCATACTGGATGCCTGATTTTACGGCAGATGTATTGTGTGCAATTGATTGGAGTTTTTTGCCGGACACTGTGTCGATTGAGGATAGTGAATTTGCGATGCAGTGCGCAAATTCTGCGAATTCTATTTTAGATTATTCTGAAAAATATTTAAAAGAAAATAATATTAAAATCGGACAAAAAATAAAAATGTGCGGTTCTACTGTTGATTGTATAGTTGAAACAAGCGAAAAGAATCAATACGATTTTATAGTACTGGGTTCACACGGTAAGAAAGGTATTCAAAAGTGGTTAGGATCTGTATCTCAAGAAATCGCTTCTATTGTTAATAATTCTACTTATATATCTAAGATGTCTAATAATCGTAAGAAAGTATTATTCGCAGTTGATTCTTCAGATATTAGTCCTGCGGTTGTTGCTAAGGCTTTAGAGTCGTTTGATTTTACGGATAAAGAGATTTATCTTGCAACGGTTTATGATTTGCCTGAGTATTTGTTTTTAGAAGGTAATATTGACACAAATTGGATTTTGGAAATCCAGAAAAAACAAGAAACAGCCTCTATGATTCTTTTAAATAAGTATGAGAATATGTTTAAAGAAAAAGAGCTTGAAATCTCGGGTAAAAGTGTTTTATCGGGAACGCCTGCCGAAGAAATCAATAATTATATAACAAAGCGCGCTATTGACCTTGTTGTCTGCGGAATACGAAACCGTAAATATTTATCAAGGTTTTTACTAAGCTCTGTAAGTAAAAGGATTTTAGAAAGTGCCAATTCTGACGTTTTGATTATCAGACCGTAAAGTCTTCGATTTTTATTGTCTCATTTTCTATTCTTGCAACAGCTCCGTATGGTACTGTTGCTTTTGTTTTTCCATGCGAAATAGGAAATGTTCCCGCAAGCGGAAGTCCTAAACTATTAAAAAAATCGTTTAAAAAGTCTTGATTATCAATATTTAAAAATTCTCCAAGCGCAACTCCTGCTATATTGTTTCGGAACTGTTCAATATTTAAAAGCTGGGTAAAATATCTGTCTATTTTGTAAACAGGTTCTCCGATATCTTCAACGAAAAATATGAATTTTTCATCCGGGATAAAATCTTGTCCGCAAAGAGAAACAAGTGTTGCAAGGTTCCCGCCAAAAAGTATCCCCGAAGCATTTACTGTGGCGTTATTATTGGCGCTCAGAGTACATTTACCCTCAGTCAGTGTTTTAAAAAACGAATTTATTGTAAAATCATCTAAATTTTCTTTCCCGAAATCTCCTTGAGCCATCGGACCTGAAAATGTAATTAATCCTGTTTTCTTTAAAATCATAGCTGATAATGCTGTTATATCAGAGTATCCGCAAAAGATTTTAGGGTTATTTTTTATAAGTTCGTAATCAATCTTATTGATAAGTCTGATTGCGCCATATCCTCCTCGGGCACAAATTATTGCTTTAATTTCCTTATCTGCAAAGGCATTATGTAAGTCTTCTAACCGTTCCTCGTCACTTCCTGCAAGGTAATTTTGACATTTGTCAATATTTTTACCTAATCGAATCTTAAAACCGTATTTTTCAAAAAATGATACAGCTTTTTTTATCTTTTTCATATCGACTTCCCCTGACGGTGCAATAATTGCAATGGTATCGCCTTTTTTTAATTTTTTAGGTTTAATTAAGTTCATAAATTACCCTTTTTGTTTATTCTTTGTTATAATTACTATATCATGGAAAAGAATTATATACCTTTATATCGCAAATACAGACCACAGGCGATTGAACAAATTGTGGGTCAGGAACATATTAAAAAAGCGCTTGCAAATGCTATAGAAATGGATAGGATTTCTCATGCTTATCTTTTTACGGGTCCTCGTGGTACAGGTAAAACTTCAACTGCAAGAATTTTTGCAAAATCATTAAATTGCGAAAAAGGAATGACTCTTTCTCCTTGTAATGAATGTGAAAACTGTCGAAATATTACTAATTCGATACCGATTGACGTAATAGAAATAGACGCGGCAAGTAACCGTTCGGTTAACGATGCGGATGAAATTATTCAAAAAGTTGCTTTAGCTCCTGTCAGAAGCCGTTATAAAATTTATATTATAGACGAAGTTCACATGCTTACTAATCAGGCGTTTAATGCTTTATTGAAAACTCTTGAAGAACCTCCGAAAAATGTTATTTTTATACTTGCAACAACAGAAGTTCATAAGGTTCTTGATACGATAAAAAGCCGCTGTCAAAGGTTCGATTTTAAACGTATTACAACTGATGATATATCAAAACATCTTCGATATATTTCAGATTGCGAAGGTATAAATATAACAGATGATGCGCTTAAGTTAATTGCCCAAAACTCAGCAGGCGGAATGCGTGACAGTATTGCATTATTGGATCAATTAAGTGTACTTAATTCAACCAGGGAAGCAATTTCTGTTGATGATATAAATAATTTGCTCGGAAGACTTTCTTTTGACTCTCTGACTTCATTATTTTCATCAATTGTTTCTTCTAACCAAAATGAAGCCTTAAGCGTTTTAAACGATATCTATAACCAGGGTAATGAACCGATTCAGATTTTGTCAAATTTGCTTGAATATCTTAGAAATTCGCTTATTATAAAAACTATCGGCTCTGATGTTTCTAATACTGTGGTTCAACTTAATGATGAACAATCAAAAATACTTGCTGAAAAGTTAAATCCTGTTGAAACTCATCAAATTGTGTCGTTAATTGATAAGTGTGCAAATTATATAAAAGAATTAAAACTCACAACAAATCCAAAACTGTGGCTGGATGTTGCAATATTAGATATGTCAAATTTGGTTGAGAATACTAAGCTTGAAGATTTACAAAAAAGATTATCAGCGCTTGAATCAGGTGAAGCTGTTAAAATGGTTAATGTTTCAGCATACAACACCCCTCCTGCGCCTGTTAAAAAGCCTGAAGTTATGCGTCCTGAGATAAAACCTGCTTCTGTAACAAAAGCAGATAATAACGCAAAAATTTCAACCCCAACTGCCGAAGAAGTTTCATTAGAACCTGTTCCAATGTCAAAACCTGCCGAAGTTAATAACTTGAAAGTATCTTGGGTTAAGTTGCTTGAAAATGTATCAAGTTTTCCTTCCCGTGCAATATTAAAACAACAGGCACTTCCTGTTAAAATTACCGCGGATGAGGTTATTATATCAATCAAAAATCCAAGTTGGTTAAAACAATTTGGGGCTGACGGTTCAAAACACAATTTTATTGTTGATGCAGTGAAATCAATGTATGGTAATGCCAATAAAGTTATTGTAAGAGCTCCTGAGCCGGGTGATAATGCCCTTAGAAAAGAGTCTTCAAGCGGAAATTCCGATGATGAGGCTCCTGCCCCTGCTCCTGTAAAAGCCCCCCCTGTAAAACAGCCTGCAAAAGAAGCGGAAATGACTGCGCAGGAAGTAAAAGAAGTTGTTGAGATAAAACATCAAACGACTTTAGCCAAACCAAAAACAGGGGACGCAATGTTTCACTCTGATACTGTAAATAATGTAATGGAACTGTTTGAAGGCAAATTTATTGAATAAAATATATGGCGCGGATGAATTTTTCATCCGCGCCTTTTATAATCTTAGTTATATATTTTTTTTGTTAAATCTGATTTTCTTAATCTGATATTTTTAGGTGTGATTTCAACTAATTCGTCATCTCCAAGATACTCAAGCGCTTCTTCCAATGATAGAATCCTTGGTGCCTGAAGCGTTACCATAACATCAGCGGTTGAACTTCTCATATTTGTTAATCTTTTTGTTTTACAAATATTAACTACGATATCCTGTGGTCTGTTACCTTCTCCGATAATCATTCCACGGTAAACTTTTGTTTTTGGAGTGATAAAGAATACTCCGCGGTCTTCGTATTGAGCAAGTGCGTAAGGTATAGCTTCACCCTGTTCGTGAGCGATAATTGCTCCGCTTCTCTGTTTTGGAATATCTCCTGCATAAGGTCTGTAATGAAGGAATGTATGGTACATTATACCTTCACCTCTTGTCATTCTTATAAATTCACTTCTGAATCCGATTAAACCTCTTGCAGGAATATGGAAAGTTAAAGTTGTTCTGCCTTTAGCGGTTTGCATATCTTTCATTTCTGCTTTTCTGCTTGAAAGTCTTTCGATTGCAGAGCCTGCGTATTCTTCGGGAACATCAATAATAAGATTTTCGTAAGGCTCACAATGTTCTCCGTTGATTGTTTTATAAATTACTTCAGGTTTTGAAACAGAAAATTCATAACCTTCACGACGCATTGTTTCAATTAAAATACTTAAATGTAATTCACCACGACCTGAAACTTTGAAGCAATCAGTTGAGTCTGTATCTTCAACTCTTAAACTTACATTTTTTTCAAGTTCATTATATAGACGTTTTCTGATTTGTCGAGAGGTAACAAATTTACCCTCTTGACCTGCAAACGGGCTATCGTTTACAGCAAAATTCATTTGCAAAGTAGGTTCGTCAACTGTAATTAATGGTAAAGCGACAGGATTAGACGGATCACAAATAGTTTCTCCTATTTGAATATCTGAAAATCCTGCAATACCTACAATATCACCTGCAACCGCTGACTCAATTTCTACTCTGCCTAAGTCTTTAAATCCGAAAAGTTTTACAATTTTTCCTCTTTCCTGGCTTCCGTCGGCATGAATTACACAAACTTGATCTTGAGAATTTACTTTGCCGTGTGCAATTCTACCAATAACAATTCTTCCTACATATTCGTTATAATCAAGTGTAGTTGCTCTGAATTGGAACGGTTCACTTTCATCACCTTCAGGTGGTTGGATGTTTTTAATAATACTTTCTAAAAGCGGAATCATATCCTTACGTTCATCTTCCAAATCATTAATTGCAAAACCGTTTAAACTGCTTGCAAAAATGAACGGAAAATCTATTAAATCTTCTCTGTCTGTCAGTTCCGTAAACAAATCAAAAACTTTATCCAGTGCTGTTAAAGGTTCTGCTGCAGGCTTATCAATTTTATTGATAACAACAATAATTTTTAACCCTAATTCTAAAGCTTTAGATAATACAAATCTTGTTTGCGGCATAGGTCCTTCTGCGGCATCTACAATAAGCAATGCTCCGTCAACCATACCTAATACACGTTCGACTTCACCACCAAAATCTGCGTGACCCGGGGTGTCTACAACGTTAATTTTTGTTCCGTTATAATTTATTGATATATTCTTGGAAAGAATTGTAATTCCTCTTTCCCTTTCCAAATCGTTACTGTCTAAAACACGTTCTTCTACTTGTTGATTTTCTCTGAATGCGCCTGCTTGTTTTAATAAACAGTCTACAAGAGTTGTCTTACCGTGGTCAACGTGTGCGATTATCGCAATATTTCTTATATTTTCGTTACTAGCCATATCTTATCCTTTAGTGTAAATTTTACACTTATATTTTAAAACGCTGATAAATTATTTGCAAGAAATTTAAATTCCTAATAATTTGTTTATTTGTTTTATTTTATCCGTG
This sequence comes from uncultured Candidatus Melainabacteria bacterium, assembly GCA_945910425.1. Taxonomy (GTDB): domain Bacteria; phylum Cyanobacteriota; class Vampirovibrionia; order Gastranaerophilales; family Gastranaerophilaceae; genus Zag111. The sequence continues at coordinate 19,027 of CAMDYM010000001.1, read as the reverse complement.
TAGCCAAGTTTTGTAAATATTTCCCTTGCCGATAGTAATTCCTCTTCCGCAAGTTTCGGGTCTTTGAATCTTAGTAATTCGCCAATTTCTGTTTTGATGTTCGCAAGCATTATTTCATATTGCTTTCGTGGTTTCATTTTTGTAGATACAGACATATATCTTTTTTGTGTTGATTCGTAATTTTTACAAATCCCTGCTAAGGCTCGCTTAATTTCATATAATATCTTGATATGTTTATCACTGCCGGGTTCTGTTATTCTGTATATTTTATTTAAGTCGTTGGCTCTTGCCATTATATGAACTGGGTCATGCTGTCTTTTAGCTATTGCAAGAGCTTTTGTTGCAAATTTTTCTATAAGTTGTGCATTATTTTTGTTCAGTTTTATCAAAAAGCTGTAGGTTATCCCTGCAAGACTGCTTTCACCACAACTTACGAGAAACTCTGCTAAGTTTGAGTATAATCTGTTTAGTGGCTGTATTTGATTTCGTTGTTCAAATATAGCACCTATATCGTGCAACGAGCATGAATAACTTATTGGTTTTATTGTTTTGTGTTGTGAAATTTGTTTTTTTACTTCGTTAGCGAAGGTTTTATATATTTGATTAGGATTATCAGTCGCAGATAAGTTTATTTTCATCGTACCAATATAAAGGCTGCTAAAAATAAAATTTGCTAGACTTTTTTATTATTAGGGTTATATGCAATATAAGAACATAATAAGCAAATAATTCCAAATAAAATCCCAAAGCACATTGTCCAATGATAAGAAGTTAAAAATGCGTCTTTGTATTTTAATCCGTCGTTAAGTAAAGTGTTTTTGAAGCTGTCAAACAGCGTAATAGTTATTGCAACACCTAAAATGTTACCTAAATTTCTGGATAATGATAAAATACCGCTTGCGATTCCTAATTCTTCTTTATTTACGCAGGTGATGATTGCGTTATTTGAAGGTGATTGAAAACAGCCGTTGCCTATACCCATGACAATTGATGCAAAAACAATTTCCCACATAGGTGTTGTTGTATTAAAAGTTGTAAAGATAATTAGTGCCAGTATATAAATGCATGGACCTATAATTGTTAAAGTTCTGCTTCCGTTTTTCCCCGCGTAACTTCCGGCAAACGGTGCAACAGCAGATGAAGCTATAGAATACGGCAGTATTAATAGCCCTGTTAAAAATGCGTTATATTTTACGATTTCTTGTAAGAAAAACGGTAATAAAATGCCGTTAGTGAACATACACATGTATGATGTCATAACTGCTATGTTTCCGAATGTGAAAGTTTTAATCTTAAACATCTTAAAACTTATCAACGGATAATTAATTTTCTTATCTCTAAAATAAAATAACCCGCCAAAAATTAATGTAATAATACCCAGTATAATTATTTTTAATGATTTCCATCCCCAGGTATGACCTTCTGAGATAGCCAAAAGCAGTGTAAAAAGTCCCACAGAAAAATATAAAAACCCTTTATAATCAAATTTAAAAGCTTTTTTCTTTACGTAATTAGGTAAAAATTTATAAGATGCCATAGCCCCTAATATTGCAATAGGAACGGAAGGTAAAAATATAGTTCTCCAACCGAATGAATTGATTAAAAATCCGCCAATAGCAGGACCGCTCATTCCTCCAATTGCAACAAGACAAGCATTAATTCCAAGAGCCTTTCCTCTATCTTCGCCTTTAAATAAAGCCGCAATTGCAGCAGGACCGTTTGCAATCATAATTGAAGCACCTAATGCCTCGATACATCTGAATGTTACTAGCATATATAAACTTTGTGAGGTTGAATTTAATAATGCTCCGAGAGCAAAAATTAAAAAACCGACGGTATAAATCTTGTTTTTAGGAAATATATCACCAAGTTTGCCAAAAAACGGTAAAAAAACTGTTAAAACAAGCATATAAGCAATAACAATCCATTGTACTTCAACTAAGGTTACACCAAGTCCGCTTGCAATAGGATATAATGCAAGATTAACAGTGCTTGAATCAAGCATTCCAAGGAAATTTCCCGTGATTATAAGTATACAAATTAGCCATTTAATATTTTTGCCGGTCATGATTAAATTTTATCATATCAAATTTCTTAAGTATGTAAATTTTTATGTATGCTCAAATTACACTTATTGTCTGATTTTAAATTTAAATTTGTATATTTTGTGAATATTATTGAAATATTGGCTAAATTATGTTAAAATTATATTATTAACATAGAGTACTTGGAGTTTGATGAGGATGAATTTTAATAAATTTAAAGCTTTTTCGTTGACAGAATTACTTATTGTTTTAGTAATTGTGGCGGTTTTATTTGCCGCGTTAGCACCGATAATAACAAAGAGGTTTAACGGTTCTGAGGTAAACCTTGAGTCTGTATGGCGATTTACTGACGGTAATACCCATGACGCATATTATGATTCAGAAGTTCCGACTTTGACTTCTGCTGCGTTTGTAGGATTAACAAAAGCAGGCATAGAAAAAGTATATAAGGAAAAACATTATTCAAAAGTAGTTTTAAAGGCTGTTAAAATCAATGATAGCGGTAATGAATACCCTCAGGATATGATTCATTTCAGATATGGTGATGGCGACGGTCGTTATGTCGGTTCTTTTACCTTTGATGATAAGGGCAATTTAAAAACTGTAGGTAAGGTTTCATATTCCGGGGTGGGTGAAGAAAATACAGCCGCTGGGATGAGTGCTTTTAACAGTTATACTGTTCCTAAACTAAATGTTGCAATTGGTGCTCGAGCTATGGCTTCAGATTTAGCCAAAGATAAATCTAAGACACATGTAGCCTATTCTAACGTTGCAGCTGGTGTTCAATCAGGAGAATATTTATCAGGCTCTAATAATACATTTTTAGGTGCTAATACCGGAAGAACAGAAGCAATGGGTGCTATAAATAATACTGTAGCCCTTGGAGCTAATGTCTTAAATAGTGCAACATCAAGAGGTAATAATAATGTATTTGCAGGTGCCAACGTTTCTTCTGTAGGTTTAACCACAGCTTCTAATGACAATGTTATACTTGGTTCATATTATTATGCTGAAAATTCTCAAAATAATACTATTATAGGTTATGATGTTTATACAGGAAAAACAACAACTCAGTCTAATTTAACTGCGGTTGGTTATGATTCCTGTATGTCGGTTTCATATGATGGTAAAGGGACAACTAATACTTGTATTGGTTATGAATCTGCTAAAAATAAAGGTGTCAGGTCTGGAGCTCCTAGTTCAGGAGGAACTGCAGGTTTTGATATTGATAATGGTGATCATATATATTTGGGTGGTTCTCCAAAGGGTTTCGGCGGTCGATCAGTACTTGAAGTCCATAATTTTTCGTCCAATTTAGGACCTACCGTTGTTATGAATTCTAATTTGGTTGTTAGAGGTAACGTATTTTTCCCGGCAGCAATTACCCATGGTGGAAAATTGAGTACTCATACGGTTTCTATCATTACAGATAAGAAAAGCGGCTCTGAAAAGGGTAGAGATGAATGCTGTACAAAGCCATTTCATAGAAGGCATTGGCACTCATCAAGTTGTAGTATTTGGAATATTATAGTCGGTGTTATTATTGGTGCTGCTGCAATTGTTGGTGGTTTTATCACTCTTGGAGCAACAACTGCTATTGCAATAGCTTATGCTGCCCTTTGGGGTGGTACTGTTGGGGGATTTGTAGGATCAATGTTTGGTGGTAAAGGCTATGATAGGGCTCCGGATCCATTATCATTTTCAGCGATGAACTTTACTATGGGCGGAGATGATACAAATCCTAAATTTGCTCCTGCATGTGTGGATTCTGTTACGGATAATTATCCTAAATCAGGGGGAAATTGCCCTGATTTGCAGCTTTCTGATATACGATTAAAAGAAAATATAACAGAAAATACTGATGCTTTGGAAAAAATTATGCTGGTTATGCCTTATAATTTTACATATAAATCTGATAAAGATAATACTCCTCAAGTCGGAGTTATAGCACAAGATTTGCAAAAATATCTGCCAAATTCTGTGTCTACAGATGATGAAGGTTACTTACAAATAAGACGGGATGAACTGTTCTACGTAACAATTAATTCAGTTAAAAAGTTAAATCAAAAATTAATTGATTTTAATAAAGATGTCGATTCATTAGAAAAAGATTCGAAAATAGTTGAAAAAGAACAAAGGTCAGTTCAACGAAGAATAGATTCTCTGAATAAAAGAGTTAATAAACTTGAAAACTAATATGGAGTACGCAAATGAAATATATTAAAAATAAAGCATTTACAATGGCAGAAGTAATGATATTACTGTTAACACTTTCAGTATTAATGGCCGCATTTGCTCCTGTTATGACCAAAAGACAGCATAATGTTTCATATGATGATGTTTGGACTTATGTTCCTTCTGATAGTCATAATGATGCTTATTATGATGCGTCTAATAAGTCATTTACAGCACAAGCTTTTATTGGTATTCCTGTAAAAAAGGCTCTTGATGTAAGTGCGGCAATTCAAGATGCTTCCGGCAATCCTCTTTACTCTAAGCTTGTTATTCGTTCGGCTGAAAAGCTGAAAGGAATATCAGGTATTCAGACTCAGATGCAGTTTCGCTACGGTAATACTCCTGCTGAAGGAACTTATCTAGGTTCGTTATTGGCTGGTCGCGGAAATTTTTTACTTGGTGGAGAATATAAAAATGTTCAATCTTCAGCTGTAAATAATACTGCTTACGGTTCAGGTTCTTTATCAGCATTAACAACTGGTTCTAACAATACTGCTGCCGGTAATTTAACTTTTAATGAATTAACAACAGGTAGTAATAATACCGCGATTGGTTCCAGAGCCGGTCGGTATACTACAGGCTCCAGAAACACTTTTGCAGGTCGTGCTGCCGGTGCCTATGTAACTGGAAATAAAGGCAATGATAATACGATAATAGGGATGACTGATGCAGGTCATGTTGACTCTACCGGGTATTCTAATACTATTTTAGGTTCATTAATGTCTTATAATGAGGGAGATAATTCGTATAAATATCAGTTAACAAGCGGTTATGGAAATACTGCTGTCGGTTATTCCGCATTAATAAATAATACAGAAGGTAATTATAATACTGCAATAGGTTCTAAATCTTTAAGAAATATAACGAAGGGGTCTTATAATACTGCGATTGGTTCTCATACAGGCGATTTATTAACAACAGGTTCTAATAAAACCTTTGTTGGAGCTTTTTCTGGAACTATACAAAATTCAGATACTGTTAAAAATAATATAAAACCATTAGAAGGTTTGTATAATGGTACTCATGAAAGAGTATTTATTGGCTCTATTCCTAGGTCTACCGGAGCTTCAACAGGTAAGGGGCCTGGTGCTGTTTTAGAAGTCCATAATGTATCTGCCTCTGATACTTCTAAGAAAATGGTGCCAATTTCAGGTTTGGGCTATGAATCTGTTGTCATAAATGGTAATTTAGTTGTAAGAGGTCAATCTTATTTAGAAACTCCTATTTGGAGACCGGCAACAAGTGATAACGGTAAATATCAAATGCATCCTGAATATTTACCAAAAGGACTTGTTGCTTATCAGGTACAAAAAGTTAATAGCAGTACTTATTCTTTTATGGGATATGATGGGGCTCGTCGTAATGAAAAATCTTTTGCAAGATGTAATAGAAGACGTTGTCAGTTGCATGATTTTAAAGACTTAAGAACTAATTGTATTTGTACAACGGTTGGTTCATATACAGGAAATACAAATTATGCAAATGTTGGAGAATCCCTTCGTAAAGGTAGTACTTCTTATGACTGGATTACAAAAACAGAAGGTGATATTACTTATGGCGATGATGGTGATGGTAATGGTACTATTTGCGGTAATCGTCATAGGATGGGGCAATATTATAATGATCAAGCTGTAGGAGGTACCGTTTATTTGGAACGAAATTCCGAATGGAAAAATCCAAATAGAGCTTATGGTAATAATGTAAAATATGGAATCTTTGAGCGTGGAGATTATAGGTCTTTGGGAACTGACCAACCTCTTGCTCATTTAAAAGGTATTGGTGGTGCTACAGACGGTCGTTTTGGTGAAATAAAATCCTCTTGTTGCCCAAATTTGACAATAAATGCAGCAGATGAAAAAGATACCAGAGGGTATCTAACTTCAGATGCTCGTTTGAAAAATATAGGTGATAAGTTCACGGCAGGATTAGCAGAATTAAAACGCTTAAACATCTATAATTTTACATTCAAAAATGATGTAAGGAAGTTACCTCAAGTAGGTGTAATGGCTCAAGATTTGAAGATGGTTTTCCCTAACGCTGTATCTAAAGATGAAAACGGTTATTACCAAATTCGCTGGGATGAAATGTTCTATGCTGTTATTAATTCTGTTAAAGAGTTGAATGTTCGAATAGAAAAACTAGCTTCAAAGATTTCAACGGATAAATCTCGTGTTGCAGCCTTGAAAAAGGATAACCAAGAACTTAATGCAAAGTTAGATAAATTAGAAACAGAATTAAATATTCTTGAAACAAAAAATAAGTAACAATACTTAATTAATTAAAACCATTAAAAGCCCTTTCAAAATATATTTGAAAGGGCTTTTCTTTAATTATTTGATTTTATAGATTTATTTATATGCAAGATGATATTGACATAGCTTGAGTTTTTAATGTTTCAGCCTTGTCTGTTTGTTCCCAAGGAACATTTATATCAGTACGTCCCATATGACCGTAAGCTGCTAATAATTGATAGAATTTACCACCGTTTTTAGCAGGTAAGTTTCTTAAATCAAATTTGTTAATAATTGCAGCAGGTCTTAAGTCGAAGTTTTTGTAAACAAGTTTTGAAATTTCATCATCTGAAATTTTACCTGTTCCAAAGGTATCAACCATAATTGATAAAGGTTCAGCTACACCAATAGCATAAGCTAATTCTATTTCGCATTTTTCAGCTAAACCTGATGCTACGATGTTTTTAGCTACATAACGTGAAGCGTAAGCTGCTGATCTGTCAACTTTTGTCGGATCTTTTCCAGAGAATGCTCCACCGCCGTGTCTTGAATATCCACCGTAGGTATCTACGATAATTTTTCTGCCTGTTAATCCTGAATCACCCTGAGGCCCGCCAATTACAAATCTTCCTGAAGGATTGATTAAAATGATTGTATTTTCGTCTAATCCGATTTCTTCATTTTCAAAAACATAATCAATAACAAGTTTTTTTAAATCATTTTTAATAATGTCTTGAACTTTTTGATTATCAGTTTCACCATTAATAGACGGGTTATGTTGAGTTGAAAGCAGTACAGTGTGGATTCTTGAAGGTTTACCGTCAACATATTCGACAGTTACTTGAGATTTACCGTCAGGTCTTAAATAATTAACAAGTCCTTGTTTTCTTACTTGAGCTAATCTGTATGACAATTTATGAGCAAGGCTTATTGGTAACGGCATAAGTTCAGGTGTTTCGTTGCAAGCATAACCAAACATTATACCTTGATCGCCTGCTCCAATTTCTTCTGTTTCAACACTTGAAGTATCTGCGTTTTCACTTCTTGTTTCAAAAGCTTTGTTAACCCCGTTTCCGATATCTGTTGATTGTTCATCAATACTTGTTAATACAGCGCAAGTATCAGCATCAAAACCACCTGCATTAGAACCAATGTAACCGATATTTTTGATTGTATTTCTAACAACCTGCGGAATATCTACATAACAATCAGCGGTTATTTCTCCGCAAACTAAAGCCATACCTGTTGTTACTGTGGTTTCAGCAGCAACTCTTGATTGTCTGTCTTTTGTTAGAAATTCATCTAAAATTGCGTCTGAAATTTGGTCGCAAACTTTGTCGGGGTGTCCTTCCGTAACTGATTCAGAAGTAAATAAAAATTTCTTTGGTGTCATTTCTTTCTCCTTAATTTATTTTCCTTGCCGGTAAGTCTTTTAATTCCAACCCGGCACTCCATTTGCTAAATAGTGTAAATCAAACGCTTATAATAATCAAATTTTTTATAAGTTATTAATAATAAAAGTTAATAAAAGAGAACCTCTAAATTTAGAGATTCTCTTTTTTAATATTGTCAAATAAATGTTATTGAGCTTTTAATTTATTTATTCTTGTTGTTAATAAATCTACTTGAGATTTTAAAATAACATTTTCTTTTTCAAGTTTTGCGATTTGAGATTCAACCTTGAATGTTTTATTTACAAGTGCAATGAGTTTTTTGTCTAATTCTTTGACCGCGTTTATTGTGGCAAAGAACATCTCATCCCAACGGATACGAAGATAGCCATCTTCACCTTTAAATACAGAATTTGGAAATACTTTTTGCAAATCTTGAGCCATTACCCCGACATGCGGTAATTTGTTTTTATCGTTTTTAAAAGTATAGTTATAAATTTTTAATTGTGATAATTTATCAAGCCCTGCCCCATTTTTTGTTCCTATATTTTTGAGCCTTCTGTCTGATGAAAAGACTTTACAGTTACTTCCTGTAAATGCATAACTTTTAGGATCATAAGAGCAGACATCATTAGTGCCTGAAGCTCCAAAGACATATTTTGAATTAGTGCCACTTAATTCATGAAGGTGATACAAATTTTGACCGGAAGTAAAATAAGTTTTACCAGTAACAATTAAATTTCCATTGATAATGGTTGTTGTATTTGATGCTGTTCCGGCTAAATATTGAACAATACCATTCTTGTTCAAGTCTTTTGGTGGCTCAGGGTTATGAATTTCCAGAACAGCATCACCGCCAAAGTTATGAGGTTTAGAGCCGATATATGTTCTTTGAACATTATCTTCCCAACCTTTTATAAAGTTACCAACCCCGTTGGTGCCGGATTTTGGTCCTGAATTAGCACCGATACAAGTTTTATAAGAGCCTGATGTAACTTTAGAACAAGCATTATAGCCAATAGCGACATTATAATAGCCTGTTGTTAATTTTTGTAATGCGCCATAACCTAAAGCCACATTGTCATACCCTGTTGTTATAGATTTAAGGGCATGAGCACCAACTGCTACATTACGATTTGCGCGTGTAGAAGATTGTCCAGAAAAAGCCCCGACATAGGTATTATTAGATCCTGTACCGCTACTAGCTCCTGCCGCATTGTAACCTACCGCAACATTTTTAGACCCGGTTTGTGATTTTCCTGCATTTGCTCCAATATATGTATTTTGTGAAGTATATAAGTTTGACGCTGTATTTGCTCCAATAGCAACATTATCTTTAGCGTAAGTTACATTAGCTAATGCATTATATCCCAAGGCAGTATTACCTGAGCCATAAGTTATTTTATTTAAAGCGTTGTAACCAATGGCAGTATTGTTCTTACTTGCTTGTGTGCTACCTGAATTTTTAGTTACTATATTTCTATACCCGCCGCCCATAAGGACATTTTTACCATCCATTAACCATGTTCCGGCATATTTTCCTTTATCAGTATATTTTGAACTAGAATTATTAAGTCCGTAACGGAATTGTAATTGTCTTTGAACAAGTCCACCGGTAACTTCTCCTGAACGAATTACAAGTTTTGCAAACGGTTGATACTGAGATTCAACTTCATCGCCTGATTTAGGTGTAATACCAAAAAACATTTGGTTACGGTTAGTATTATTTCCGGGATCAGTTTGAGCATCATAAGATTGTTGGTCTGTTAATACCCAAGGGGTATCAACATTTCTTGTTGCAACTCTTCTTTTTGTCATAAACGGTGCAAATGCCGCAAATATTACTGTTAAAACAAGCATTACCGTCATTATTTCTGCTAATGAATAAGCCTGTTTTTTATTTGAAATCCTCATATTCAAAACTCCATAGACATACAATCTTCTCTATTCTATTATTATATCACACTATTGAAACCTTTTCAATAAACGATATTTTTTGTTACATTAAGCATTATTCCGATAATTTTATTTTGTGTTATTCTTTTATTATATAAATAGTTTAAATTATGAGGATAATAAAATGTCAGTAACAAAGATTGAAGATTTACCTACGGTTTATAATGCAAAAGAAACAGAAGAAAGCATTTACAAATTTTGGGAAGAAAACGAATTTTTCAAGGCTGATGCAAAATCACCTAAAAAGCCTTATTCTATAGTAATTCCACCCCCAAATGTTACAGGTGTTTTACATATGGGGCATGCTTTGGATGAAACTTTGCAGGATATTTTAGTAAGATATCATAGAATGAGCGGTTATGAAACTCTTTGGGTTCCGGGAACAGACCATGCCGGTTTGGCTACTCAAAATGTTGTTGAAAAACAATTGGCAAAAGAAGGTTTAACCCGTCATGATTTAGGTAGAGAAAAATTTTTGGAAAAAACCTGGGAATGGACAAATGAACATAAAAGTACAATATTAGATCAGATGAAACGCCTTGGGGCTTCTTTTGACCGTTCAAGAGAAAGATTTACTTTTGATAAGGGCTGTTCTGATGCTGTTAAAGAAGTTTTTGTTACCCTTTATAATAAAGGTTTAATTTATAAAGGCGCTTATATTGTAAACTGGTGTCCAAGATGTCAGTCAGCAATATCTGATGTTGAAACCGAATATGAAACGGAACAAGGCCATTTATGGGAAATTTCATACCCGTTGAAAGGTGAATCAGGTGCGATAATTGTTGCAACGACTCGTCCTGAAACAATTTTTGGTGATGTTGCAATTGCTGTTCACCCGACAGATCATAAGTATTCCGAACTTATTGGAAAAACTGTTGTAATACCTTTGACAGGCAGAGAAATTCCGATTATCGCAGATGAATATGTTGATAAAACTTTTGGTACAGGCGCTGTAAAAATTACTCCTGCCCATGACCCTAACGATTTTGAAGTTGGAAAACGTCATGGATTTAATCCGATTTGGGTAATTGACGAAAAAGGCTGTATGAAAGCATGCGGCGAAGTGCCGTCTAACCTTCACGGACTTGATCGTTATGAAGCTCGTAAACAGATTATAAAAATGCTTGAAGATAATCATTCATTGTTAAGAGTAAAAGACCATGAACACAATGTTGGTAAATGTCAGCGTTGCGGAACAACTATTGAGCCGTTACTTTCAGAACAGTGGTTCGTAAAAATGGGACCGCTTGCAAAAGAAGCTATTGCAGCTGTAAAAGACGGCAGAATTAAGTTTATTCCTGAACGTTGGGAGAAAAATTACTTGGGCTGGATGGAAAATATTCGTGATTGGTGTATCTCCCGTCAAATTTGGTGGGGACATCAAATTCCTGCGTATTATCATAAAGTAACAGGAGAAATGGTTGTAGCAAAAGAAAATCCTGATCCTGAAAATTACGTACAAGAAACAGATTGTCTTGATACCTGGTTCTCATCAGGCTTATGGCCGTTTAGTACAATGGGATTTCCTAACGCTGAAACTGATGATTATAAAAAATTCTACCCAACCTCAACTCTTGTAACAGGTTTTGATATTATTTTCTTCTGGGTTGCAAGAATGATTACTATGGGACTTGAGTTTACAGGTAAAGCACCATTCTCCACCGTTTATATTCACGGTCTTATTCGTGACGAAAAAGGTCAAAAAATGTCTAAATCTAAAGGTAACACTATTGACCCTGTTGTAATTATCGACAAATACGGATGTGATGCTTTAAGATTTACCATGACATCCCTTTGTACTTATGGCGGTCAGGATATTAAAATCAGTGATGAAAGATTTGAATATGGCAGAAATTTTGCTAATAAAATTTGGAACGCCTCAAGATTTGTATTAATGAACCTTGAAGGAATTGACAATAATGATATTGATTATTCAAAACTTACTATTGCAGATAAGTGGATTTTGGATAAATTAAATAATACTGCAAAAGAAGTTAATACTAATATCGAAAACTACAGAATTGGTGAAACCGCACACGTATTATACGATTTCTTCTGGAATGCCTATTGTGATTGGTATGTAGAAATTGCAAAAGTTCAGTTACAGGATGAAACTTTAAAACTCAATACACAAAGAGTTTTAAGATATGTTCTTGATATGTCTTTAAGATTATTACATCCGATAATGCCTCATATCACAGAACGCGTATGGCAGTTAATACCAAAGGCAGCTCATCAGTTAGGCAGCTCAGCAGCTAGAGCTATTATTGTTGCGGATTATCCTGTATTTGAAGAAAAACTTGCGTTCCCGAGAGAAGCTCGCGAAATGGAACTTGTATTTGAAACAATTAAGTCTTTGCGTAATGTAAGACAAAGTTTCAATATACCGATGGGCTTGAAGTTTAATATTGAAATTCAAGCTGCAGAAGATGAAAAACCTGTATTTGAAGCTATTGAAAGCTATATTAAACGTATGGCAAAAGTTGAGAATATTTCTTACTCTGATGTTTCAACATCTGTTGCAAAAAAATCAGCAACGGCTGTTGTATCTGCTTCAAAAATTGTAATTCCGCTTGAAAATCTTATTGATTTTAACGCTGAAATTGTAAGACAGGAAAAGAAACTAACTAAACTTCAAACTGAAAGAAAATCATTAGAAGGCAGGGTTAATAATCCTAAGTTTGCTGCGAATGCTCCTGCTGAGTTAATTAAACAAACAAAAGACAGAATTGAAGAAATTCTTGTCCAAGAAAATGCGATAAATGAATTGATTGATTCGTTGAAAGCTTAATAAAGTGATATTATTAAAAGAGGCTGAGCCGTTAGCTCCGCCTCTTTTGTGCAAAAAATTTTAATCAGTTCCTACAGTTTCTATTTTATGCAGACATAGTGTGTTATTTTTAGATGTCCGCTGATTTGTCGGGCAGCCGCCGCGACAAACATATTTATATTGACATTCTTTACAGTATGTCGGAAGGTTTGATAAATCAGGGCGGCGATTGTAAGCAAATAAGTTATGATCTTGCCAAATTTGGGCAAAAGGCTTGTCTTTAATATTACCTTCAGAATTGTTCATATTCGGGCATCCCTTCACGGAACCGTCACTTGCTATACTTACCGAGAATATTCCGCATTCGCATCCGCGCCACTCTTTTAAAAATAAACCTTCGGTAAGTTTTGAATTGTATCCAATACAGTCAGCTTCATATATCATCATTTTTTTGCCGAAATTTTTCCGATAATCAACTATTTTTTCGGCAAGCTTATAATACTGCTCTTCTGTTAATAATTCGTTATCAGTAAGTCTTTTACAAGGTTTTAGTACTTGTAATTGCCATGAATCAACATTCAGTTTTAACAGAACATCTCTGATTTTATCAAGTTTATCAAAATTTGACTGCATAACAGTTGTTGAAATTGCGGTGTAAATACCTGCTTTTTTTAGTTTTGGGATAATTTTAACAAGATGGTCAAAAAGCCCGTCTACTCCTCTGATTGAATCGTGAGTTTTTGCGTCGGGTCCGTCAAGGCTTATTCCAAGTGTCAGGTCAAAAAGTTTTAATATATTTATTGAATAATCATTCAATAAAAGCCCGTTTGTCATTAGGATAATTTCTAAATTTAATCCTTTTGCCTTTTCTAAAAACAGAGGAAATTCTCTTCTTAATAAGGCTTCTCCGCCTGTAAATACTATGTTTTGGCAGCCCTGATCCGCAAACTCTTCAATAAGTCGAATTATTCGTTCTGTTGATAATTCATCGTCTAATGACTTTCCTGCATCAACAATGCAATGCTTACATTTAGCATTGCATTGTCTGGTTAATTCTATTGTTGCACTGTATAATTTGTACATGTCACTTCCTCAAATTGTTTAACAAGATATATTATACATTGGTGCAAGTTTATTTTTATCATTTATTTGTTTTATTTTATACCTTTACATAAGTTTGCAATAAAATTTCTGATTGCTCTGACAATATTTACGTTTGGTTTTATCGGTGGTTTTGGTACAACTTTACCAGCCATAACAGGTGGTTTAGGTGTTGTTTTTGGTGGTTTTGATACAACCTTACCAGCCATAACAGGTGGCTTTGGCTGAGTTGTTGGAGCTTTCGGACGTACATTACCTGCTAACGGATTCATTCCCATATCAATATTTCCTTTCTACACTTCAAATTGTTACCTACTTATTAATTAAAAGGTATTTTTTATGAGAAATTTGCTATTTATATAATTTAATATAAAGATTTATTAAGATTTAAGCATTAAAACTAATATTATTGTCAGTTTTTTGAACCTGTTTATCTTCTTTGTTTTGTTCATCAGGCTTAAAATAATCAGGTGAAGCTACTATACCTGCCGTAACCGGAGGTTTTGGAGGATTGGTCGGGATTGGTTTAGGTAAAACTATTCCTGATAACGGCGGAAGTGTTATTGGCGGCGGTGTCGGGATAGTAGGCTTTGGTGCTACAAGTCCTGCCATAACAGGCGGATGAAACATTATTTGAGGGTATGGTTGCGGCTGAATTACAGGCTGCATATATTGCTGAGGGGTTTTGGTGTTTACATTTACCGATACGGGTTGAATCATTTGAACATATCCTTTCTGATTATTATGCTACTCTACTTAAAATATAAATCGTGAAAATAAAAATTTTTGTTAAGGTAAAATTTTATTAAGCAAAATTTACAAACCTTTACATATTGGACAATATCTGCTAGTATATACATAAGGTTAATATTGTAGTGTCTATTATTAGACAATGGAGTTAAAAATGGTAACAAAAAAAGTGACATCAGATGATTTTGAAGCTTTACTTGAAAAGTATGATTACAAGTTTCAAAAAGGTGATTTGGTAAAAGGTATTATTTGCGGATTTGATTCGCAGGGCGTAATGGTTGATATCGGTGCAAAAACAATTGCAGTGATACCTACTTATGAAGCCGTTGAAAAAGGTGAAAATCCTGAAGATAAATTCCAAAAAGGGCAAGAAGGTGAATTTTTAATTATTAGGGAAGAAGATGAAGACGGTAAGTTTCTTCTTTCTAAGAAAAAAGTTGATTTTGCTTATGCCTGGAAAGAACTTGAAAAAGCTAAAGAAGCTGATGAAACCATTATGGGTACAGTCCTTAATGTGGTAAAAGGCGGTGTGTTGGTTGATGTTTCAGGTGTAAGAGGTTTTATACCGTCATCTCAATTGCGTTCAAGAGAATCTGATGTTGAGGTCGGTTCTAAGCTTGAACTCAAAATTCTAACACTTGATGTACAGCAAAATAACTTTATTTTGTCTAATAAAAAAGTTTATGAAGACACAGTTGAAGAAGCAAGAAAAAATATCTTCTCTCAAATTGAATCGGGTCAGGTTGTAAAAGGTGAAGTTGTTAGAATTACTGATTTTGGAGCTTTTATTGACCTTGGCGGTTTAGACGGATTGTTGCCTTTATCTCAACTTTCTTGGCGCTGGATTGATCATCCGACAGATATTTTAAAAGTCGGTGATAAAATTGATGTTGAAGTTATTTCGGTTGATTATGACAAACAAAGAGTTTCACTAAGCTTGAAAAACCTTGAACCGGATCCTTGGATTGAAGCTGAAAAAAATATTAAAGAAGGCGATAAAGTTGAAGGTACGGTTACAAGATTAAAACACTTTGGCGCATTTATTGAGGTATTCCCGGGTGTAGAAGCCTTACTTCCTCATAATGAGCTTGTTGATTATCAGAATGAAACAAAAACAATTGTTAAAGTCGGAGATAAAATTGATACATTCATTATGAAGTTCAATCCTGAAGATAAACGTATTGCTTTGTCTATTCATGAACAATCAGAAGCTCAGGAAGCACCTTCAGAAGAATAAGCGGTAAAAATTATAGAATGCGGGCATCAAATGGTGTCCGTATTTTTTGACTTTTTTTAATCTGTTATTAAAATAATCTCATACGTTTAGATGTTTATTACATAAGATAAGTAATAGATAATAAAAACACAAGAAGGTGTAATAAACATGCCATTTCGGTACAGATTGCAGAAGGCTTTAGATTTTAGAATAAATCAAAAAGAAGAGCAGAGAATGAAGGTTCAAAAAGCTCAAGCTGCGGTCAACCAGGCAGAGCAGGATATCAAGAAAAATGAACAAGATATTCTGGACACCAAAAACGGAATGCGGCAGGCAGATCCTATGTTATACGAATCATACGATAATTTCTTGCGGCATCTGTGGCAGAAAGCGGAAGAATTAGAAGCAAGACGCCAAGAATTACAACGCTTACTTGATATAGAAATTCAAAAGCTTGTAAAATGCGAACAGAATGTAAAAGTTCTTGAGAAGCATAAAGAAAAAAGTAAAGAAGCCTATATCGCAGAAGAAAAAGCCGCAGAGTTAAAACAATTCTCAGAGTTGGGTGTAACAAGATTTTTCAAGCAAGCCCAAGAACGCAGAGACGAGGAAGAAAAGCAATTAAGTCAGTCAGAAGGTAATTAAAATGAGTATTAATGCAGCAACAACAAGTTCAACACAGGTAAGTTCATCATCAGCTACATCTCAAGCCTCAACGCAGGTTAATACTGATAATGCTAAAAAATCATCATCAGAATCTTCATTTAAAGATGAAATGAATAAAGTTTCCACAAAAGAACAAGCTTCCTCAGAGAAAAATGTTTCAGAAACTTCTGAGAAAAAAGAGTCTGTAAAATCAAATAACGATAAATCTCAAAATGACCAAGGTTCAGAAACAGATTTAGTTCTTGAAGGCAGTGCTGATTATTCCAAATTTGCTTCTATGGCTGTTTTAGATGCTAATTCAATGTTAACAAATGATATTCGTCAAGTTATGGGATTAGGCACTGCTGCTGTAGAAGAAACTGATAATTTGTTTAATAGCAAAGGGTTTATGACTTTAGATTTTACTAAATCTTTATTCTTGAGTGAATCTGATGCAAATTTCTTTTTAAACCTTACGAAAAATAATGACGTATCTGTTGCAAATATTACTACTCAAGCACAAACTATGCTTAATAACGGCGCAGAATTTGCTGAAGTTAAACAAAATGTTCAGATTTCTCAAACTTTACTTGATGCAATCAGTAAGGCTAGAGAAAATAATCAACCGCTAAGAATTGATTTTGACCAAAATATATCAGTTATTTTGCGTATAAATAAAGAAGGCGTAGTTTCTGCAAACTTTATCCCGGGAGATAAAGCTGTAGAACAATATTTAAGAAACAATATTTCAAACTTAAAAGCAACCTTTGACGAACAAGACTTACCGTATTCGGATTTGTCTTATTCAAACAGAGGTTCTAAGCAGCAAAAAGAACGAAGAAATAACAATAATAAATAAGGAGAGCATATTTTAATGAATGATGCATTTATTACGGCAATAAATACTCAATACGCAACAGTAAACTGGATTGATGTTATTTCAGATAACATGACAAATGTTTATACTCCGGGTTTTAAAGAAAAGAAGGTTAATTTTAAAACATTCTTAAGCGGTGCGGTTACTGATGATTACGATAAAAATATGGGTCAGGGTAAATCAACACCGGGAACCTCTAAAAACAATGTATTTCTTGAAGGTAACGGATTTTTCCTGACAAAAACAGCTGAGGGAAAGAGTGTTTATACAAGATTAGGAGAGTTTGATTTTGACGGAGAAGGCGTTTATCGTGCTAAAAACGGTAATACCGTTCAAGGTTATATCTTAAACGATAAAGGCGAAATCATGCAAGGTACAAAACCAATCAGTGCGGATTTATACCAAGAAACTGCACTAAAAGGCGGAGCATTGGATGTACCGACAACTAATATTAAGATGTGGATTGACCCCAATAACGGTAAATATTTAGGAAAATATGATGAATATGAGATTAAAAATGACGGTACAATTGTAGGTAAAGCCGAAAGCGGTAAAAAAGTTGTTCCGTTATACAGAATTACAACAAGAAATTTCCATAACTCAGCAGGATTATATGAATACAAAGACGGTCAGTTTTTGGAAACAGAAGAATCAGGTAAGCCGTTGCTTGGATGCGGTGAAATCCGTTCAGGTTTAATTGAACTTTCAAATTCTGATTTTAAGGCAAATATTTCATATTACCAAATGGCAAAATTGCAAATGGAAGTTGTTAATAAGTTGATTTCTGCAAACAAAGACTTGTTACAACAAGCAATGCAGATGATTACAAGCAGTTAGAAAAATGTATTAAACTCCATTTTAATCAGAGGTATTTATACCTCTTTTTTATTGTAAAAATTTAGATAAAAATATTTACAAGGGGTAAAATAGATAGTAAAATAAATGTAATAACATTTTGGTTTTACAGTATGATAAGGAGTTTATTTATGGAAAATTTAAAAGTTGCAATCGGTTCAGATCACGGCGGATTTCAGTATAAAGAAAGTATTATTGATTATTTAAAATCCAGAAATATTGAATTTGTTGATGTCGGAACATATACTCCCGAATCTTGCGATTACCCTGTAATTGCAAATAAAGTAGCCGAAAAAGTTATTTCAGGCGAAGTAAATCGCGGAATTTTGGTTTGCGGAACAGGTATCGGTATGTCAATTGCAGCGAATAAAGTTCACGGTGTAAGGGCTGCTTTATGCGGAGATACATACTCTGCTCGGGTTTCTCGTGCTCATAATAATGCTAATATCTTATGTCTTGGAGAACGTGTTATTGGTGTACATTTAGCGTTGGATATCGTTGATATTTGGCTTAAAACAGGTTTTGAAGGCGGAAGACACAAACGCCGCGTAGATATGCTTAAGTAAGAAAGGTGACAAGGTTAAAAAATAATGGATTCGCATAAGTTTGCATGTATAATTGCACAGTTTTTAGACGATAAATTGGGAAAAGATATTACAATACTAAATATAAGTAATGTATCCTCACTTGCCGATTATTTTGTAATTGTAACGGGGGATTCAACTCCGCAGGTTAAAGCGTTAATGGAAACTGTAAAAGATAACGTTAAGAAGAATTTTTCAAGACTGCCTGTAAGACAGGAAAACGATATGAAAAACCGTTGGAATTTGATTGATTACGGTGATGTAGTTGTGCATATTCTGCATAAGGAAGAACGGGAAACTTACGCGATAGAAAAATTCTGGAACCATGCCTATAGCGTTTTGGAAGACGAATGGCGTGAAGTTGCTAAAGA